>CAVQFA010000006.1:0-4970 GCA_963711735.1 Candidatus Gottesmanbacteria bacterium | reverse complement strand
CTGGAGATGTTATCCGGCCATACACATGTTTCCGTTGATAGTTTTGAGGAATTCGTCGAAAAATTTCCGGATTTAACAAAGCAGATGTTCCGGAAAGCTTCGTTGATATTTGCGAACGAGGCGGAATTTAATATAGTCCGTGAGCTTGGGGAAACGGTATTTGATACACCGATTGTCCTTAAAAAAGGAAAATCCGGTGCAGAATATATTCACGGGAACGATATAATAATGATACCGGCGCCGGTTGTTGCTTCCGTTGAGACTACAGGCGCAGGTGACGTACTTGCCGGTGCGTTTTTAGCACAGCGTGCGAAAGGAGTCCCTGTGGAAACCGCACTGGAAAAGGCGGTCAACCTGGCTTCCCTTTCCGTCTCGGCATTCGGCGTGGAGCATATAGCATCGGAAGGTAATTATGAATAACAAATTTGAAAAGGAAAATCGTGCCAAATCCCGTTTGATGACGCAATTTACCAAAGATGCCCTGGAGCGGCGGCTGACCCAACTGCAGGAACAACACAAGCAACGCCAGCTGGAAATGGGTGCGGCAATCGAGAAAGGCGACGAATACCATGACAACTTTGCGTATGAAGAAGCATCGAGGCAGGCGGATCTTGCGTCGCGGATGCTTTCCGAGGTTAAAGACAAGCTCTATGACGTGACCATCATTGAGCCGCGCAAACAAATAGATACCATCGGCGTCGGGAATACGATTACAGTGAGGTTTGCCGGTGAGACTGAAGACGAAACATTCACCCTGTTGGGCCCTGATGATGCGTCTCAGAACAAACAGGGGTGGATTTCCTATGAATCGCCGCTGGGAACGATGCTTCTGGGAAAGCACGCAGGGGATAATGTCGAATACCATATACCGAAGGGTCAGTCCCAATACATATCAATCAAAGAGGTTTTACCGGGTTCGTTTTAAGATTTCTGTCACTGATATACCGCACTAACTCCTCTCGCGCCAGATCGGGCGTGAAGTGAGTATTATCAAAGATAACCGTCTTCCACCGGAGACGATTCGACCATGACACCAGACTTTTTTCCATTTCATCCTGGTTTTCAAGACTGGTTATATCATCAGGGGTAATCACATTCCTGCTCATCATTCTCTGGCGTCTTTCCGCGTTATCAACGTGAATAATAAAGGCAATATCGGGACGGGTTGCGGCTTTCGCGAGTGTTAATCCGAGCCGAAGCAGAATACGTGATGTTCCCATATCTTCATGTGCGGATAACGTCGTCAGCCATGTCCGGTCCTGGAATACATATCTCCCGTCACGTTCCAAAAGAGGACGTACTATAACCCTGTCAACCCAGAAATTACTATATGCATAATACAGGAACCGTATATCGGCTGGCGAGGTGTTGAAGAACGTCCGGTATGGTCTCATCCAGTCCGGCGGGCTGTATGTCATAACACCGTCAAATTCCTTCTGTAATTCCTTAGCCAGCGTAGATTTTCCCGCCGCATCAAGTCCTTCCACGTTATAGAGCCTGCCTCGTTCAGTGTTCATATTTGAGGCATTATAGCAGGCTAAACACAAATTTCCAAAAATATGTTATCTTTGTCTTATGTAAATTGTATATAAGTATGACCTCGGGTCGCCCTCCTTATACGGGATATAGTTTTTGTACTGGTTGTTTACTTTAAATTCATTTTCCAATTCAATGAGGTTACCCTTACTTGCAGTAAAAAACTTCTGAGTGTTAAAAAACAGGAAACTAACCGCAAAGAGGCACAGGAAGATTTTTGAAAGAATATGTGTATTCCACAACCAATACAGCAAATAGGAAATAATCATCAGTACGATGTATCGGCCGATTGAAAAATAATAACTGGTGATTTCGCCCGAATACAGCGAAAATCCTATCCAGGGAACAATAATCCATAAGGATAGGAGTATCCCTATCCAGAGGTTTTTTCTTTTTTGGCGTATGTTATATATATACACAAATACCGGTAATACGAAAAAGACGAACGGACGGAAGAACCTGAACATCAAAATGGATTCAAACTCAATAAAAGCATCGTGAGAAAGCTGAAGAATTCTCCGTAGGTGCAATCCGTGAGTTGAAGAACTGATGTACGCTCCCGATGCCTGCCAAAACGGTTGTTTCTTAATCACACTATCGATAATCATGGGAGAAAAAGAAATGATAAGTAGCAGAACTGCATACAGGTAATATTTAGCATTTGTTTTTATGTTCGGCCACCATGGAAGCGTCAGGGCGATAATGACCGGGTAAAATACGGAAGTAAAATGGACATGAAAAGATAAACCCAAAATGACGGCAAGCCACGGAATCTTATCAGCCTTCCCCCGCAGAACCTCATATAAATAATAAAACAGCAGCAGTCCGACAGAAGGAATAAAATTTATCGGTACCTGACCCCGGTCGGAATATATAAAATATACTGATGTTGCGTTTATACCTGCTGCTATCAATGCCGTTTTTGATCCGAACAACCTTCTGGTGATGAGTACAGAATACCAAAATTAATAATAGCCGTTACAAGAGCGATAACCGGTGACGCAATCAGACGTAAATCCGTTATCCAGTAAAAAAAGGCAACGTAGTAATAATAGAGCGGGCCGATGGTGATCGATGACATTTTGGCAGCGGGACCTTCCAGAGGAAATTTGTGTTCTGCGATAATACGGTAGGCGGCCCACGCATTGTTTACCTGATCGAAAGATATTTCAGATCGTACTTTGAACTCGTAAACCCGGAAGAAAAGGAACAGCAAACAAATAATGACAGCCGCAATGATCGTGATAAGTTTCCGGTTTACCTTTATTCCGGTAGTCGCTGCGTATTTCATAAAGATAACTTTTCACCGCAGGGCAAGGCAAGGTATGCGCCGTAGACGGAATCCAGATATTTTACCGGACAATAGCCTGACGGAAGAATGGATGTGCGGGACGTCACGACAAGCGGGTGATATTGAGCAATATAGGCTGATATACGAGGTAAAAAATTAGGAAATACAGATCCCATGAACTGAGGCCAATACACATATAACGGAGGAATATATTTCATATGATCGTACAGTGCAGGATAGAGGCCGTCTTCGCTCAGATTTACTACTATCCCCTCAGGATGTGACGAAAAATATTCAATAAGTGAATTTTCAAAATCCAGAATATACTGTTGTTCGCGGGCGGTAACGCGCATCCCTTTTAATAGAACCGGCTGCGAAATTGTCTCGTACGGTAACGACAGTTTTTCTTTTCCTGCCAGAATCCTCGTGGAAATATCGGGATAAAAAAGAATGCATAATCCTACGATTGTAATTATGGTAGCAAGCGGGACAGAGTTCTTCTTAAAAATGGACAGGATAAACCGCACCAGTTCATACCAAAATACCGCAAGAACCCCAAACATCGGTGTGCTTCCCCAGTAGATATGACGGTAATCGATCATCGGATAGTATTGGGTCCAGGCAGCCAGCGCTACAAGTGTCAGCAATAGGACGGTTGATACGTGTTTTTGAGCGTCTTTATTACGGAAAAAACAATACTGTACGAATACGATTATGGACGCTACGGGGAGCAGTACCCACAATTCCACCGGGCTGGTGACAAAGATCGGGTTTGAGAACGGGAAAAACGTTATCCAAAGCAAATGTAGCAAATCAGTGACGGAGTGAAACTGCGTGGCGTATAATGATCCGAGCGTAAATGATTGACTCCACCAATCATTGAACGCGTTATTGATGCCTAACCAAATTGAAAAGAGAATTACGATAAAAATAAATCCGGAAATAAAATAGGCAATATGCTTTCCCGCTTGTTTAACGGATAATTTTTTCTGTAAAGCAAGAATTACAAAAAACGCCATGACACCGAGGGCGGTAAATACCCCAACCGAGAGACGGCTATAAAAAACGCCAGCTGCTGTAATCCCGGCCAAAAAAATATAAAACGAATGTTTCGTTTCTATCCAGCGGATAACAAGATATGCCGCCACCAGCTGAAAGAACAGCGCGTACACAGAAGTCCAGGGGTGAAATGTCCAGAAAAAATAGGGTGCGCTAAAAATCCACAAAATAACTGTTATGAGTGCAATTGAGCTTGGAAGTATGCGCTTATAAAGAAGATACTGAAGAGCGGCTATTCCACCGTAAAAAGCGGCAGTCAGGAGTTGTAACGTTATAAGGTACTTACCGAAAAGAATGAGCGCAGACGCCTGAATTAACGTTGTTAACGCGCCATAAAGTGTAAACGAGTCACGGAATAGCATGAGGCCCCTAGTGACATCGAGCGCAGGTTTCAACATTATACCGTCATGACGCGGATCAATCCCGAAGAGGGAAAAGCTGCCGGCGATGACAAATGTGAGGATAAATAGAAATACTGAAAGTATGAAATCGGATGATATATGAATTTTTTTAGACAAAAGTCCGCGCATGAAGGAATTATAGCATAAGTTTTTTTCGTTTAATTGGCGTTTGTATTATAATTTAACCTATCTATGAATCAGGAAATGAATGCAGGTACACGTCCGGAAGGAGCACATACATACCGCGAGCTCTGCGTAACATTTTTCGAGATAAAAATGGGTGTTGCGGCATACACGCATAAACCGTTTACGCAAACACTTATTGATCATCTTCCGCCTATGGTCAGGTTAGCAAATGAACAGAAGATAAAGGAACTCGGTTTTAACCCGAACATAACGGACCGGCTACGGTCTATCGCGGAAAACAATAAATCGTTTGAAAAGATTATTCCGGCCGATGCGTATCAACGGGCTATTAAAGGAAGTTCCTCGCGCAGGGAAGTGCTCCAGCCAAGCAGACGCCGACAGAAAGACAAATAATCCTGAGTATGCTATTTTGAGTATATGGACTATCTTCTCCGCCCGATGTCCTCCTGGTGTTTACGTACGCTCCTGCGGGTCTAGGGCATCTGCGGGTCACGGACGCCCTGCACGACGGGCTGCCGGAGGGCGCCCATTCCGTA
>CAVQFA010000005.1:0-371484 GCA_963711735.1 Candidatus Gottesmanbacteria bacterium | reverse complement strand
CGAGCAACGGCACGCTGCCGACCGAGACCTACGGGAAGAGCGTCTCGCGGTGCCGGCGACCTCGCACCTCCTGACGGGTCTCAAGAACGGCGCCCCGCACATCTTCCTGCTCAAGGCAGCATGCCCGGCGGCAGCGCCCGCTACTCCAGCTACGTGTCGGTCATCCCCCTCTCGCAGATGACGCTGGCGCCCCTTGTCACCGGCGGCTACCGCGAGATCCGCCTCGAATGGGCCGAGATCGCGGCGACAAGCCAGTTCGAGGTCCTCCGCTCGACCAGCCCCGCCGGGCCCTTCGAGAACTACACGGGCATCATCCAGGGCAACAGCTTTGTCGACACCGGCGTGTCGGACGACCAGTGGTACTACTACAAGGTCCGGCCGGCCCAGAGCGGCAGCATCGAGAGCGCAGCCAACGCGGCGCAGACGTTCCAGATCCCGGCAACCTCCGAGTCCGGCATCGTCACCACAGGAACGCCGGGGCCTGCGAACAAGGTCAAGGTCTCGGGCGGCTACGCCTACGTGGCGGCCGGTTCGTCCGGCCTCCTCGTCGTCGACGTCTCCAACCCGCCGAGCCCGACCGTCGTCGCAAGCGTGGCCACGACCAACGCCAAGGACGTCGACCTCTACGACTACGGCGGCGGGACCAGGTACGCCTTTGTGGCCGACGGGAGCGGCAAGGTGCGTGCCGTCGACATCTCCAACCCGCTGCGGCCGAATGTGGCGGCCACCTACGCGGGCGCCCTCGGCGACGCGATCGCGGTCTCCTGGCGTCCGAGGCCGGCCGCGCCTACGTCATCGACGGCTCGGCGCCGCCAGCGTGCTCGCCCTGAACGTCGCCCTGGACGGTGCGGGCAAGCCGAAGATGACGCTCATGTCGACGACTCACCCGGGCGGACGCACCTACCAGGTTCAGGATCATCGACGCCAACTCCACTCGGCGGACCTGCCTTTCTCTATCTCACCACCACGAACACCGACCTGCTGCTGGAGTCCTCTACCTGCACGTCCCGACCGCGACGATCTACTTCCCTACAGGTCTCATTCCGACGGGAACTACCGGCCCGAGCTACGTGACCGTGAGCGGCAGTTACGTCTACACGCTGTCCATGGCGAAGGCCTTTCTCGAGCCGCCGCCCCCGTACGCGCTGCTCGTGCTCAGTCGCTATCCCTCCGCCCTTGCCAAGGTCGGCGAGTGGGGGGGCGCCAGCGGCGACATAGCCGACATCGCGGTCGCCGGGACCACGGCCTACCTCGCCGACGGCCGGGGCCTGCAGGCGGTCAACGTCGCCGCGCCCGGCGCCCCAAGCCTCGCGGGCTTCTGGAACACGCCGGGCGCCTCCAGCGGCGTCGCCGCCGACGGCAGTCACGCCTTTGTCGCCTCGGGGAACCTCGGGTTCCAGTCCGTCGACCTCGCGCTGCCCAACAGCCCGGCGATCGCCGGGTCCTACGACGCGGGCGGGCGCTACGGGATGACGGCGGCCGTGGTGCGCGGTCCCTACCTCTATGCCGCCACGGGCGGCCCCTCGCAGCTGCAGATCCTGAACGTCTCCAACCCGGCGGCTCCTGTGCCCGTGGCCGGCGGCGCCTGTCGCCATCCCAGGCGCCGCAGCCGTGGCGCTCTCGGGCCCCTATGCCTTTGTCGCAGCCGGCGCCAACGGCCTGAGCGTCGTGGACATCGCCAACGCCTCGGCGCCCGCGGCGGCGGGCGCAGCGCCGTCATCTCCGGCAGCGTGCACCGCATTGCAGTCAAGGGCGACTACGCCTACCTGGCGGGCAGCACGGGAGTGCAGATCTACGACATCGCCGACCCGACGAGCCCGTCGGCGTCGGTTTCTTCGACGCCGACGGCCAGGGCGGGATCCAGGACGTCGCGGTCAGGGGCCGTTACGTCTACGCCAGCGAAGGCGCCTACTTCCAGCCCAACGACCTCAAGATCATCGACGCGGGCAATCCCATCCTGCCGACGCTCGTGGCCCGAGTCGCCTTTGGCATGATGCTGCAGCATCTGTCGCTCGCGGGCGACTACGCCTTTGTGAGCGACGAGTTCACAGGCGGCACGGGAGTCTGGGCCGTCAACATCAACCCTTCCAGCGGCGCCTACAAGACCGTATACGGGCCCTGCGACACGGTTGCGGGCTCCAGTACCGGCGCGCCCAGGGGGATCGCCGCCTCTGGCGACTACGCCTACGCGGGTGACCCCTACAGCGGCCTCGCCTTCGTCGACATCTCGAATCCGACGGCGCTGAACGACGGCAAGCTCATACGCGCCATCGACTGGCCGGGATCGAGCCCGCAGGACGTGATCCTCAGCGGAAGATACGCCTACGTGTCGGACTCGACCGTGGGCCTGCGCATCATCCGGCTCTTCCAGTAGCTCCGCTGAGCGACAGGGGGGCGCTGCCGCGCACGGCAGCGCCTCATCTTTTTTCATACCGTTGACCGACTCGACCTCCGAGCCGACCGTGTTAGAATTGTGTTAGCTTCGCCGGCCGCCAACACAAAGCGACCTCGACGCCGGAGGCTATCTAGTGACGCGACGTACCGTCACCGCGTTGCTGTTCGCAGCCCTGCTCCTGGCGCCCTGCGGCCGCCCAGCCGCTCGACTCGCTCGTGCTGCGGCTGGCGCCCGAAGTGCTGGTCCCGCTCGCGGCCAGCGCCGATCTGTACAAGGTCGGGGCCGGCGGCTGCCTCGAAGCCCGGCTGCCCCTGCCTTCCTTTGCCCCGTTCTTCCCCTCTGCCGAGGTCGGCTACGGCGTGATGCCCACGCCGGCGGACGAGAGCCTGTCCCTGCTCTCCAGCGGCATCGGCGCCGGGTTCGAGCACCGCGTCAGCCCCCGCGTCAGCTTCACGGCCTCAGCAGGCGGCGGGTACTACTCAGCCGCGTGGGGCGACGAATCGGCCGCGCGCTTCTACCCAAAGCCCGCGCCGACGCCGCGTACCGGTTCACGCCGACGTTCTCCGTCGGCCTCGGCGGGTCGCCTACGGCCACTACCTCGGCGCGGCGACGCCCTCTTCCAGGGACTCGGCGTGACGCTCACCGGCGCGATCAACCTGGGCGGGCTGCGCGGCGGCACCAACGTCGAGGCGTCGTCGGTCAGGCTCGACCCAATCTTCCCCATCTTCCACGCCTACTACGACAAGAACCCGTTCGGCGCGGTCACCATCGTCAACCGCGAGGACGGCGACATCCAGAACGTCAAGGTCAGTGTGTTCGTCAAGCAGTACATGGACCAGCCCAAGGTGAGCGCTGCCTACCCGTCGCTTGCCCGGGGCCGGTCCGTGGAGGTCCCGTGTCGCCCTCTTCAACGAGCAGGTCCTGCGACTCACCGAGAGCACGCGGGTCTCCGCGGAGATCGTCGTCGACTACTCGTTCCTCGGCTCGCAGCGGCAGGCGCGCTTCACGACACCCTGCGGCTTCACCATCGCAACGCCATGACATGGGACGACGACCGCAAGGCTGCGGCCTTCGTCAGCGCCAAGGACCCGGCGGTCCTGCGCTACTCCAAGTTCGCCGCGGGCCTCATCCGGGAAACGGGCAGCGCCGACATCGACCAGAACCTCCGCTTCGGCATGGGGCTGTTCGAAGGGCTTCGTCTCTACGGGCTGAACTACGTCGTCGATCCCGACGACCCCCTACAAGGAGATCTCGTCCGAGGACAAGGGCGCGCTCGACTACCTGCAGCTTCCCTACCAGACGCTCGTGTACCGCGGCGGAGACTGCGACGACCTCTCGATCATGTACGCGGCCGTGCTCGAGTCGGTGGGCATCAAGACGGCGTTCATCACGATCCCGGGCCACATCTACATGGCCTTCGCCCTCGCCATGGACGAGGCGGCAGCCCGCTCGACGTTCCTCAATCCCGACGAGCTGATCTTCTGCCGAAGGCGCCGTGTGGGTGCCCGTCGAGATGACGCTCGTCAACGAGGGGTTCAACAAGGCGTGGACCGTCGGAGCCAGGCAATGGCAGGACAATGCCAAGGCCTCGACCGCCGCCTCATCGTGATCGCTTCGGCGTGGGAGACGTACGAGCCGGTGGGATGCCCGGCGAGGACACACGCATCGTGCTTCCCGAAGCCGACGAGGTCGTGCGGGCCTACAGCACGAGCCTTGCCCGCTTTATCGAGCGCGAGGTCGACGCCGCGCGCAGACAGGCTGCGGGGCGAGATCCGCCTGGGCGGCGGGAGCCCCGCGCTGGTGAACAAGCTCGGCGTCCTGTACGCTCGCTACGGCCTGCTCGCCGAAGCCCGGATCGGAATTCGACCTGGCCGTCAGGGGCGGCTACGCCCCGCCCTGATCAACCTCGGCAACGTGGCCTATCTGAAGAAGGACTTCGCAGGAGCCATCGCCACCTACCAGGAGGCGCTCAGCCGCGCCCCGAACAGCAAGGCGGCGCTGCTCGGGCTGGCGCGCACCCAGTACGAGCTGGAGAACTTTCCCGAGGCGGGCCGCGCGTTCGCCCTGGTCGAACGAATCGACCCGAAGCTCGCCTCCGACTATGCATACCTCGCGTCGCGGACCGACGGGGCGGCCCGGGCCTCGGCTTCGGCTTCGCAGCGGGCCGGCGGCGGCGCATGGAGCGAAGAATGAAAACGGCGGGTGTCATCGGTACTCGCGGTCCTCGCGGTCGTGTTTTTCTGGTCTCCTGCCCGAATCCCTTTGACGACAAGGACCTGGAGTCGCAGATCGCCGACGAGGTCGAGGTGGCCACCGCAGCGATCGGGTGCTTACGATCGAGCCGAGCGCCTACGGGATCGTGTCGCCCTCGGGGGCCACGGGCGTCCAAGGACAACATGCCCGCTGACCGTGACCGCGACACCGTTCCCCGCCTACGGCCTCATCGGCTGGCAACAGATCGCCGGTCCCGGCGTGATCGCCTTCGCCCAGACTGCGTCCGGCGTGACGGTGACCGTCCATGGCGGCAACGCGCTCGATCGCGCCGATCCTCGTGGAGAGGCCGAAGATCCTCTACACGACGCCCATCGGCAACGACATCTCGCTGCAACGCCAACGTGACGGCGGTCTTCTCGACGCAGGTCGACTTCGACTCGATCGGCCTCACCAACTTCAAGGTGCTGCGCGGCGGCTACGACCAGATCGCCTCCGGCGCTTACTCGATGTCGGCGGACGGCAAGACGATCAAGTTCAACCCCGTCGAACGATCTCAACCTCTACTCGAACTACGTCGTATCCGTCGCCCCGGAGGTCAGGGGGTTCCTCGACATCGCGTCCTACCAGCAGGGCAACTACATCATCACGGACAGCACTCTCCTGATGGGCGGCTCGGGGTACACGGCCGCCTTCGTCACCGGCAAGGATGCCGACACCGAACCGCCCGCGGTCGTCGGCTTCACGGTCACCGGCTCGACCGGCGACCCCCACTACACGGCCGACGCCGGCGTCACGTCTGAGCGACATCCAGGCGACCGACGACGCGGGCATCGCGCTCACCCTCGTCCACAACGCGGGTGACCCGCAACTGCCGACGCCTACTCCTACGACACCAACCCGACGATCCACTGGGCCGTCCCGTTCACCGAAGGCGTCAAGACGATCGAGATGACCTTCGAAGACACCAACGGCAACGTCAACCCCAGCGTCGGCAACCACCCGTACGATCATCGTCGACGCCGGCGGTGCCCACCGGCAGCGTGACGGTCAACGGCACCGGCCGGCGCGGAGTTCGTGGGGAGCACGACGGTGGGGCTCACGCTCTCGGCCTCCGATCCGACTGGCGGGCGGCGTCAAGGGAAGCGGCGAGTCTAGCGACGGCTCGGACACGCAGAACCGCAAGCAGATGCGCTTCGGCAACAGCCAATCGCGAGCTCGCCGGCGCCTCGTGGGAGACCTACGCCACGAGCAAGGCCGGGTTGGGTCCTCGGGGGCACCGCCGAGGGCACCTACACCGTCTACTCGGCAGTTCCGGGATGCGGTCGGCAACAGCTCGCCGGCCTACAGCGACCGGATCTACCTCGACACGACGGCCCCGACGCTGAGCTACCAGCTCCAGGCCGGCGGCCTCGCGACCAACGCTCACTTCGATCGCGCTCGCGCTCACCGCGGGAGACGGCACGGGAAGCGGCCTCTCCAAGCTGAAGATCGAGCCGAGCGCCGGTCTGGCTGCGGCCTCGGCCTGGTCGGCGCCGGGCCCCTGAACGGGACCCTGTCCGGGACGCCCCCTGCAAGCGCGGAGTTCGACTACACCGCGGCGAGCGGTGTGCTCAACGTGGTCCTCGACGGCTCGACGCCAGGGGAACAAGGCGATCAGCCTCAGGATCAAGGACCAGGCGGGCAACACGCGCACCGTCAGCCAGACGATCCTCTACGACAGATATTGCGCAAACGGGCGGGTCGTTCAGCATCGTCAACACCTTGGGCAAAGTCAACAGCACGTCGGTGACGCTGACCGGAATCACGCCGCCGTCCGCAGGCGGCGGCAGCGCCGTCACGCAGATGGCGTTCTCCAACACCGACACCGCCGGTCCCGACGAGCTGGATCCCGGCGGCCTCGACCGCATCGTGGACGCTGACCGCGGGCGACAGCGACCAAGACCGTCTACGCCTGGTTCAGGGACGCGGCGGGCAACAATCCGACCCCGGCGAACGCTTCGTACACGGTCATCTCTCGACACGCAGCCTCCGTTGGGCTCCTTCTCGGCGTCACCCAACCCGACTCAGTCGGGGACGGTCACGATCAACCTCCGCCATCAGCGGCGCGCAGTCGATGCGCTTCTCGAACAACAACAGCGCCTGGAGCTCGTGGGTGGCATACAACGCCTACGTACGCAGGCTGGAGCGTGGTCTCTTCGCCCGGCGGCTCGACAACGAACGGGACCCGCACGATCTACGCGCAGTACGCCGACCTCGCGGGCGGCGCCGGCAACATCACGAGCAGGACGGCAACGGTCGTCTTCGACAACACGGCACCGACGGCAACGCTCTCGGTGCAACGCCGGCGCGGCTGCCACCAACTCCGGCTCGGTGACGCTCACCCTGTCGGCTTCGGACAACGTCTATGCCTCGAGCCAGCTGCAGATGCGCTTCTCGAACAACGGCAGCGTCGTGGAGCGGCTGGGAGGCCTACGCGGCCACCAAGGCGGCGTGGAGCGTGATCTCGGGCTACGGCGGCACCACGGGCCAGGGCACCAAGACCGTCTACGTGCAGATCAAGGACCCGCTCGGCAACGGCAGCGCGGTGACGTACACGGCCACCGACGCCATCATCTACGACACGGTCGCTCCCACGGCCGCGGTGAGCCTCAACGCAGGCGCGACCTACGCCAACAGCGCTGCGGTTACGATCACCCTGACAGCGGGCGACGCGGCGCCGAGCAGCGGCCTCTACCAGATGCGCTTCTCCAACAACTCCTCGACCTGGACCGGCTGGGAGACCTACAGCGCGACGCGATCGGGCTGGGACATCACGTCGGCGACCTACGGCGGCACGACCACCGAGGGGACGAAGTACGCATACTCGCAGGTCAGGGACACGGCGGGCAACATCTCTTCCATCGTGTACGACAGCATCGTGTACGACGTCACGCCGCCGAGCGGATACTTCTACATCGAATCGAGCAACCTGGCGACCACCCCCTACACGGACTCGTACCTGTACTTCTACATCACCGACAACCTGTCCGGGGTCGTCCAGCGGCGAATGTACAACTCCGGAGCACCGGCCTGGTCGGACTGGGAGGCCTACACGAGCAGCAGGACGAGCCCGGCGTGGTACCTCATGCCCTTGAACAACCTCAAGACCGTCTACGCCCAGTTCAAGGACGGCGCAGGCAACGTCTCGGGCTCGATCTACGACCAGACGAGCCTGGCCGAGACGTATGGGAGCATCGCCGGCAAGGACTTGTGGGGCGCCTACTCCACCACCGTTTCGTCGACGGCCGCAAGCTCCTACATGAGCACGGGTGCGATCAACGGCAGCGACCCGATCGCCTCGAGCTCCCTCGCGCCCGGCTCCGTCCTGGTCTACTACACGAGCTCCGGGAAGTACGGGAAGATGGAGATCGTGAGCTTCGAGGCGATCAGGATCGTGTCGACCTTCCCGGCGATCACCTTCCGCTACAACATCCTCACCGTCAACCTGGTGACGTACGGCGCCGACGGGATCACGCAGGCGACAGTCGTCAACGGCCTCGAGATCGACGGCACCTACAGCAGCGATCTCGACACGGGAACCGAGGTGTCCGGCGGCTCCGCCGCCGACTTCTACTGGCGGCAGGACAGCTCGACCGTCCGGTATCTCGTGCCCGTGAATGGCGCCCGATTCGCCAAATGGAAGTGACCCGTGAAGAAGGCGGCTGCCCCGTGACAGCGGGGCGGCCGCCCGCCATAATGGCCGCACCATGAGCAAGGCAGCCACCCCGGGCCTGCAGGTCTGGGATCTCTGCGAGCTTCTTTCCCTCCTTTGACGGGCCCGAAATGCGGGCCTTCAAGAAACGGCTGGCCGACGACGTGGCGGCGGTGCAGGAGCAGGCGGCGGTCGCCGGGCCTCTCACCGCAGCTGCGGCCGGCGTCTGGGAAGCCGTCGTGCTCAGCCTCGAGGACATCGAGGCGCGCCTCGGCCACGTCATGGCCTACGTCGAATGCCTCGGCGCCGCCGACGCCGCCAGCGAGGCCTACAGCCGCGAGGAGGCGGGCCTCACGCAGCTCGGGGCCGAGGCGGAAAAGGCCGAGGTCGACCTGCTCCACGCCTTCAAGGCGGCGGGCGACGACGACTTCGCCGCCTTCGCCGCCCGCGACAGGCTGCGCAGCGCAGGCCACAGGCTGCGGCGGCTGCGGCGGCGAGCGCGGCACACGATGTCGCGGGAGCAGGAAAAGCTCGCGGCCGACCTCGCGGTCGATGGCCTGCACGCCTGGGGGCGGATGTACAACACAGTCAGCGGCAAGCTCGACTTCGAGATGAAGTGGCCCGAAGGCCCGTCGAAAGGCAGGAGCGAGAGGGTGCCCATGGCGCAGTGGCGGGCCCTCATGAGCTCCGCGGACCGCGAGGTCGGCCGCGCCGCCTTCGAAGGCGGCAACCGCGAGTGGGCGCGCGTCGGCGACGTGTGCGCGGCGGCCATCAACGCCATCGCCGGCAACCGCCTCACGCTCAACAGGTACAGGGGCCACGGCCACTACCTCGAGCCCGCGCTCTACCAGTCGCAGGTCGACCTCGAAACGCTGGAGGCGATGTACAGCGCCATCCACGCGAACGTGGAGATCCCGCGGCGCATCTTCAGGGCCAAGGCGCGGGCCCTTGGCCGCTCCGGCATCTGGTGGTTCGAGCGGGAAGCTCCCCTTCCTCTCCCGTCGGCAGACTCGGGAGAAGTCACATGGGAAGGCGGCTCGCGGATGGTGGGCCGCGCCTTTGCCCGGGTCTATCCCGGCCTCGCCGAGTACTACGAGAGCGCCATCCAGAAGCGATGGATCGAGAGCGAGAAGCGGCCGGGCAAGCGGCCCGGGGCCTTCTGCACGGGGAGCGTGGTGACGGGAGAGCAGCGAGTGTACATGACCTTCGGGGGAGCCTTGCGCGACGCCTCCACGCTCGCTCACGAGACGGGTCACGCCTGGCACGGCTGGCTGATGCGCGACATGCGCCCGATGGCGCACGGCTACCCGATGACGCTGGCCGAGACGGCCTCGGTCTTCGCCGAGCAGATCCTGGCCGAAGGCGTTGCCGACGACCCGGGCCTGCCCGACGCGCAGAAGCTGCTCATGCTCGACGGCGAGCTCTGCGACGCCGCCATCATGCTTCTCGACATCACTGTCCGCTACGAGTTCGAGCGGTCCTTCCACGACGAGCGCTCGGCAGGCGAGGTCGGGGCGTCGCGCCTCGGCGAGCTGATGGTTGCGGCGCAGCGCCGCGTCTGGGGCGACGCCCTGCTGAGCGACGGAGTGGACCCGTGGTTCTGGGCGAGCAAGCTGCACTTCTACATCACGGGGACGACTTTCTACAACTTCCCCTACACCTTTGGCTTTCTGCTGGCCATGGCGCTGGTGCGTCTCTTCAGGCAGAAGGGCGCCGCGTTCCTGGCGGACTACGAGCGCTTTCTGCGCCTGACCGGCAGCGGATCGGCCGAGGAGGTGGTGCGGCAGGCCCTGGGCGAGGACATCCGCAGGCCCGAGTTCTGGGCCGCCGGCATCCACGCCCTCGAGGAGCCGCTGGCGCGCTACGAGGAGCTGCTGAGGAGCGGCGCCCGATAGCGCCGGCTACTCCGCGGTCTTCGCGCCGCCGGCCTTCGCGATCGCGAGGAACTCGTCGTCGTTGAGCGGCCTGTGGTGGGCGATGCCGGCGCGCTGGCACTCGACCAGGATCGCCCGCGCCTGCTCCGGCGAGGCAGTCAGGCCGAAGTCGGTGAGCTTCTTGACCACCGCGCCCACGTCGCTCCACTTGCCCACGACGACCCGGGGCTTGCGCGCGACGACCTCGGGCTCGAAGGCGAAGGCGAAGCGCCGCACGCCGGCGGCCTCCATGGCCGCGGCCGAGCCCCACTGCTCCACCGAAAAGGCGCCCTTGCCCACGATCGGCTTGAAGTAGCCGATCGGGATCCGCGTGATCTCCTCGACGAGCCCGCTCAGCCACGGCAGCATCTCCAGGCGCACGCCCGTGTCGACGCCGTAGAGGATGCGCAGCGCCGTGGCGACCTCGTCCAGGGCGGCGTTGCCGGCGCGGTAGCCGAGGCCGTTGACCGCCACGTTCAGGCCGACGGCGCCGGCGTCGTAGGCCGCGAGCACGTTGGCCGTCGACAGGCCGAAGTCGTTGTGGCAGTGCACGTCGACCTCCAGCCCGCACCACTCGCGCACCTGGCGCACCAGGAACCCGATGGCCGGCGGCCGCGCCACGCCGTGGCTGTCGACGACCGTGACCGCCGAGGCGCCCGCCGCTTTGGCCGCCAGGACCGCTTCTTTGATCTGGTCGAGGGTCGCGCGCACGGCCTCCGGGCATGAAGAGGTTGACCTCGCAGCCGGCCTTGCGCGCGGCGGCCACCTGTGCGACGGCCTCGTCGAGGAGCTGCGGCGCGCGGCGTCTTGAGGTCGTGCTTCTGCTGGTGCTCGCCGATGCGGTACCAGACCATGATGTGCCGCACGCCGACCTCGAGCGCCCGCTCGACGCGGCCCGGGTGCCAGGTGACGTACAGCTTGAGCGGGAGGCGGCGGCCGCATGATGGCGCGCACGGCCTCCAGCCAGCCCGGGCACGGTGAGGAACAGCTCCATGCGCCGGATGCCGACGAGGGCGAGCGCCTCGGCGATGCGCACCTTGTCGTCGACGGTGAAGGCGACGTCGGCGCACTCCTCGCCGTCGCGCACCGTGATGTCGTGCAGCTCGACCTTGTGATCGGCCACGCGCATCGAGGCGTCGAAGTTGTGAGGGCTGCAGAACCAGTGCTCGCTCTCCCAGGGACCGGACGGGTTTTCCATAGCGGCTGCACGGTAGCACCGCCGGCCGGGGCGGTCAAACCCGCGGGTTCACTCCGCCACCGCGTCGTCGAACTGCAGCCTCACGACGAGAGGCTCGTCGGTGATCTCGTTGACCGGGCAGGCCGGTGATCCGCAGGCAGGGCTTCTCCTTCCACCGCCAGGGGATCGTGTCCACGACGGCGCGCAGCGGCCTGCCGTCGTTGAGCAGCGCGGCGGAGCGGGGCCACGCGTCGATGCCGGGCAGCACGATAGCCGAGGTCTGGAGGTCCTGCGGACAGTGCACGTAGAAGGTGTTGCCCTTGCGGGTGAGCAGCACGTCGTCGTAGCGGAAGGGGTAGGAGCCGCCGGCCGCCAGCATCGAGGAGCAGGGAGTCGGCGCCGACAAGGCCTCCTTGACCCTGTGGTACCAGCGCCCGATGCGCGCGAGGTCCGCGACGCACTGCGGCGGGCAGCGTGCCGTCGGGCTTCGGCCCGACGTTGAGCAGGTAGTTGCCGCCCATCGCCATGATCCGGTCGATGCTCGCCATCAGGAACTTCGTGGCTGTAGTAGTCCTCGTCCTCGCGGTAGCCCCAGCTCTCGCGGCCCATGGCCTGGCAGGCCTCGGTGAGGCGCTCGAAGGCGCCGCCCTCGGGCACGTGGCGCTCGGGCGTCGAGTAGTCGCCCGGGCTCGGGCCCCGGTCGTTGATGAGGCAGTCGGGCTGCAGCTCGCGGACCATCGCGTTGAAGCTCGGGTCGGAGAACTCGGCGACGTTCACGTCCCAGAACATCTCGTGGATCGGGCCGTAGCCCGTGAGCAGCTCGCGCACCTGCGCCCGCACGTATTCGAGGTACCTCGCCTCGTCGGGCTCGTCGCCCGGCCGGGGGCCGAACATCTCGTGGTGGCGGCCCAGGTTCGGGTAGTTGGGGTGATGCCAGTCCGGCAGCGAGTAGTAGAGCCCGAGGAGAATGCCGCGCCTGCGGCAGGCCTCGGCCAGCATGGCGAGCACGTCCCGCCCGTACGGCGTGTTCGTCACCTTGTAGTCGGTCTGCGCGGTGTCCCACATGCAGAAGCCGTCGTGGTGCTTGGTGGTGAAGCAGAGGTACTCCATGCCGGCCGCCTGCAGCGCGTCGAGCCAGCGCTCGGGGTCGTAGCTGCGCGGGTTGAACTGGGCGACGAGCTTCTCGTAGTCGCGCCGCTTCACGCCCCCGCGCCACAGGATCTGCTCGTGCCACGCCGGGATCGCGTACAGCCCCCAGTGCACGAACAGGCCGAAGCGCTTCTCGAAGAACCAGTCGCGGCCGTCGCCGAACTTCCGTGATCATCCGCCGCCCTCACTTGCCCATGCGGCGCAGAGCCTCGAGGCTGCGCCGCGGGATGTCGAAGCCGCTGCCGTCGGCCGACCCTTCTTCGACCACGTACCACTCGGTGTTCTGCGTCGTCTCGCACAGCCGGAAGGTCTCCTTCCAGTCCATCGTGCCCTCGCCGATCACCGAGCCGGCAGGGCCGCCGTGCTCCTTGAGGTGCACGGAGCGGGCGCGGCCGGGAAACCTGCGCAGGGTCGCGATCGGGTCGCCGCCGCCGCTCGCGCAGTTGCCGTTGTCGAGCTGCATGATCACGTCCGACGCGTGTCCGTCGAGAACAGCCGTGTCCCACGCGATCTCGCCGTCGACCCGGCGCAAAGTCGAAGCCGTGGGAGTGGTAGCCGACGAACATCCCGATCCGCTCTCACGCTCGGCGGCCGCCGGTCGAGGATGCCGGCGAGATTCCCGGATGCCCTGCGGTCGAGGCCATGCGCTGCCTTGTCCGACGCGACGATGAGAAAGCGGTTGCCCAGGATCCGGTTGAGCTCGACGGTGCGCGCGAGGCTTCGCCGACGCAGCGCCTCGGTCCGCAGGTGGATGCCGCAGCAGGCCAGGCCGTTGTCGTCGAGCATCGCGCCGGATCTCGGCGGCGCCGTGGCCCATCCACGTCACGCGTCGAGCCGTCGTAGCCCCAGGGCTCGACGCCCCGGTAGCCGATGCGGGCGACCTCGGCGAGCGTCGCCGCCAGGTCCTTCTCGCACTCGGCCCGGACCGAGTAGAGCTGCAAGCCGATCGGGACCTTCTTCTTCATGTTGTTTCCACACCTTCTCCGGCGTATACGGGTCGATCGCGATGCTCTTGGAGGCGCTTGCGGATCTCCTCGGCGGTGAGCTCGCGCCCGAGCCGGCCGACTGGTAGATGCCCTTCGCTGATGAGCGCCGCGTTGAGCGCGATCTCGGCGGTCGGCAGCAGCTTCACCTCGGCCGAGCAGGGCGCCGACCCAGTGGCGCTGCGAGGAGTCGTACCAGGCGGTCTCGGGGAAGCAGGCGTGCCAGCGCGTGTCCGAGGCCTTGAGGTCGAAGGTGCTGCTCGCCGGCATGTCGGCGATGCTGGAGAAGAACGTGAGCGGGTCGAGGCGCAGGCCGCCCTTGCTGCCGAGCACCTTGCTGGCCTCCTGGCCGTCGTGGTGCACGGCCCAGGTCTCCTCGATGTCGAACGAGATGCCGCCGTCCAGGCGCACCCAGCCGAGGCCCATCTCCTCGACGCTGTAGTTGCTGAACTTGCGCCGGTCCTCGTACATGTCCAGCTCCTGGTGCGTCGCGCCGGTCACCGTCTTCACGCCGGGGTTGCCGATCAGGTGGAGGACCTGGGCGAGGTGGTAGATGCCCACGTCGAAGAGCGCCCCGCCCGCCGAGATGCTGCGGTCGACGAAGTTGGCCGTGCCGTAGCCGTCGACGAAGGGCCTGCCGCGCCTGCGGTAGCCGAACGAGCGGGCGTAGTAGATCCGGCCGAGGTGGCCCTCGTCGATGAGCCGCTTGGCGGCGTGCGTCTCGGGCTTGTAGATCGTGGCCATCTGGATGTGGAGCATGCGGCCGGCCTTGCGCGCCGCGGCCATCATGCTCTCGGCGTCGCGGAAGGTGCCGGCCATCGGCTTCTCGCAGTAGACGTGCTTGCCGCTCTCGAGCACCGCGATCGCGATCGGCGCGTGCTTGTTGTTGTGCACGCACACGTCGACCGCGTCGAGGTCGTCGCGCGTGAGCAGCTCCTTGTAGTCGCCGTAGGTGTCGGGGATGCCGAACCTCTCGCCCGCGCAGCTTCGAGCTTCTCGGGGAAGAGATCCGCCGCCGCCACGACCTGGGCCTCCGGGATCTCGCGCGTAGTGGTTGAGATGGTTGGTGCCGATCTGGCCGACGCCGATGATGCCGATGCGAACCTTGTCCTTCATCACTCCTCCCCCGCCGCACTGTAGGGTGAGCCGGCAGCGGCGGTCAAACCCCCGCGGCGCACCGCCTCGCACCGCCGCGCGCCGCGGCGCGCGGGCGCTCGCCGGCGGCGAGCTCCACACTTTACATTGAAGGCGTCCTGTGGGACCATACCGCTTCGCGACAGGGGCAAGGATGGCGGCTGAGCAGGTGCTCTCCGTGCGGAGGATCGACAAGCGGTTCGCGGGCGTTCACGCGCTGAGGGCGGTCGATTTCGACCTCTCTGCGGGCGAGATCCACGCCCTGGTGGGCGAGAACGGGGCCGGCAAGTCGACGCTCATGAAGATCCTCACCGGCATCGAGCGGCGCGATTCGGGCGAGATCAGGTACCTCGGACGACTCTTCGATCCCCGCGACCCGGCGCACGCGCTCGCGATGGGGATCGGCATCATTCACCAGGAGCTCAACATGATGGACCACCTCACGGTGGCCCAGAACCTCTTTATCGGGCGGGAGTCCACCCGCGGCCGCGGGGTCTTCCTCGACAAGAAGGCGCAGGACCGCCGCGCGGCGGAACTTCTGGCGCGGCTGAACATGAAGATCGACCCCGCCGCGACCCTCGCCGGCCTCACCGTCGGCAAGCAGCAGATGGTGGAGATCGCGAAGGCGGTCTCGCGGAACCTGCAGATCCTCATCCTCGACGAGCCGACCGCCGCGCTCACGGAGGCGGAGATCGAAGAGCTGTTCGGCATCATGCGGGACCTCGCCCGCCGCGGCGTGGCCATGATCCACATCTCCCACCGCCTCGACGAGATCCACAGGATCGCCGACAGGGTGACCGTGCTGCGGGACGGCGAGACGATCGGGACCGCGCCCCGTCTCCGAGATCACGAAGCAGGACATCATCAACATGATGGTCGGCCGCGTGATCTACGAGGAGCCCAAGACCCGCAGCCGCGTCCCGGCGGATGCCGAAGTGGTGCTGCGCGTCCGGCACCTGAACGCCGGCAACGCGGTCAGGGACGTGAGCTTCGAACTCCGCAGGGGAGAGATCCTCGGATTTGCCGGGCTCATGGGGGCCGGACGCACGGAAACCGCGCGGGCAGTTTTTGGCGCCGACGAGACGCAGAGCGGGACGATCGAGGTCTTCGGCCGGCCCGCCGTGATCCGCTCGCCACGGGATGCGGTGGCGTACGGGATCGGCTACCTCTCCGAGGACCGCAAGCGCTTCGGCCTCGCGCTCGGCATGACCGTCAAGGACAACGTGGTCCTCGCGACCTATGACCGCTACACGCGGGGCCTCTTCGTCCAGGCCAAGCGGGTCGAGCACGCGACCGAGGAGTACGTCCGCAGGCTCAGCATCAAGACGCCGTCGCTGGAGCAGCTGTTGCGCAACCTCTCCGGAACCTGTCGGACCGGTAACGAGTATAATACCGTGCGGCCGGAGCATATTCGTTTCGAGGTTTTTGAGCGCCAATCCCCGAAGGCCGAGCTCCGGAAGGGTAGGGACTCCTCCTGATTTCTTGAGTAGCCTCATGACAACTTTTTCTCCGTGCACTGTCGGTAATGTTGAAACACGAAGATCCACTTCCTTATCTCCCATTTTAAAATTAAAACGACCGTCCTGAGGTATGCGTTTTTCATCAATTTTCATATCTGATAAAATTTTGATTCTGGATACCACAGCATCATGCAGACGCCTCGGAAGTGTGAGCCTTTCCTGTAATATGCCGTCGACCCTGTAGCGAACACGCGTGTCTCCCGGTTGTGGTTCGATGTGAATATCGGAAGACCTAAGTCTCATAGCCTGCTCGAGTGCAGCAGAAACGATCTGTGCAATAGGAGCTTCACGGATCACTTCTCCGAGTTTTCCTGCTTCATACGTTTTCACTTCTGTTGCAGCGGTTTCTTTCAGAGCTGCTGAGACATCATCTCCCAACCCCTGAGTGTACGTTGCATCAATTGCAGAAAGGATATCTTCTTTCATCGCCATGCAGGGACGTACTTTTTTCCCGGATTTTTTCTCAAGAAACTCAAGTACCTGAAAATCCAAAGGATCTTCCATGGCAACATGAAGTTCACCGGTTTTACTGTCAAACTTAACCGGTACCAGTACGTACTTCCGCGCAACCGGTTCAGGGATGTAATTAACGACGTCCGGTGATATTGCCTGATCGGCGAGAGTCAAAAAAGGGATATCCAGGGATTTTGCACGGGCTTTTGCAAAATCGGTTTCAGTAATTAAATGACGCTTAAGAAGAATAGACTCGATCGGAACATCCGCATTTATTGCTTCTGTATTGATCTCATCAGCCGCTGACTTTGTCAGTTTTCCGTCTGATACGAGAATAGTAAGAATTTCCTGGGCAGTTCCGGGCATACTTCCATTATGACAAGTACAATGGGTATAATGCAAGAGCTATGCATGCATGGATCATAAGCGGAGGTTCAAAAAAAGACCGTACTGAATTTGTTGAGAGTGAATGTTCAAAACGGAAAATAATACCTGCAGACCGGACGTTCGTTGTCGCGGACGAAATAAGTATCGGTATTGATGCAATACGCGCATTTACGCATACGATGCAGCTTGCCCCGTATGCATCACCTCAAAAAGCAGGAATATTTCCTGACGCTGATACACTCACTGTTGAAGCACAAAATGCATTCCTTAAACTTCTTGAAGAACCGCCACCCCATACGATATTTTTTCTTTTAACATCATCTGAGCTTACGCTACTCCCGACAATCCGGTCCAGGTGCCAGCTAATAGTTTTACCAGCAGAGAAGTCACATCCTGATACCTTGCTTGATATATGCCTGAAATTTACTGAGGATATTGACTCACTGACACCCGGTAATAAACTGAAACGCATCGATGAATTTCTGTCCCATGTTCATAAGGAAGATGTCCTGTATTCACTTTTAAACGCTTATACCATACGCTTAAAAAGAAGTCCGACCCGGTCGGTTGCATCACGAATTCACGCCCTTACACACGCCAAATTTATGGCAGAGCATAATGTGTCAATCCGAAGCTGTTTGGACTGGATTTACATGCTAACAGAGACTGGACAAGATGCATATGAATATGTACAATGATCTATAAGGAGCACGCCGTTACGAAGTGGGCTCTTTTTGTTTTCCAAATCCGTCTTATTCTATGAAAAAATCGGTAAAATCTTCAACATATACCAGTGATCAGATCGTTGTTCTTGAAGGTCTTGAGCCTGTCAGAAAACGACCTGCAATGTATATAGGTTCAACAAGTCTGACAGGCGTACATCACTGCGTAAATGAAATCATAGATAACTCCATCGATGAAGCACTTGCAGGATTTGCCAACAACGTATGGGTAACCATCAATAAGGATGACTCCATAACTGTTCGGGATGACGGACGGGGTATACCCGTTGATAAAGTACCAAAATATAATGTATCGGCTCTTGAGCTAGTACTTACAAAACTACACGCAGGAGGAAAATTTGACGGCAAGGCATATAAAGTATCGGGAGGATTACACGGTGTTGGTGCGTCCGTTGTCAACGCACTATCGTCCTGGATGAAAGTAGAAGTCCATCGCGACGGCAAAGCATACGCACAATCGTATAAACGCGGTAAGCCGGACAAATCGGTTGCCCTTGTCGGCAAAGCGAAAGACTCAGGAACGATTACTACGTTTCTCCCTGACACGGAAATATTTAAAGAGGGTATTTCCGTTTCATTTGAGCAAATCAAAAAACAAGTCCGTGACCGCGCGTATCTTATTGCCAAACTTTATTTTCATCTCAAAGACGCGCGCACGGATGAAGATGCTGACTTTTATTTTGAGGGAGGGATCGCTTCTCTCGTCAAATCGCTTAACAGAAACAAGGATGTCCTTACCGATCCGATATATATTACCAAAAGTACACAGGATAATATGCTCACTGTGGAAGCAGCAATCCAGTATAATGACAGTTTTTCGGAAACCGTGGAATCCTACGTCAACGTTATCCCGACAACCGAAGGCGGAACACACTTAACCGGGTTTAAAATGGCACTCACGAGATCCATCAATGATTATGCGAAAAAAATAGGCGCAATAAAAAACGGTGATGATGGTATTGTCGGTGATGATTCCCGTGAAGGATTAACCGCAGTTGTCTATGTAAAAATGTCGTCTTCGGATCTGCAGTTTGAAGGACAGACTAAAACAAAACTCGGTAATGCTGAGGTTCAGCCATTCGTCCAGTCTGCTGTGAAAGAAGGATTGGATACGTATTTTGAAGAAAACCCCGCTGACGGGAAACGGATTCTCGAAAAGGTTTTTCTGGCAGCCAAAGCGCGCCTGGCGGCAAAAGCTGCAAAAGATGCCATCATCAGAAAAGGAGCATTGGAAGGAGCGTCTCTCCCGGGTAAACTTGCTGACTGCCAGGAAAAAGATCCTGCAATTTCAGAACTGTTTATCGTTGAGGGTGATTCAGCCGGAGGAAGTGCAAAACAGGGAAGAGACAGAAAGTTCCAGGCAATATTACCTCTCCGCGGAAAAATTCTCAATACCGAACGTGCGAGACTGGATAAAATTATTGAATTTGAAGAGCTTAAAGCGCTCGTGATTGCACTTGGAATGGGAATAGCAGATTCTCTCAATCCGGAAAAACTCCGCTACCACCGAATTATAATCATGACTGACGCAGACGTTGACGGGGAACACATTATGACTCTCCTTCTGACATTTTTTTACCGCCATCTCCCGTATGTCGTAGAAAACGGGCATCTGTATATAGCCCAACCCCCACTGTTTAAAATATCGTACGGAAAAAATTCTTACTATGCCTATTCGGATGATGAACGGGATTCGGTTATGAAAAACCATAAAAGTGAATCAAAAAATCCTCCCAATATCCAAAGGTACAAAGGGTTGGGAGAAATGAATCCGGAGCAGTTGTGGGAAACGACCATGAATCCGCAAAACAGGATCATGCGTCAGATAACGATTGCTGATGCCACTGCTGCTGATAATGTTTTCACGATGCTTATGGGTGACGAGGTTCCGCCGAGAAAACGCTTTATCCAAACGCACGCTAAACACGCAACGCTGGATATTTAATATTGTAAGGAATTTGATAGGAAGCTGATTTACTCGTATAATGAACTGCCTTGTATATATAGATAAGGAGGAATGATTGTATGGATATTCAAATTATTGCCCTTTTCACTGCTCCTATAACTGCACTTATTGCCCTGGTATACGGTTTCTATTTATCAAAAAAAGTCATACGCGAAGAAGAAGGGAGCCCAAAACTCCGTGCAATTGCCAAAGCCGTACATGACGGAGCGATGTCATACCTCGCCAGTCAATTCCGGATAGTCATCCCTATCATGATTGGTCTTGCTGCACTTATATCCGTCACACTTGGTGTCGGTATTGCACTAACTTTTCTTCTCGGAGCAACATTCTCGGCACTCATCGGATACTGCGGAATGTGGATAGCCGTCAAAGCAAATGTGAGAACTGCTAATGCTGCTATGAAAGGTCTCAATGCGGCTCTCACAATTGCATTCGGTGCCGGTACGGTAAACGGAATGCTCGTCGTAGGACTCGGTCTTCTGGGTGTTTCGATTATCTATATGTGGTCGTACTTCACTTTCATATCGCAGGGTGCAGATGTTGTTACCAAACAAGCCACGTCGGTTCTCATCGGGTATGGCTTCGGTGCAGCACTTCTTGCCCTTTTCATGCGGGTCGGCGGAGGAATATTTACCAAAGCAGCTGACGTCGGAGCGGATCTCGTCGGAAAAGTTGAAAAGGGGATTCCTGAGGATGACCCCAGAAACCCTGCAACAATTGCCGACAACGTCGGTGACAATGTGGGTGATTGTGCAGGTATGGCTGCTGATGTTTTCGAATCCTATGCCCTTACCATTGTCGCTGCGATGATTCTCGGAGGAAGCGTTTTTGGCCTCAAAGGTGTCGTATTTCCGCTTCTTGCCAGATCCGGTGCAATTCTTACGTCAATACTCGGAACATTTTTTGTGAAAGCCAAAAATGATCAGGAAGATCCGATAAAACCGCTTATCCGCGGATTTATAGTATCCGCAGGAGCGGCAATTATCATATTCATGGGACTTGCTGTATTTCTCCTCGGGAATGTTAATGCCGGATATGCAGCCGTTGTCGGAATCATCGCAATGATTCTTCTTCTCTATGTTACGAAATACTACACCGGTCCGGGAGAAAAACCTGTTGTGGCAATTGCCACAGCATCCAGAACCGGAGCAGGAACAAACCTGATTTCCGGCTTATCCATAGGCATGGAATCTACATTTGTTTCAGTACTCATTGTTGCAGGAGCAATTTTTGCAGGATATTCGCTCCTTGGGTTTTACGGTATATCCCTTGCAGGCATGGGAATGCTTGCAACAACCGGTATTATTATGGCTCTTGATACGTTTGGTCCCATTTCCGACAACGCGCAGGGTATGATAGAAATGGCCGGTCTGGAAAAAACGAAAGCAGCTGTTGTGACAAGCGGGCTTGATGCGGTCGGAAATACCACGAAAGCCCTCACAAAAGGCTTTGCTGTCGGATCAGCTGCAATTGCGGCAAGTTCGCTTTTTGCGACATATTTTGAAGCAACCGGACTGAAGGCTATTGATATTGCAAATCCGAAAGTATTTATAGGACTACTTCTGGGTGCAGCGCTCCCGTTCCTTTTCAGCTCGAGGCTGATAGGATCAGTCGGAAGGGCAGCGTTTGAAGTGGTCGAAGAGGTAAGGAGACAATTCCGGGAAATAAAGGGGATCATGCAGGGTAAACAATTGCCGGATTATTCACGGGCAGTTGAGATCGTTACAAAAGCAGCACAGAAAGAACTCGTGATACCGGCACTCATCGTTGTTACGATGCCTGTCGCTGCAAGCCTTCTGGGCGGCGAGGCACTGGGCGGTTTTCTCGGAGGAGTTGTCGTAAGCGGGCTTATGCTTGCTTTCTATATGTGCAACGCAGGAGGTGCTTGGGATAACGCAAAAAAATACATTGAAGATGGGAATTTCGGCGGAAAAGGGTCAGATACTCATAAAGCGGCTGTAGTGGGAGATACCGTCGGTGATCCCCTCAAAGACACAGCGGGTCCGGCACTCAACCCAATGATGAAAATCGTACAAATCGTGGCACTTCTGATTGCCCCATTTGTCATTTCCTTTATCGGGAAATAAAATAACTGCCATGCAAATAGGAAAAATACTACCAACGGAAATAGTGACGGAAATGCAAAAATCGTACCTCGATTACGCAATGTCCGTTATTGTGGCGCGTGCCCTTCCCGACGTCAGAGACGGTCTTAAACCGGTCCATAGGAGAATTCTGTTTGCCATGCACGAAATGGGTTTACATCATACGTCACGGTATACAAAAAGTGCTAAAGTCGTCGGAGAAGTTTTAGGTAAATTTCATCCGCATGGTGATTCAGCTGTATATGAAGCTCTCGTACGTCTTGCACAGGAATTCTCCATGCGATACCGGCTTATAGAAGGACAGGGTAACTACGGGTCCATAGACGGAGATCCGCCTGCTGCAATGCGGTATACGGAGTGCAAACTGGCATCCATTGCTGACGAAATGCTCTATGATATCGAAAAAAATACAGTAAAATTCACTCCGAATTTTGACGGAACGATTGATGAGCCTGATTACCTTCCTGCAAAACTTCCAAATCTGCTTCTCATGGGTTCAGAAGGTATCGCTGTCGGAATGGCAACAAAAATACCACCGCATAATTTAACAGAAGTTATCGATGCAATTGTATACCTGATTGATAAATCAAAATTAACTAAAGGAGAAGACGGACAAACTGAAATATCATATGAAGTGGGTTTAGAGGAGCTCATGAATTTCATTCAGGGTCCTGATTTCCCGACAGGCGGCGCTATATATGATATAAACGAAATCAAATCCGCATATGCAACAGGGAGAGGGAAAATCGTCATGCGCGGTATTGCGGAAATTGAGGATATCGGGCAGGGTAAGTCTGCAATTGCCATAACGGAACTTCCGTACCAGGTAAACAAAGCCCTCCTCGTCGCAAAAATTGCAGACCTCGTCAAGGAGAAAAAAATTGAAGGCATATCGGATCTCCGCGATGAATCAGACAGAAGGGGTATCCGTGTCGTTGTTGAATTGAAACGTGACGCACGCCCCAAACAGGTCCTCAACAACCTGTTTAAACAAACGGCTCTTCAGACAACTTTCCCGGTCAACATGGTTGCGCTCGTAGACAATACACCGCAAACGGTACATCTGAAAACGATTTTGGAGGAATACATTAAACACCGCCGGGATATTATCCGTAAACGAAGTGAATTTGAACTGGCGGAAGCAAAAGCCCGTGAACATATCCTGGAAGGATTAAAAATAGCTGTTGATCATATTGATGAAGTGATTTCCATTATCAAAAAAAGTAAGGACGCCGATGAAGCAAAAGTCAAACTCATGACGCGTTTCGGACTTACCGATATCCAGACTACGGCAATATTGGATATGCAGCTCCGGCGTCTTGCGGCACTTGAGCGCCAGAAAATTGAGGATGAACTTGCAATGATTCGGGAAACAATCAATTATCTTGTGGATCTTCTCGCACATCCTGACAAAATGCTGCTCGTTATAAAAAATGAACTGACGAAACTTAAAGAAAAATACGGTGATAACAGAAAAACAAAAGTCTATAAATCCAAAGTCGGAGAGTTCTCTGAAGAACAACTGATAGCCAACGAAGACGCGATAATAACAATGAGTCAGTCCGGATATATCAAGCGCCTCCCCAAAACTACATTTAAAACTCAGGAACGCGGGGGTAAAGGTGTCATCGGTATGACAACGAAAGAAGAGGACACAATAGATATGATTGTTTCCGCTAAAACGCATGATAATATGCTCTTCTTTACGGACAAAGGGAAAGTATACCAGGTGCGTGTTTGGGATATACCGGAAACGAACAGACAATCCAAAGGTCAGGCAATCATCAATCTAATAAATATAGAATCCTCGGAAAGAGTTACGTCCGTGCTCACATATTCGCTTCGGTCCGTCGACCAAAAAGAAAAGGGCATCAAATACATCGTCATGGCAACCAAAAATGGTACGGTAAAAAAATCTAAACTCACGGAATACGAAAATATCAGGCGTAACGGACTTGTTGCCATCAAGCTGGAATCAGGGGATGAGCTTATTTGGGCTAAGTTAACCGGCGGAGATAATGATATTCTTCTTGTTGCCCGTTCAGGCAAATCCATACGGTTCAAAGAAGATGAAGTAAGACCAACCGCACGCGATACGATGGGCGTACGTGGAATCCTTCTTTCTAAAGGTGATACTGTCGTATCGATGAGCATCATAAATTCTGATACAAAAGGATCGGATTTCCTGACAATTATGGAAAAGGGTTTAGGTAAAAAGACAAAAGTGAGCGACTTCCCGAAACAACGGCGTGGCGGACAGGGAATCAAAGTCGCCCAAGTTAAGGATAAAACCGGTTTAATTACCGTATCACAACTGGTTCCTCAGGATTGTGAAAGTGTCATACTGACGTCTACGAAAGGTCAGGTAGTAAAACTACCGATTAATTCAATTCCCCGTCTGGGTCGTGCAACAAGCGGTGTCATCCTTATGCGGTTTGCTGATAAATCGGACACTATTGCTGCAGCTACCTGCCTTACCAAATAAATATCATTCACAACGTTAATGTAACCTTCTCAGGTTTTCTCCTTAGGGTATATAATCCAACTATGAAGATAGATTGCCAAGATATTGCAGATTCGATATGCCGGGAAGTAAAACGGTCAGCAGGAGGGCTCAATACCAAACCTACGCTTGCCGTAATACAAATCGGTAACGATCCGTCATCCACATCATTCATCCGCCAAAAGCAAAAAACAGCGGCGCTCGTTGGAGCACGTGTTCTTCATCACGTACTACCCACCGGGGTACAAGCTGAAAAATTGAAAGATGTCATCGATGTATATAATCATGATAGGTCCGTTCACGGTATTATCATTCAGCGTCCGGTTCCTGACAAAATTCTTGCATCCGGTATGCTGGACCTCGTTTCCAGAGAGAAAGATGTAGACGGGTTTGTTTATAAGTCCCCATATACGGTACCTGTTGCACTTGCGGTCGGTATGATACTTCACTATGTCCACAATCTCACGCAAGGGTCCGGACTTTTTTCCGAATGGCTTTCTTCAATGAGAGTTACTGTTCTCGGAAGAGGGGAGACAGCCGGAAAACCAATTGCAGGGTATGTGATGCGTTTGGGCGTAAAACCGGACATTATCCACTCAAAAACTCCGGAAAATGAAAAAATCAAAAAAGTACGTAACAGCAATATTGTCATATCCTGTGTAGGAAGGGACCGCGTACTCACTGAAAAATATGCCACACCCGGATCCGTATTTATCTCTGTCGGTATATGGCGGGGTGCTGACAGTACGTATCATGGAGATTACCGTGAAGACGAAATCAAAGATAAAGTTGCGTATTTCACCTCAACACCGGGTGGTGTAGGACCGGTTAATGTAGCGTGTCTTATGAAAAATCTTGTTGAAGCTGCAAAGACACAGACTTCAAGAAGCCTATAATAGTCATATTTCACGATCATACTAATGGCCTATAGTAATATTACCTTCATTGAAGAGGGGCGTCGTCTGGGGTATAATAAGCCTCCCCGTTCGCAAACCTGAGCATAATAGGGGAGCAGAAATCACCTATGGGAAGATCAAAAATCAAGCCAATTAAGCAACCAAATGATGTGACATGCGGACCGGCCGCACTTCAACTCGTTTGCAGAATCCTGAATATCCGGCGGACAATGCACGGTTTGATCAGCCTTTGCAAAACCAGCCGAAACGGTACATCCAATGATTCGATGATCCGTGCGATACGATCGCTCGGACTTATCTGTTCAATAAAAAAAAGGGCATCTCTCACGCATATAAAATGTGCGTTATATCAGACACAAAAACATAAACGGGCTATTCTCACAAATTATCTGTATGATATAAATGATGAAGGCAGACCTGAAGCAGATTCAGGACACTGGGCAGTCATATCAACCTATTCTCCGTCAAAAGGAAAAATAACGGTTCTCGACAGTTATTCGGGGAAACGTAAATCATACAGCTGGAAGGATTTCCGCAAACGATGGATCGATGTCGAGTATAAACGGAAAAAAGTCGTTGGAAAACGGTATTTCCGGATAATAAAAACCGTTCACCCGCAACCGCTTTTCATTATCGGTAAGTCGATAACGGATCTTCCCCCCGTATCACGAAAACGATACAGTAAAATTATTGAACCGTTCAGGCACCGGTCTTTTTAACGGCCGTTGCAATAATATCCGAAATAAAATGATCAAATGTATACCTTCCCTTATGGAATGATGCGGCAAGTCCGTTGCCTTTCACATTGTCATCAAGACCCGGATTTGAATTAGTTTCGATAAATACCCACGAACCGTCTTTTTTCATCCGCATATCAAACCGTGCATATCCGGAAAATCCGAAACCGATAAATGCTCTCTGGCATAGTTCGTGAAGGTTATGAATGCTTACGTCGGAAAGCCGGGGTATTTTTATATCATATGACACGTATTTGTTATGCTCATCATTCCATCTGCCTTCAAACGTCAGAAACATGGAAGGACTATGAGAATCGTATGCATTTTCTGCCGGAGGAAATATAATAAGCCCCTCCGGTCCTTCAAGCAGTGTCACCTCAAACTCGCGTCCGCTTATAAACTCTTCAATTAAAATGGGCTCATGAAATTCTTTTATACGATCATGTATGCGAGCACGCAGTTCGTCATCCGAATAGACAAGAGAATCCTTTCTCAAACCGACACCGCTGTGTTCCGTCGCAATTTTTACAAGCATCGGCATGTGAAATTCCGGTACTTTTTCTCTGCCGGTAACGCACACAAAGTATGGCGGTGTTGGTAATTTCAATTCAACAAGTCTTTTTTTCATGTGTATTTTGTCCGTTGTTTCCAGATAATTTTTCCGCGACGCACCGGTAACCGGAATACCCGAACGTTCCAGACGCATAAATGCATCATCAGCCAGCGGTAAATCCGCCCCCGTCCATTCGATGCAGTTGAATATGCAATCGGCAGTGAGTTGGTCCAAAACCGTAAGGTTGGATGGTTTGACCGGTATAAGCTCCGTCCTGTGTCCGAGACGAACACAGGCATCCCGGATGAGTTCAGCTGAAACGCGCGTATCATCTTCTGCTTCCTGATGGGACGGACGGTACCCCGAAGTGACCGCTACGGAATAAATAACTGCTATGTGCATATCGACATTTTAGAAATATTCATACTTTTTACTTTGAAATCATATCCCAGATATCTTTTGTATCCGGAGGATATTTTTTTCCGGGATCCGTATGAAACCAACGATGGACTGAATGTATCCGTCCTTTAAAAGTCGGTGCATATTTACCAAAAACCACCTGATGCAGATCCCGTGACAGATACCATGCGGCGTATCCTGTCAGATACGGAGTGATATAACCGGTGAATATCTTCTGTCCGTCTTTGGTGGTTTCTACATCTCCGTTTTGGACAGTAACCATTTTCAGAATATCCGTTACTCCTGTAGGGGTTATTCTTGCCTTATGACAGAAAGACCTTATAAATTGTTTAAGGCGTTTCCGTCTTCCTTGCGTGACATAAGACTGCTGTAACAGGTACAGGTTGGGAGTTTTTGAATGACGTGCTTGGTATAACTCATCAATACCGGTAAGCAAGCGTGATCGCGGATAGTTGGTTTGTGCTATATATACGATATCTTTTGATCGGGTTGAACGGACGCTCGTACCGTACGATGATCCGAATTCAAAAGATGACATAAGAAAAGACGACACCCGTGTTGATACGACGTGCAGTGCATACCCGTCGGAAACACGTATATTATGACTGCGCATGGTGCGCATAAATGCACGCATTGCCTGAACTGATCCTGCGTCAAAAAATATTGACGCTACGGCATTTGCATACAACTCCATCGGTTTATCCGTGTGTGATTTAGTATATAATGCATCAACAAAAATGAGTGTTCCTTTCGCATGATTGATACCAAACGCCGGTCCGCCGGCACATAAATACGGATACGAAAAAAACTCGACATGCTCATCATCCGTCCGGCTTTGAACGACACGATATCTGTACGGGATGTGACGTACCCGCTTCCAGGCGTCCGCGCTATCCGAGCCTTCCTCCAAAATTTTCTGCGCATCCTGTACATACTTATCGTTGACTATTTCTTCCATATGAAAACCGGCAAGAATACCTGTTTTCTTATCAAAAAAAGAAGCAGTCTGACAACCGGGAACCGGTTCTGTCTGAAGAAGAACCGTATCGAGAGGTGTAATCCGGGCGCCCTTCGCATATGCAAGAACCCGCATATAATACCGGTTCATATAATTGACATTACCGTAAACAAACATCGTACTCTTTGCAAAAGTCCGCAAAGAGTCAAGATATCGTGATGATTGTGTCATTGAGTCATGATAAACGGATGAATGCTGTAAGCTTTTGAGTTTATCATGAACAATACCGCGTTCCTTACTTCCTAAAAGAAAAGCCGTATCAGTGTATGAACCGGCTTTTGAAAAAACTATCTCGGAAGGCGAGAAATTCAGATGATCTACACGGAAAAAAGGTGTGTTTCCGCTCACTGGTGACATATTAGACATGTCTGTGGAATTTATCATGGATTTCTTTGAGTTGTGGGTTTGTAATGTGTGTATATATCTGCGTTGTGGAAACGTTCTTATGTCCGAGCATTTCCTGAATTGCACGTAAATCAGCTCCGTTTGTCAGAAGATCAGTAGCAAAACTGTGGCGTAACCCGTGCGGTGTAATTTTCAGAGGCAACCGCGCTTTTTTGACATATTTCTCTACTAAACGCTGAACGCTTCTGGCAGTAAGCCTTAACTCATTCCCGGAAGTGTCGGTCGGATCGGGTGTTTTTCCTGAATAGCGGATAAATACAGCCCGGGATGCGTCATCACGGTTTGCAAGGTATTGCCGTAGCCAGCGCGTTGCCGTTTCAGAAAGGAATACCACACGGGGGCGCCTGCCCTTACCTATGACACCGAATTCACGACGCTCTAAATTGATCTGGTCACGATTCAACGATACGAGCTCAGATACACGAAGTCCGGTAGAAAAAAGTACTTCAAGAATTGCTTTGTCACGAAGTCCGTCAGTTTTGGATATTTCCGGCATGTTTAACAACCGTTCAACCTGTTCACGCTCTAAAAATTTTAAAGAACGTGATTCTGCTTTGGGAAGATCTATTTTCTCCGGAGCAATCACAGTATAATCCCGTTTCAATAAATATTTCAGAAACGAACGTATTGCAATCAGATGATAGTTCTGGGTCACACGTTTGAGGCTAATCCCGTGTTCATCAACATACCGCGACAGGAACAACCTGTATTCCCTGATATTCTCTCCGGTGAGTGCGTTTATTCCGACGGCATCAAGCTTAGATTTTTCACTTTTAGGTGCATCTGTCTTTGCGGAAGGGGATACGACTAATCCTGAAAGAAAGGTAAGAAAACGGTTGAGATAATGAGCATAATTTCTGATTGTAAGTTTTGAAACGTTTTTTTCAATCTCCAAATATTCCAGAAATTCAATACTAAGTGCAGAGAGGGATTTATTCTGTGTCATTATATAATTGTGCGACGAGGGGAGAGGATTGTCAAGAGAAGGTATTTGATATACTTATGACATATGATATTGGGAATGAAAGCAGGACCGGATCAAAAAGCGATAGATAACCTAAAACGCGTCCGTCCGTTTTTTTGCGAAATTTGGTATAACGCAGATAAGCCTGAGATGTATGCGGATATATTTGCAGAAACACATAGATTGGGTATTGAAACCAATCTGCATTTCTGGGGATCCATACCTGACGGCACTATGGTCAACCTGTCTTATCCGGACAATGACATACGTACACAATCAAAAATCCGTATAAAACAAACGATTGATATTGCTGCAATAAATAAATCGCATTATGTGAATATCCATCCGGGATCGCGCGCGCATATGCGTATGAATTTAACTGATATGTCTTTTCAGGTATTAACGAAACCGGCAGATACAAATGCTTCAAATCATGTTCTTGTTGAATCATTGTCAGAGCTCGGAAAATACGCAGCATCACGATATGTGGCTCTGACTATAGAAACCGTACCACCGTACAACACAATCGATAATGAAGCTTCACGTACACCCGCAAACAGAATCCCGATATATCAACCCGATAGTCAATCAGTACTTCAGGCAGTTTTGGATTCAAAAACAGCGCTTGCGAATGATTTTGGCCATACGGCAGCCCAAATCATATCCGACGACAGGCAAAAAGTATGGCGTAATCTCCTCACATTTACCGAAAAAGCAGCACCTGTTACGCAACTAATCCATATGGGATTTTTAGTCCCGCCGTTTAACGGAACGGACTATCATAATACACTTGAAAATCCGGTATTTACATCCGGTCAGGCTTTACCGAATTATTCTGAAACAATTCAATTGCTGAAATTTTTTAAAAACAGATCCGATGTAAGAATACTTGTTGAACCGGACGGTGATCACTTAACGAATTATTACGCAGCTAAAAAACTCCTGAAAAATGCCGGTGTATACGAAGAAAGGATACCTTCAAAATAGCCTCAGTTTTAAGCTCCTGTATTGCCCGTAGACGGCTCATTTTCTGTTTGAGGACTAACTGGTCATGTAGTTTTTCTCTCCATAGATTTATCTGAAGCGATAGAACAATATTATCGATAATTTTCTGCAAAATAAACGTAATGGTAAGGTGTTTTAAAAACGCGCAGGGAAAAATCAAAAACTTCGTATACAGGAAATATAAATAGAGGAATATGAGGATATTTATACAAAATGTATAAAAAGGAGAAAAGGATAATGAATCATAAAAAAATACAAATCATCAAAAAGTCCTAAAAACCATAAGGGGAGCCCTCTCAGCGTTCTGAGGCTACTTAACGTCGCAAAAGTATTATTCTGCGACGTGTAAGAGAAATGATATGCCCTCCTTTTAAAACGGAACCGGATATAAAATATGCAATATCGACACGTATATATCATAAGCGTACGTACAACCGCAGGGAAGCACTATCTCTTCCGTTCATTTCCAGCCGCGTATATTTCCGTATGGTTCGGTATACTGTGTGTCAAACAGGAAAATAGCGAGAATTACAATGATATAGAAGTCCCGTTCGGGTTTTTTATGAACACTTCTCTATAGTGTTGAGACGTCGCATTATTACGCTCTGCAGTGCCGTTTCCGAAGCTAAATAACATACATATTCCGGCATATGTATATGGAGAACTGCAGAGTATGTTGACATATAGAGCTTGCTGATGCGCCGCGTGGTGTTTTTCGAAGCTGATTCTAACCTATTTACAGAACATTCCGGATTGTATGCTGTTTATGCAAACATGATTTAGAGCGTATTAATAATCTAACTTAATGTTTTTGAGGCTACGTTCTACATCCTGTTATTTAAAGTTATTATGGAAATAGAGCATAATGACGCTCCATGCAATGCAATTTAAAGCTGATTTGACACTCTGTTCCCGGTAAACTATACCGTATTTGTATCAGCGAATATACCGATCGTCATATGTTCTATTTTAGAGCATAACAATGCGCCAAACGAACACTTTTGAGCGTAATATTCTCTATCTTGTCGTGTCTTGCCTGTAATATATTATAAATATAGCGCTTTCATACGCGCTAAACAAAGTAATTTGAGGCTATCTTTCCGAAAAAACAGCACGGTGACAATTCATGGACAGAGCACTAAACGAAATATAGAGCAATATGACGCACTAAATAGACAATATTGAGGCTAATTAAGCAGTATGAATGTCCGTTTGCTTATGCTGTGAAATAATTATCAATTTATCGTGAAAACTTATCCACAAATACTATAGGCTATCTAGGACTTAAATGTATCAAACTATATCACCTATTACCGTACCATTCTCCCCCTCTCCCCTTCACATACCATGCCAATTAGTAACGTATATGAGAATAAAAAATACAATTGCAGTAACAATAAAAAATTCCTGAATTGTTTTTTTATACAAACGTTCCTGAAGATACTGTTGGGACATACCGCTCACGCTGTAGTACAGGGATGTAATAAAGAGTGACTGTATTGTTGTATTTACAGGCCAAAACGATAAAATAAACGTACACTGTGCAACAACAATTGCACTGATAAGCGATAAAAACCATACCCGTTCCGCAATTGTATTTTCCAGGATCAATGACCAGGAAAACTGCAGCGATAATATAAATGCAAGCACAAAGACAACCGGGACGGTGATAAACGGATAGGTATGTAATGAAAATAATGTCTGAAGAAGCAGAAAAAACGTGACAAGTGTTAACAGAAAACCCACAGTATGTGCTGCCCGAAGAAGTGCAATCGTCCGATTCACGGCAACATTATATATATTTTCCGTCAACAGGAGAGCATAAAATCCGACGGCATACAACATAACAATCGGTAAGCGTGTGAGCCATCGCTCAGGCAGCAGAAAATAGAAAATAGAAATTGCGGCTGTAAACAAAGAAGGAAGTGAAAGTAGCGTAAACCATTCTATACCCCGCAGATCTTCACGAAGTGCGTACGCGGTGAGAAAGTATGCAATAATCGCGATGACTCCTACCATAAAATACCGGAATTCCGACGAAAATACCTGAGTAATAATTAGGAAAACCGACATAAGCATGGTAATTGCTACATACTGTTGTCTTTTGGATATAACGATTCTTTTGTTCCACCGTTTATACCGCGCTTTCATTCTGTGGATAATGCGTAAGATAAATGAAATCATAAGGAATCCGTATTTGTATATATTTCCTGAACATCCTCACATTCGGATAATACCGACAACAGGTTGTCCAGTCTGTTCTTTGTATCCTCGTTAATCACAATTGTCACTTTTGGTTTCATAATAAGCTGGGCACTGAGTATATCTATCCCCTTTCGGGTCAATAAATCCTTAATCTTCATACAATCATGGGGTTTTGTGAAAAGTTCGAATGAATCATCACTTTCACTTGTGTCATCGGCGCCTGCAGATAATGCGATTTCTACCCAATCGTCATACGTCTTAATGCCCTTTGGCGCTGTTATGCATCCGAACTGCGTAAAAAGAAATGAAACAGAACCCTGACTACCTAACCTGCCCCCGTTACGGTCCAAAATATTTTTTATTGTTGATACGGTACGCTTATTGTTGTCGGATGCCGTTTCGATAAGGAGTGCCGTGCCACCCGGACCGTATGCTTCATACTGGGCATTCGTGAGTGACGATGCGTCCTTTCCGACGGATTTTGCGATAGCCCTCTCTATATTATCATTCGGCATATTCACTTCATGCGCCTGATCAATTGCTAAACGAAGATGAAAATTCCTTTCAGGATCAGTGATACCTCCGCCTTTTTGAACTGCCACAGTTATTGCCCGGCTTGCGCGGGTAAATAATGAAGCTTTAACAACATCAGTCGTAGCTTTTTGATGTTTTACTTTTGACCATTTCGAGTGTCCGGACATGTGGATATTGTACTTACTCCCTTGACAATTCACAAGAAACCCGGTACTCTTCTGCCCATGACCGGACGTTCCAAAACTGCTCAAACACGTCATTCTACTGATGACACATCAGAATTCGCAGCTCTTTTTGAAGATTTAAAGGCTAAAGCAATCTCAGCCGCTCTTGCAAACGATTGGAAAGAGGCAGTCTCCATAAATGAATCGATCCTGGCAAAGGATAAAACAAATATAGATGCATTGAACCGCCTTGGGTACGCATTTTGGCGTATCGGACAAACAGAAAAATCACGCCTGTCTTTTCTGAAGGTCAAAAAATTGGATCCGTATAATCAAATTGCCGAAAAAAATCTAAACAAACTGGAATCCGCTTTTAAACAGAAAATTTCACCTGACGATCAAAACAATAATCCTTATCCTGTTTCTCCTCTGGACTTTCTTGAAGATCCGGGAAAAACTAAACTTGTACAATGCATCAACATAGCACCAAATCAAACACTTTCATGCATACATTGCGGACAGGAAGTGTTTCTCAAACCGAAAAACCACACCATAGAAATACGGGATGAATCAAACCGGTATCTTGCTGCTCTTCCGGATGATATATCCTTCCGTCTAATAAAACTTATGGCAGGAAACAATACGTATTCATGCATAGTAAAAAATGTGTGCAAAAATACCGTTACAGTTCTTCTTAGGGAAATTTCGAGAGGAAAAAAATTTGCGAATCAACCGTCTTTCACGTCAAACACGTTTTCCATGGGATACCTTGTAAAAGAAATGGCTCCTGATATAGAAAAACCGGATACATCCGAAACAGGTGAAGAAGATCTGAAAGTTGATTGACATCCATATAACATCATTCCCCTTTTCCGAAAACAATCCGGATATCATTTTGCAGATCCTGTACGCCGGTAGTACGCGATACGATAATGGGTGTACACGAGTAAAAAGATTGTAAAATGCGGGATGTTTTTGTCCTGAGAGATTCTTTCGATCCATACAGAAGACAATGCTTCGTAAGTTCCGTATCGCCAGTCACTGAAAGTACATGACCTCCGATAGAGGTAATCTCCTGACTTTTATTTGTCGCGTATCCTTTTATTCCGGTGGCGTTCACAATATGAATGCCGGATGTTTCACGGCGCAGAGAACGCATTTCAAACACACCCTGAAGCTGACGGTCCAGTGCCTGCTGATCAATAATATACACCCGCGATCCGTCGCTGAGTGTTGTCGTTTTATTTCCCGTAAAAGAAATAACCTGAAATTTATCATTCGGAAAAAGAAGCGTATCCTTCACTATAGACAGGTATGTCAGAAACGGAATCGTTGATGTACACGTATGTGTAAGCACGCAAAGCGGTGAAGGAAGAAAAGACCGGATCTGAAGCTGGTCCTTCGGTATCAGTGTTCCGTCACGATAACCGACAAAATCCCCGAGCGGTATATGAAGTATGCGTGACAAAAATTCAGGAAAAAGTTTTTCGTTATTGTTCCCGAGTGTACTCAATTTCCAAAGCGAAGAAAGCGGATACGAGCTGTATTTTTCATCCGGCTGACCGGATGCAAGACGGATATCCAACCGTATAACGGTATATAAACCTGAGTCTTTATCCCGCCAGAGTATCTGGATCGGATCTGATCCTACGGCCAGAACATAGCCCCAACTGCTCCCGAATGCACTCCGGATACCGAAAAGCGACAGCGCATATTCCGGTTATAAATATAACTATGATCAGTATGCGCTGAAAAATACCAATACGTGATGTATACCGCACATGTTTTACCATTCTTTCTTTCCCTTTTTTATAATTTCCACTGCCGGCATACTGTATGACCCGCTATTTATATTTTTTTGTGCTTTTTTTTCTAATGCGGATTTCTTTTGCTTTTTTTTATCACCTTTATAATATCCTCCGAAGCTACCCATAGAAAACACCTCCTTTTATCACAATACTTTTAATCATTGTAAAGCCATCGTTTTTTACAATCAAGGAATGTACCATCCGCAACAGATGCCCGTATCTCGCGTACGAGTGAATGAATAAAATGCATATTATGGATTGTCGTAAGGCGGTAAGACAGAAGCTCCCGAACTTTAAAAAGGTGATGAATATACGCACGGGAAAAATGTTGACACGTATAACATGAACATTTTTTATCAATCGGTGTCAGATCATCTGCAAAAGTACTCTTTGTGATATCGAATACATTGTGTGTACTATTCTCTTTTGACTGTGTGTATACATGCCCCATCCGCGCAAGTCTCGTTGGTTGGACACAATCAAATGTATCCACACCATGCTCTATGAGCATAAAAATATCATCAATTTCTCCGACACCTAAAAGGTGTCTGGGTTTGTTTTCAGGAAGTATCGGCATAACCCAATCCATGACATCTGTCATTTCTTTTTTACTCTCCCCAACAGATACACCACCAATGGCAATTCCGTCGAAATTCATTGATGTTATCTTTTCCGCAGACTGAATTCTCAGATTTTCATACGTGCTTCCCTGTATAACTCCGTACAGACTCTGATACCGGGATCGTTTTCCCATATTCTTACCAAGCTTGATATGCTGTTCCAGACTGCGTATTGCCCATCTATGCGTCTGCTCCATTGATTTTTCCGCTTTGTCGCGGGAAATCGGGTATGGAGTGCAGTCATCGAATGCTATATGGATATCACTGCCCATTGCCCATTGATAATCCATCGATTTTTCCGGAGTAAATGTATGCGTGCTTCCGTCCCAATGAGATTGAAACGTAACGCCGTTTTCATTTTTTTTCACGAGGAGTGACTCCCCTTCCCCGTTTTCATTTTTGTGTGCAAACCGTTTACTCCCAAGTGAAAAAATCTGAAATCCTCCTGAATCCGTAATAAGCGGTTTGTCCCACGCCATAAATGTATGTAACCCGCCTGCTTTACGTATTACATCCAAACCGGGCCTCAGATATGCATGATAGGTATTTACAAAAAAAATACGGCTTCCTGTACCTTCTATTTCGTGAGGTGTTAAAGATTTAACGGATAACTGGGTTCCTACAGGGACAAAAGCGGGTGTTTCTATATCACCATGCGGTGTATGAATGATTCCGAGTCTCGAAAGAGTCGTCCTGTCGCGATGCGTTATGGTGAAAGTAAACACATTCTCCATACGCATCATTGTACCATCTCCGTGTCTGAGTGAGAGTCTCACCTAAAGACCATGTTCGATTTTAAGGCGGGAAATTTTTCCTTCAATCGTACTCTCCGAAACCCCAAAATCCTGTGCGAGTTTATGGATAATGGAAAGCGATGCTTCAAATTCCGGCTGAATGATGATATGGGCACCCAGGGCTTTGAGTATTTTCTGATCTTCTTCACGATGAACCCGACAGTAAATTTTAATGGATTTATTTAACGACTTTGCATGACGGATAACCATTTCCTGCGTATGCAGGTCCGGAATGGCAATAATAATTGCTTTAGCGTAATCTACCTGTGCGTAGTCCAGAACGTCCTTATCAGCCGGATCCCCGTAAACATACGGTATATTTTTTTCTCTGAAAGATGTTAAAACTGTCTGGTTATAATCGACAACCAGATAAGAAATCCCGGACATCTCGAGGGCCCTCCCGATATATTTCCCCACCCGTCCGTATCCGCAGAGAACTACATGACGGGAAATATTATACCCATCTTTGTCACCGTTTTCCCTGTGCGACTCAGGAAACAATTTAGGAAATCTGCTTCCGAAAACACGCGAGTACCAGGTGTAAAGGGAGTGCCTGTGTCCAAGAAGCGGTGCAGAAATTGCAATAGTCAGAAATGCAATAAATGCCGCCTGGCTGTACATCAGCGGGGACACAACACCCGTATTCACACCTTCACGCAAAAGAATAAACGCCCATTCGCTCGCAGGAAGAATTGAGATACCTAAAAAAAATGCAGTTTTTCTGTGAAATTTTTCTATGCGTGCTATTGCATAGACAACAAGCCATTTTATACTCAGAAGAAATACTGCCAATCCGATACAAATGAAAATATTCAAAGGTCCCGGTATGCTTATCGTGAGTCCGAGTGAGACAAAAAAGACGATTGCAAATATATCCCGAAGCGGTCTCACCTCGGCAAAAACTGCATGATTCTGAGCGGTTTCGGAAATGAGAAGCCCCGCGAGGAATGCTCCGATTGCAGCTGAAAATCCAAGTACATATGCAAGCGCCGCGGAAAAACAGACAGTCGCGAGAATTGTTATTAAAAAAAGTTCCCGTGATCCCGATTTAGCTACCTTATCAAATATTTTCGGTACGATGATATTTCCTATAATGAGAGTTCCGATAATACCTATAGCCGCTTTTGAAAAGGAAACCGCTATATTCATAACCATGACTCCGGAGGAAGATGGCATTAGGGAAATTCCGTCTCCGAGCGTGGCTAAAATGATAGATAAAGGGATAACGGCTAAATCCTGAACAAGAAGCCATCCTGTGGCAGTATGTGCCCACACAGCCTCTGTTTCTCCACCCTCTTCAAGAATTTTGATTACAATAGCGGTTGAAGAAAAAATGAATGCTCCGGAAATATATAAAGACAACGGAAAAGTTATACCTATCAGACTGCAAATCCCATACAGGATAGTACCAGTTAAAAAAATTTGGAAAAGTACCGGAACCGTCGCCTGTGGAAGTAATTTTTTCAGCCGTCTGAGTGAAAATTCAATTCCCAGTGAGAATAAAAGTAAAGTAACACCGATATCCGCAATAATGCCTATTGAAGATTCTGCACGTAATCCCGGAAAAATAATTCCGAATAGTATTCCGGCCGCGATATATCCGGCTACGGTAGGAATTTTCAGTATACGGGAAAGAAGTATTCCGAGGAGTGCAGAAATGATGATAACGAATGTTGTCGCAAGAAGAAAAAATGATGACATACTATTATCATACATGATTCCGTATTCAGGAGAGAATAGCAGTCATGTCATCAGGAACAGGGGCCTGAATTTCAAGCGGGGTGCCGGTATGAGGGTGATGTAAAGCTATTTTATAGGCATGCAGCATTGTCCGAGGAGCCCACGTTCTGTCTCTTTTTGATACCTTTCTTCCTGCATAGAGATAATCACCGATAATGGGATGAAATATGTATTTGAGATGGACCCGTATCTGATGCGTACGTCCTGTTTCAGGATATAACTCGACGTAGGACAAATCTTCGTTTGTCTGTTTATTCCGAAATGTCTGAAGTACCGTATATTTCGTCACCGAATCTTTTCCTCCGGGAACGATGCCGAACTGTTCCTTATTCCACGGCAAACGTCCTACCGGCGCACGAATTTCACCGTTATCAGGACTGAGAATTCCGTGAATGATAGCCCGGTACGTTTTATGAATTGTCCTATCCTTAAATTGTTCCTGAAGAATCCGGAAAGACTCGGGATCTTTAGCAATGAGAAGAACGCCGGATGTTTCTTTATCTATCCTGTGCACAAATCCGGAACGCTCAATAAATTCAGATGTGGAGTCTGTTGAACTGTATTTCCTAAAAAAAGTCTGCGTCGTTTCTATCCAGTCCTGTATTGTTTTTTCTTTGACAGACAAAGCCCTGTTCACAACGATATTCGGTGGTTTGTTAACTGCCATAAAAAACTCGTCTTCAAAGAGGATTGGAATTGTGAGGGCTTTCACGTCAGGAATAAAAATATTTATAAGTTGCCTTTTTTTGATTCACAATCAGTACATAAAACTGCAGTCGGCAGGATTATAAGCCGGTCCTCAGGTATCGGTGATCCGCATGATTTACATGTACCGTATGTTTTTTCGGCAATTTCTCCCAATGCTTCATCTATAGCAGAAATCTTATCATGAAGTTCCGTAATCATTGCTGAAAACCGATCATGACTGGATTCTTCATTCGCTTCTGCATCATTTGCCGCGTTATCGTTTACTCTTTCGGGGTCCGAAAACGGATCCTGCTTGGTTAGTTCGTCAATACGTGCAGTTAGTGTTTTCTTCTCCTCTTCAAGTCTGATCCGTATGTTGTTTACGAAATCGTCGCTGAGATGATTCATATATTTTTTTTATACGTGTATTCCATGCTGTAAACACATGACTAAATGCACGGGATACGGAATATTTAATACTACTCTTTATATATATCGCTCCGACGGATTCGCAAAATATAATGATAAGCGCCCATTGTGACGGAGTGAGGTGTGCCCAGTATATATTAGAATCACGAAAAAATTCAAGGACAAAAAATAACAAGCTCCATAAGAAAAAAAACCAAACGCCGCCAAGACCATACCGCCATTTTTCCTGTGTTGATTTTTTCGAAATCACATAAAGAATTATTCCGATAACAAATAGACCTATAAACTGATAGATTTGAACCGGATGTCTGGGAGATGAATACCCCACATACGATACGGCAAACGGCAGAGATGCAGGTTTTCCGATAACCGTTCCATCCAATAACGACCCAATTGTTCCGATCATGAGCGCATACGGAAGAGATGATGCCAGCGCATCAAATATGTATCCGATACGGATTTTAAACCGTGATGCAATAAAAACGATACTTAAAACACCTCCGAATATTGCTCCATACAGGGACATGCCCGGTGCTACCCATATAGCAACAATCTTAAGCCACGTTTGGGTAAATTCCTGAGGAAAAACAAGTATATAAAAAAGACGTGACAGTACAACGGAGAAAACTGTCGCATAGAACATGCAGTCAAATACTTTTTCCTCTTCGACTGCCAGATCCTTCATTTTCCTCCAGAACAGAAAGGACCAAACGAGCCATGCAATAACAAGCGTCACGGAAAGACTGAATATTTTTATTGAACCAATTGTAAAAAGGATCGGCAACATACTACTCTCTTATTTAGTTATTGTACTATACCGTATACGATGCAAACCATACAGAATGATAATGCATGCAAGAATAAAAACTACTTTACCGACTCCAATTGTATCTGCAAGAATCCCGCCGCTTATAACAGGAAGAATACCGATACCCCCGACAGCGGTTGTTAAAAGACCGTATACCCTGCCCCGTTTATCCCCTTCTCCCTCTTTTTGCAGAATGGAATTTGCCGGCACATCAAGAAGACTGTTTGCAACACCCAGCGCAAAAAACAGAATTGTCGTAATAGTTATTACCGTACTATGATGTACGAATTGTTCAAATAATGGTACGCGTGACAACCGTACAAAGAAAGCAACGGACAGAAGTATGATACCGGCAGACATGATACCAATCCGTATTAAACGCTCCGCTGCATACTTATATCCCTTATTTCCCACCCATAAAGATCCGAGCAATATCCCGAGAACTGCCGGCCCCATAACGATAATGGATGAATCATTTATATCAATTTCCAATACCCTGTCGGCAAACCCGGGAGCAAGAGTCGCAAGAACCGCAAGCATAATCTGTGTTCCCAACAGGAGTGTTAACGCGTCTTTCAGGACCGTACTTTCGGACAGATACTGTATACCCTCAACGAGGTTTCTATACAACCTTTCGAGAATTAATAAAAACGGTCCTGCAAAAATATGACGTACGGACCGCCCTGAAAGACCGGGGTGATTAGGAATTTGTGTTACGCAAAGTGCTGCAAGTAAAAATAATGTCGCCAGAATACCGAACGCCACGGAAGGTCCGAAATATTTTATAAGAGGTCCGGAACAAACCGATCCTATCGCAAGACTTGAAAAATACGTCAAAGAAAATAAACTGTTCGCTGACACAATTTCCGTATCCGCCACAAGATACGGTATAGCAGGAGCTTCGGACGGAACATAAAACTGGGTTATAAGAGCAAGAAAAAAAGTCAGATAATATATTACCGCGATATTATTCGGAGCCATCATGAAAATAAGTATGAGAATGCTCCGTGCGATGTCACATGTAAACAGTACTTTTCTCCTGTCAAGCTTATCCACAATCGTTCCGGCTATCATGCCAAACAAAACGGCCGGGATTGCGTATACAAGAAATAAAGCTGATACGGCTGTATTGGATCCTGTTGCCCGGTAAATATTGAGCGCAAGAACAAAAATAAGCGTGTTTGTGGCAATTTGGGATAAAACCTGCGCACTCCACAAATACCGAAATCCCTTATGCTTGAGTACCTGTAAGATACCCGATGAACCGATGGACGGAATCATATAGTATAATCTATCCTACTATCGTATATGATAACACTGTCACATGCCATCGTGGGAGCAGCAATTGCCCAAAGGGTAAACGATCCGTTTATGGCTCCGGCTCTGTCTTTTTTTTCACACTTTCTTCTCGACAGCATACCTCACTGGGATTTCGGTACGGACTGGAGATTACGACCTAAATGGCTTACGGGATTCATCGCAGTTACCGAGATGGCAGGCGGTTTGACGGTTGCTTATATATTATTTCACAATTCCGTGTCCGGCTGGATACTCATTCCTTCTCTGCTCGCGGCGATTGCTCCGGATATTCTTGAGGCACCGTGGTTTATGTTTTTCGCTAAAGGAGACGGGGAAACTATGAATGGTAAAAGTTTACTTCCATCCCTCTCTTTTCATATCATGAAATTTGAAAACCGATTCCACACAAAATCCGGGTTTATATCCGGTATTTTTACGCAGATAGCAACTGTTGCCTTCTTCCTTCTTCTTTTAAACACCCGTATATAAAAGATTCCCGGGTGCGTCAAGGATGAATCTCATTTATATGAACGCAGTCTTAAGCTGCAGAACGCTTTACGCGGATAAAGCCGGAACAGGGAATAATTTTTATACCCTTTTTTTCCAGCTCATCCATCAGAAGATTCATACCAAGACTGTCTGAACTGATGTGTCCGGCAATAACCAGATTTATATGGTATTTGGCGCATTCTTTCCTGTGTTCTTCCGATGCATGCATACCGATAATTGTCCCTACCCCTGCAATTGCCAGTTTTTCATATACCATTTGACTTGCTTCAGTTCCTCCTGTAATTTCAAGCGGTGCAACTTTGCCTGCCCGATTAAGCTCTGATCCGTTAAATATCATAGGACCGGCTTTCCCTTTGGTGGCTTCACGGTATTCAGGAATTACCTTAAGTGCCTTAACGACATCACCGACGGTTTCGTATTCGGAATGACCGAACATATTTTCAAGAAACCGGTATATAAGGTTATCCGTTGCAGTATGAAGACACATAAGCGGAAATCCAAGAAGCCTTGCTGCATCTACTGCCTGATTATGGTTTCTCGGACTGAACCTTCTCTGTACTTCATGTATCCTTTCCTGCATCATCCCCTCTGCAATATTTATCGGTACGCCGTAATTTGCCATCAAGTCAATCTGCAAATCCATTACCTCATGAATGGATGCAAGCGGTCCGCCTACAGGATGATGGGAAATGAGTAAATCAATTCCATTCCCCTTTTGATTGAGACGGTCAGCGAGAAGCACTTCTGATGCGCCGATATCGATCCCTGTCAGGACTGTATCTACTTTAATATTTGCCGGTCCGATCAAAATCCTGGAATCGGAATATGGATTTGTTAAGTCCTCGGGATCGTACTCTTTTTTCTTTGATTCCGCCAGACCTTTAAATTCACTCATCCTCCGGTCAAGAAGTTTTTTTATTCCCGCTTTACCTCTCGGATCTGCATCTATTGCCATTGAAATGGCTTTTTTATAAATTTCTCCGATTGTCATCATAATGTCCCCTTTCCTGTACGTCTCAAAACGCTTAAATCTATATATTTATTACTCTTTTGTGGCCAAGGAGGGAATCGAACCCTCACGAAGTGTTAGCTTCACAGGTTTTTGAGACCTGCGCGCCCGCCTTGCCGACAATTGTGCCATGGGTGGGAATCGAACCCACACGGACTTTTATGTCCACTGGTTTTTGAGACCAGCTTGTCTACCAATTCCAACACCATGGCAATGCGAGGCAGGTCAACCAATTCCGCCACCTGGCCCTGAGTGCTTAGGTTATATTGTACTGCAACGGGAATGTTAACTGCTACTGGGAAGTGCGGGAGACTCATCCGTGCGGGCCCGTTCGACGCCATAAAAACGTATTCTGTCGCCGCGGAATATCATATCAATCTCAGCCAAAGGTCCGTTTCTGTGTTTTGCGATCCGAAGTTTAGTTGGTATTTGCTCACCCCACTGCGTCTGATCAGAATCCTCTCTGTAGAGAAACATGACTACATCTGCATCCTGTTCAATAGAACCTGATTCACGTAAATCCGACAGTTCAGGTATTTTTGATCCTCTGGATTCTACAGCACGCGACAATTGTGAACACACAAGAACCGGAAGATTCAATTCACGGGCAAGATTTTTCATGCTTTGGGAAATTATGGAAACTTCCTGCACCCTATTATCATATCTCCTGCCCGGATCGGCAAGCTGCAGATAGTCTATAATGACAAGCCGGATATCGTGTTCTACCTGAAGACGTCTCGCTTTGGTACGCATTTCCATGACTGACAAACCCGGAGTATCATCGATATATATCGGAGCTTCCGCAAGTTCCCCCATAGCATCAGAAAGCCGGGTAAAATCATCGTCAGAAAGTTTACCGGTTTTCAGTCTCCATGCATCAATATCCGCCTGTGATACGAGAAGTCTGTCAACAAGTTCCTCTTTGCTCATTTCGAGTGAAAAAATTCCGACCGGAATTTTTTCGTGAACTCCTGCGAATTGTGCAATATTCAGAATCATGGCAGTTTTTCCGGTTCCGGGACGTGCAGCAAGAATTATAAGATTGGAATTCTGAAGACCGGCTAATTTAAAATCAAGTTCTGAAAATCCCGTAGGAACCCCGCGTAAACCTCCTGATTGTTTATGCAGTTCATCCAGCCTGTCAAACGATGAAGCGAGAGCATCTTTTATAGGAATAAAATCCCGTTTCGTTGCGTGCTGGGCAATTGCAAAAATTTCCTGTTCGGCTTTATCGAGAATATCTTCTGCTTCGCCTTTTTCAGTAAATGCAAGCTCAGTAATCGTAGCAGCTGTATGGATAAGCATCCGTTTGGTATACAGCTCTTTTATAATGCGTGCGTACTGTTTGGCATGTGCACTTGTCGGCACAATCGTGAGAAGTTCATTTACCGCATGTGCTCCACCGACTTCTTTCAGATTACCCTCTTTTTTTAATTCTGCCGTAACAGTTACAACATCAATGGGCTCATGAGCTTCATACAAAGCAAGCATGGAGTCGTATATAGTTCCGTACGATTCCTTATAAAAATGTTGGGGCTTAAGAAACTCAGACACATCAACAATAGCATCTTTATCGATAAGAATCGCACCGAGGACCGATTGCTCGGCTGTTTCATCATGCGGAGGTATCCTGGGATTCTGCATATAAATCCAATACGTTGTTTATAACTATACTGTTATAATTCTTCGCTTATTCGAATAGGACGATTTGCATTTCCTGCGGAAGCTTGTCTTTCGTAATTGAAAGTTTGGAAACAGGTTGGACATCTTCTTTTCCTGATTCTTTAAGAAATGCGGATAGATCGGTAAGTTTTCCGAATGTTTTCGAATTTAAATCCGGTCTGTTGAAATGCATGGGTATGAGAATCGACGGTTCTATTTCCGAAATTATTGCCTGTACATCATGCACTTTGATCGTATACTCCCCTCCGACGGGAATCATAAGAATGTCAACACCGTCCAGATCATCAATTTCCTTCGTATCGAGCATGACACCAAGATCCCCGAGATGAACAATGACAAGATTGTCCATTTCTATGCGATAAACGGTATTTGCTCCCCTGTTTGCTCCTTTTACCTCATCATGATATGTTTTCATACCGATGATACTGACACCTTTTATCTCATACTCACCCGGTCCGTGGATAACAAACGGCTGCCCTTCTACAAGATGTACGGCATTATGATCAGGATGATCGTGAGAAACGGTTACAATATCGGACGTTATATGCTTGGGAAATTTAAGTCCGATCATTTCGGGATCATACGGATCCGTGATAACCGTTGTAGTTTTCCCTTTGCATAAAAACGATGAATGACCAAAATATTTAATTTCCATAAAGGTACCTGCCTTGCATTTTATAACAGATTTGTTTATGCTAAGCAACACTGTGAATAAAGATGCGTTTTTTGCTACTATTATAGGCTTTGTAGTCGGATTACTCATAACCACCGGAATTCTGGCAGGCCCCGGTGTTCTTAAAAAATTTCCCAAAATCGACTTCCATCTTCCTTCTCTACTTTCATTTATGTCCGGAAAAACACCGAACAAAATACCGGAAAGTAACGTGCAAAAATCCAATAATACTATTACTTTCTCCATTCAAAGTCCTATTGATGGTTCTATAGCACAATCTGCAACCATTCTGGTGAGCGGTACAGCCAAACCCGGAAATACCATGGTTATCGGCGGCCCTTCTGATGAAACAATAACAACCGTATCAAACAAAGGTACATTCGCGGGAAACATCAGTCTGTCTGAGGGAGTCAACGACATACTCGTGAGTGAACTAACAAGCGGTGTAGTCAATGAGAAGCGTATCCGCGTCTACTTTACAGAAGAAAAACTATAACATTATGAAATATTTTATTATAACTTTCATCGTTTTACTGCTTGTCGCCTCCGGAAGTACTTCAAAGCTCTATGCCGCTACGAGTGCAACACCCTCACCAACAGCTGCAATTTTACAGAAAAAAATCGATGATATTAAGGAAAGGCTCGCTACAAAAGCTGCGGAACTTACACATTTTGAACTTCGGGTGTCAGAGGGCACCATAAAGACAGTCTCCGTGGCATCCATCACCGTTGAAACATCCACGAAAGAACTGAAGCTTGAGCTTCCTGATGAAGTAAAGGTTGTGCAATATCTCAAAGGGAAACGTACAATGCTCACAACAGAAGATCTATCAAAAAATGATTATGTCGTCATTTTCGGGGAATACGATACGACTCTCGATGTTCTCAAACCAAGCGTCGTGTTTATCCAGGGTTCCAGACCTGTGAGAATAACGGGAGAAATAACCAATGTAAACGCAAAAACATATACACTTACAGTACAGGCGCTTGACGGGACAGAATATACGCTTGATTACGAAACATCAACAAAAACATCACAATGGACGCAAAACGGAAAAGAACTGACGAAAATCGGATTTTCCAAACTTATAAAAGGTTCCGTAATCACTGCTACAGGATTTTCCGATGCGAGGATGATAAACAAATAAGTGCATCACGCATTGTTCTTTTGGAATTTAATACCCCTGCACTACAAACAACATCGTTAGAAAAATCAAATACCGCAAGCCCGTCTGCCGTTTCACCGACCGGCAAATCAGCTTCGCCTACGATAAAAACACAAATTACCGCAACACCCAAGATAACACCTAAACCTACAAAAATTCCGTAACGTCAACTTAAACAGTTACACGGGTAGCTAGATAGCTTCATGACGAAATAGCAGAATACAGACCAGCCGGATAAAACTAAATTCTTTTAATAATTATCTGGGACAAGCCGGTACTTTCCATCGCATACACTGAGGATTACCTACGCAACATTTATTCATAAAACATCCTGATGTACCGCATGAACATGTTAATCTACATTGCTCCGCTGCTTTTGAACGCGTATCCTGTGAAGTATTTATGTTACGCATGACGACGAATATAAAAATCAGACCAATAGCGATAAGGAATAATATTCCGTAACCTGATGGTATATGTGTGTAACGGAAAAGTTTTTTGTTTGAACCTGTTTTATTTTTCGATCTCATTTTTTTCATAATAATTTCTCCTTATAGTATAGTTGTAGAGTTATTGCCAAACGATGTCAATAAACGGAATACTTGATTGTAATGTTTGATGCAACAGAAGAAACGAAATAAGTATACGCAGATACCTTTCTAAATGGATACTTAATTAAGTAAAATGAAATGTATTGATTGGAAGCAGACAGACTGATACTATCGAAGAAGGACTGAAACATTATGGATACAAAATACCAATCACTCAAGGGTTTTCGGGATTTCCCACCCGCCGGAAGCAGCCAAACGGAAGTGGCTGAGGGAACGCATTGCCCAAATCTGCCAGCTGTGGGGATATGAGCCTCTGGAAACGCCGACTCTTGAACCTCTGGAAATATTTACCGGTGCTATCGGTGAGGATGAAAAGCTGTTTTTCAAATTCGAGGATCAGGGCGGGAGAAATGTAGCACTTCGGTATGACCAGACCGTCCCCACATGCAGATTTATCGCTCAAAACCAGAATTCTATCGTGTTCCCTTTTAAACGGTACCAGATACAATCCACGTTCCGGGCGGAAAAGCCGCAAAAAGGGAGATACCGTGAATTTACGCAGGTGGATGCTGATATTTTCGGAATAAAAACTCCCGATGCTGATGCGGAAACCATTGCGTTATCACTTGATATTTACCGTCAACTTGGATGTACAAAAGTCCTCGTGAACATCAGTTCCAGATCCATGCTGAAAGACCTCCCGTATGAGGCAATTGTTTCTATCGACAAGATCAAAAAGATCGGTGATGAAGGTGTACTGAAGGAAATGGATGGAAAAGGGATCAGTACTGATAAGGCAAAAGAATACTTGTCTTACGTTAAAAACCTTAAACCAAATGAGGAAGTTGAAATAATCCTTGCATACCTTAAATCATACGGTTTCCCAGAAGATTGGTACCGGTTTGATCCGACAATTGCACGCTCGTTTTCCTACTCAATGGGTCCTATCTGGGAAATTGAAATACCGGACGCGGGAAACCTTTCTGTATTGGGTGGTGAGAGATACGACGGACTTCTCCAAAAACTTGCCGGCAGGGATATCGGAGGGACTGGCTTTGGTCTCGGATTTGACCGAACACTGGAAGCATTGGATACACTTGGACTTACCCCACCGCTTACGACATCGGGAAATGTACTTGTTACCGTATTTGACTCATCATTATGGGAAAAATCACTCGAAATTACGGCAAAATTACGTTCAAACGGCATAAATACCGATATATACCCTTCGGATGACAAGCTCGACAAGCAACTGAAATATGCCGACCGGAAAGGCATACCGTTTGTTGTTATTCAGGGACCACAGGAAGTTGCAAAAGGTGTTGTAAAGCTCAAGGATATGAAAAACAAAACACAGGAAGAGATGTCAGTTGACGATATAGTCCGGAGATTGTCGAAAACATAATTGATCAACGGAAAAAAGCTAGGCTATTATGTTACGGGTATAAATAAAGCTTAGCTTTTATTTATTTCAAAGCAATAATTTGAAAGAAACAATATGAAGTCTGTCCGAAAAGCAGTTTTGGCTCTTATCATCGCAAATATGATTTGGGGAGCTGCGGCACCTATTTTCAAGCTCTCTCTTACCAATATCCCGCCGTTTACACTTGCGTTCTGGAGATTTTTCCTCGGAGCTCTCATTCTTCTGACAGTTTTCGGACCGCATGTTGCCAAACCGGGCGAACTTCTTAAAAAAGACGGAAAGTCACTTCTCCTCTATGCCCTGTCAGGAATAACCGTAAATATTATCTTTTTTTTCGAGGGACTCAAACACACTCTTTCCATCAATGCTCCTATTATCGCATCAGGTGCTCCGATAGTCACAATGCTGCTTGCAATTATATTTCTGAATGAACCGTTTGTCAGGAAAAAATTTATCGGTATGATCGCCGGAAGCATAGGCATTATCATAATTATCATTGAACCGATCCTCGAAAAAGGGATAGATGGTTCTGTTTTAGGCAATATATTTCTCGCTGTCGCAACGCTCGGAGCTGTCGGACAGACTCTCATCGGCAGAAAAGTACTTCAGAAATATAATCCGACATTATTTACTTTCTGGGCATTTCTCATCGGTTCACTCACATTTCTGCCGCTTGCTATTTTCGAGGTTATACAGACACCGCTTCTTTACCAGCAAATCAATACATACGGGTATATAGGAATTGCATACGGGGCGTTATTCTCTTCTGTTCTCGGGTACGGATTATTTGCATGGGGATTATCAAAAATTCAGGCAACGGATGCTACGATGTTTACCTACATCGATCCGATTATCGGAACAATACTCGGATTTATCCTGCTGAACGAACGCATTTCACCTATGTTTCTTCTCGGAGCAGTCCTTATCTTCTCGGGAATATTTATTGCGGAAGGCAGGCTGCATTACCATCCATTCAGAAGATTATTGTAGGTCTTTTCTCACATAAGTATGCATGGTATAATAGTGACCTTATGAAGAAATCCATCCATCCTCAGTGGTTCAGTGATGCAATTGTTACGTGTGCCTGCGGTAATACGTTTACGGTGGGTGCCACGAAGCAAACGATAAAAGTGGATGTTTGTGCCAAATGCCATCCGTTTTTTACCGGAGAGATGAAGTTTGTCGATGCGCTCGGACGGGTTGAAAAATTCCAGAAGATGAAACAATTCGGCGATTCCCAGAAAAAAGCACTGGTTGACAAGAAAAAGAAGAAAAAAGACAAAGAAGAAGCCATTCGCCAGCAGAAGAGCCTCAAAGACATGCTTTCATCTTTAAGATAAAGACTAATAATTGAATATGAATTCCAATGTCGCAATTCTTGAATTTCGTGCAGGACCGGGTGGTGATGAAGCGAAAATCTGGGCAATGGATCTTATGCGTATGTATACCAGATATGCGAATATCCTCGGTTGGAAAGTTGAAGAAGTATCGGAAAATGCAGTGAGGATCAAAGGAACTGATGCATTTACAAGACTCCAGTATGAAGCAGGAACCCACAGAGTACAACGGATACCGACAACTGAAAGATCAGGAAGAATTCACACATCAACGGCAACGGTAGCTGTTCTTCCTGAGATACCGGAAAATGACGTTATGGTACGAAACGAAGATTTGGAATGGGACTTTTTCCGTTCAGGCGGACACGGAGGACAAAACGTCAATAAAGTATCATCAGCTGTACGTCTCCGGCATAAACCATCAGGTATTGTTGTGGCCTGCCAGACTGAAAGAGATCAGTTCCAGAACCGGGCGGTTGCATTGTCCATGCTCCGTGCAAAACTCTGGGAACAGGAAGAGGTAAAAAATGCCCAAACGGTCGGAGCGGCACGAAGCATTATCGGTCGGGGTATGAGAGCAGAAAAAATCCGAACCTATAACTTTCCGCAAAACAGGGTTACCGACCACCGGATAAACAAATCATGGCATAACCTTGATGATATCGTAAACGGAAAACTGCACAAAGTAAGCGATGCGCTTATGGCTTCTGAAGTATAAAACGTATCACATTACCCCTGAGTACCAAGTGTAACCGGAACAGTCTGTTCTTTTCCGCTTCTCCAGATAATAAGTTTTATTATATCTCCGGCTTTCTTCGTCCCTATGGTTTTTCCGAGTTCTGCGTTTTCACCCTTCAGCCTTTTACTGTCAATATTTATGATAATGTCCCCTACCTTTAATCCCGCTTTCTCTGCGGGACTGCCCGTAACTACTTCAATTATATACGCTCCTTCAGGAACATCGTTGAGAATTGCAACATCCTTCGTTACGATTTTATACCGTACACCCAGATATGGCCTGTTGAACTGGCCGGTTTTATTGAAATTATCGACCGCATCCTTCACAACATTGATGGGAAGTGCAAATCCGATATTCTGGCCTTCTGATGATACAGCCGTATTTATTCCGATGACCTGACCGGCTGAATTGAGGAGCGGGCCGCCCGAATTTCCGGGATTAATAGCTGCATCTGTTTGTATGACATTATCGAGCCGTTCCGCATACCCTTCAAAAAGGCTTCCTGCAGTTATACCTCTGCCCATTCCGGATATAACGCCCGTTGTCACAGTCGAACGGAATTCCCCGAGAGCTGTACCGATTGCTATCGCCATCTGACCTACTTTTATTTTAGACGAATCACCAAGTTCAACAGTCGGAAGACCGGATGCGGCGATTTTCAGAATTGCCAGGTCGTTTGTGGGATCACGATAGATTTTCTCTACTGAATATGTTTTATCATCTTTGGCTATGACTCTGTATGATGCATCTGTTTCGCTCACTACATGTTTATTTGTCACAATGAGCCCATCAGAAGATATAATAAATCCTGAACCTATATCCTGATCAATTTTTTCCTCTCCTCCCGGAATTTGCTGAAACGGGCTAAAGAAGTCAAACGGATCCACCTGAAAGAAATTACCTGTATTTCTCGTTGCCGTAATTCCGATTGTAACGACCGCGGGACTTGCTTTTTCTACAACCGTAATGACTACGGATTCCTCCGTAGCAACTTTCACTTTTTCTGAAAACGGAACAGGATTCACAACGGAAGATCCGGGTAGTTTCACCGTGACATATTTTTCCAAAAATTTCCAGTTGAGTCCGAATATATTTGAATTAACCAACCCTGCAAGAATAAGTATGCCGAACGCCAGAAGAATAACTGTTTTATTTATCTTCATATGTGCTCCTTGGTACCGGGATGTTTTTTATTTTAAAAGAAGTTCTATGGCTTTTGCAAGTTGAGCATCACGACTTGCAACGTCATCAGCAGCATCAAGTTTTACTTCAATATCAGGAACGATACCTTTCTTTGAAATCCATTCACCGTTAGGACCTAGCCATTTGCCGGTCGTAATATGAAGTCCTGAACCACCCGGTAAGTCTTCGGGTGTCTGTACAGACCCTTTTCCGAAAGAGGTTTCTCCGACGATTGTTGCCCTTTTGTGATCTTTCAGAGCCCCTGCAACGATTTCTGATGCTGATGCACTGCCTTTGTTAATAAGAACAATTAGCGGAGTATCCGTAAGTCTTCCTGTCCTGTTTACAGGGTAATCCTCTTTGCTTCCGTCGGAATTTTGTTGTGTAACAACTATTCCGTTTTTGAGAAATTCACCCGCAATATAGACAGAACCGTCCAGGTACCCTCCCGGGTTATTCCGAAGGTCTAAAATATATCCGCGTACTGTTTGGCTTTTTCCTGCTGATTCAAGTGAATTCAGTGCATCCTGCCATTCTGAAGACAGCCTATCGCCGAAACGGGTGAGGTGTATGTATGCGACAGATCCGTTTCCTGTTATTCGATTTTTTTCGCTGAGTCCTGAAATTTCTTTTATATCCGATGGTTTTTTTACCCATGAAATAATTGCCGGCACAGTTATTGTTTCACGAACTATGGTTATATCTACCGGTTCATTACCGTTATTTTCATGCAGAATTGATAATGTAACTTTCGTCCCTTTAGGTCCGCGGATCTTGGAAACAGCCTGTTCAACGGTCCAATTAAGCGTATCCTCATCATTTACCTTTAATATCCAATCACCCGCGTGAATCCCCTGTTTCTCCGCCGGACTTCCTGTTAAAGGTGCAACAACTATGATGTGGGCATCTTTCATACCAAGCTGTGCCCCGATTCCTTCAAACGCACCGCTTAAATCTTCTTTAAAACTCTTGTTTTCCTTCGGAGGAAGAAAGACGGAATACGGATCACCCAACGACTCGACCATGCCGGATATGGCTCCATAAACCATGTTCTGAGGGTCTATCGTATCGGCTTCGATATAATCACGCTTGACCCTATTCCATACGTCCCAAAAAAGCGAGAAATCAACGCCGGTGTTTGATGGTGTTGCCGTATTTACAATAAGGGACGAAGGACCACCCGAAAGAGATGTATGTTTTTCCCCGAGTCTGTACCCAATACCACCGGACAGAAGCACAAGGGCACATATGATAATGAATGTCCGAAATTTTGAAAATGGCAGAGAAGACATTGTTAGATTATTTAATAAATTTATAATATTTAACGAATACTGTTGATAAAAATGGACTTCATGTCCGGACGATATAAGGAATGAGCGCCATAAATCGTGCTCGTTTCATCTCCCTCTTCAGGACAATCTGATGTTTGTTGCAGAGTCCCGTACGTGCCCGTCCCAATATTTTTCCCCGTTCCGTAATATACTGTGTTATGGAACCCGGGTTCGTATAGTCGGGCTTGGTGTCATGATGGCAAAATGGACAGTCAGTAGGGACCGGACGCAATCGTACTTGATTTCTGAATGATCGTTTCATCATAAATATCTCCTTTAAAAAGGTATATCGTCAGGATTAACATCTTCGTTCATCGGTTCAGGAGTGTTTGCAGGTGTTTGTTTTGAAACACCCTGGGTATCATCTGCTACAGCAGATGTTTTCGGGCTGGTTGCAGCAGGTACGCTTTGCGATTGTGCTGGTTGAAATGTGTGTGGTGCATCAGAAGATTCGCCTTCGGTTGCAGCGACCGGACGCTTAGAATCAAGCAGTATCATATCCTCTATGACGACTTCTGTTGTATTCCGCTGTTGACCGTCCGCTGTCTGCCAGGCATTTGTTCTCAGTCTTCCTTCGACATATATTTTTCTGCCTTTTGTCAGAAGCTGACTGCATAGTTCCGCGAGTTTATTCCAGGCGACAACGCGGTGAAATTCCGTCTCTTCTTTCTTTTCTCCTGATTCCGTGGTCCAACTTCTGTTGGTTGCAAGACCGATAGTGCAAACAGCAGCGCCTGTCGGAGTATACCTGAGTTCCGGATCGCGTGTCAGGTTTCCTATAAGCTGTACTTTGTTTAAACTTCGTGATGACATGTTTTCTATTCTTTCAGAGTAACGAGAAATCTCAATACCTCGGGCATAAGTTTTGCTGTTTTTTGGATGTCTCCGACCTTCAGAGAAGCAGAGCCCACCGTTACATCCAGATATATACCTTCTTTTTGTTTAACGATCGGATAACTTAATGATCGTTTACCCATCATATCAATATCCGTTATCTTCCCGTCCGTATCTGCAAGCATTTTTTCTACGATACTTTTGACTTTTTTATCATCCCCCGCATCTGTTGCGTCTGTCCGGAGAATAACCATCATTCTGTACGTCTTCATAGGTCCTCATCATAGCAAAAAGCCATTAAAGCCGCAAGAAGCTGTGTATTTAAGACCCTATTTTAAACTCCACCACTTCCCCATCCTGCATGTGATACCCCCGGCCTTCCTGACGAACCAGTCCGTTGGTCCGTGCATTTTTCCAGCCTTTTATCCGGATAAATTGTTCAAAACCGATGATATCCGCTTTTATAAACTTTTTTTCAAAATCAGTGTGTATGACACCGGATGCCTCTTGAGCGGTTATACCTTTTGAAATAGTCCAGGCGCGTACTTCCTTCACCCCGCATGTCAGAAAGGAGATAAGTCCGAGCATGTCATATGTTTTCCGGATCAAGCGGTCTAACCCCGATTCCTCTAAACCTAAAGTAGATAAATACTCTTTCTGTTCGTTTTCGGGAAGGGACGAAATTTCTGATTCGATTTTTGCTGAAATATACATATTTTCTGCAGAAGGTTGCAGGTTGTACGTTGTAAGCTTATTTTCCGATACGTTATATACGTCTAAAACCGGTTTCATGGATAATAAGTGTAAATCCGAAATGAGCAATCTGTCTTCTTCATCCGGAATAACTTCACGGGCATTTTTACCGGAATTGAGTCCTTCTTTCAGTTTGAGAATCAAACCCCATTTCTTCTGTACTTCTGAATCTTTAACTCCGCGTGGTTCTGACTGTTTATCAAGAGTCTGAAGGTCCGCAAGTATAAGCTCAGTTTCGATAATCTCTTTATCGCGTTTGGCATCCAGAGTACCGGAGGTGTGTACCACATTATCATCCGTAAACTCGCGGATAACATGACAGATGATATTGACCTCACGGATATGTGACAAAAATTTATTTCCTAAACCTTCTCCCTTTGATGCACCTTTTACAAGCCCTGCTATATCGACAAATTCAACAACTGCAGGAATGACGGGAGGCAGAGAATCCATGGTATTTTCCTCTTTCGTAATTTCGGCAAGTCTGATTAAACGCGCATCAGGAACGGGAACGATACCGACATTCGGTTCTATGGTACAAAACGGATACGGTGCTGCATCCGCCACCTGTTTTTTCAGTAGTGCATTAAATAAAGTTGATTTGCCAGCATTCGGTAAGCCAACTATCCCGATTCTCAGATTCATATATTTTATCTCCGGCAAGAAACGTATGAGAGAATTTTAACACAGATTAAATTAAATCGAATATCTTTCTTCTTCCCAGAGTTCCAATTTCCTTATTATTGCTCCCCTTACATCAGCATGTTTTAAAATATTATGATGACCGCTTTCGTAAATTTCGATATTTTCAGCGCCTTCCAGATAACTACCGTTCGGAATAAAATTGTCTGATTCGGGAAAAATAGAAACCATATTTTTGGGAATTTCGCCACTGTTTTTCCGTATTTCCTGTATTGTTTGGCTTTGTGGGGTCATTTCCCGGATTGACCGTGATAATGGAAAGCGTTTGGCAACGTCCGAACCGGAAAACGGAGCAGCAATTGCAATCGATCCGTATGTGAATCCAAGACGTAACATTTCATACGCTACTATCCCTCCGTAGCTATGTCCTATCGCAATGGGGTGCAAAAGATGATTTAAATGAATGACTCGTATAATTTTTTTAATCGAAGTATCTACGTCAGACAGATTTTCTCCTAACTCCGGAACTGTCCATACATCATGACCTCTCTCGGAAACCACCTTGCCGACTCTGCTTAATAAACCTGAACGTTCATAAAGTCCGGGAATGAGTATTACTGCTAACTTTCCTTCCATATGTTCAACATACGAATCCGGAGGTTTCGTATGCAGGCGTGATGATCCCTGCAATGTAAGTAATGTAAACGTATCCCTGAGCCATTCTTTACCGTTCATAAAATTGTTTTGTCATTTATTGTATTAGAAGACAAAAAATTTGTAACCACACAGATACAAAGATATAATCTGCATCAATGGGATTACATCTTCAGATTACGACAGCATTGTTTATCATATTTGTATTTATTTTATTCAGTCGGGTATATCCGTTAAACAATTCCGTTGTGCTGAATATGCTTGCAGACATAACAAAATTTTCAGTTACCGGATATTCAAAGCAGAAAGTTCCGTACTTTGATCATATTGTACTGATCGTTATGGAAAACAAGTCGTATGAAGAAATTGTAAATAATAAAAATGCTCCATATATCAATTCCCTGATCAAACAGTACAGTCAGGCAAAAAATTATTATTCCATAAGGCATCCGAGTCTTCCGAACTACATTGCGCTCATCAGCGGATCCACGTACGGAATGACAACAAATTGTACCACCTGTTTAATATCAAAAAAAAATCTCATTGACCAGATGGAAAATTCACATAAAACATGGAAAGCATACTTTGAATCCCTGCCCTCTCCGTGTTTCTTAGGAAAATTATATCCATATACGCCAAAATTTAACTCATTTATAAATTTCAAAGATATTGTTGCCAACAACATCAGGTGTCATGACATAGTTCCGTATGCAGAACTTCAAAATGACATAAAATATGTATCATCAACACCTGATTTTATCTGGATCAGCCCTAATCTATGCCACGATATGCACTTTTGCGGAATTGATAAAGGTGATTCCTGGTTAGCCCGGGAAATACCAATAATATTAAATTCGGAATCATTTAGGGAACAAAATTCTCTTCTTATTTTAACGTGGGATGAGGCTGAACGTTACGGAAAAAATCATGTACTAACTGTTTTTGCGGGTCGATTGGTAAAAAATAATTACACATCTTCTCACCCGTATAATCATTATTCTCTTCTTCGTACGATTGAAAAATCATGGAATTTACCTCCATTAACAGATATCGTAAAAAATAGCGTTCCTATGTCTGATCTCTTTAAATAGGACTGTCAAATATAAACGGATGTGAAAGAATTAATATCACCGTTCGAGAGTCAGATATTCAAACGGAGGGACAGTCTTTTCATGCTTTTCCCTGGAGATAATTTTCCGGAACTTTTTATATTCGGGGAAAAATGCATCCGCATCAGGAGCATCTGCATCAACAACAGTTAAATACAGTCTCTGTGCCTGCGATATTGCCTGTGAGTATACCGACGCTCCCCCTATCACAAAAATTTCATCACTTCCTGTTTCGTATTTCGCCCTGTCCAATGCCTGTTCAAGTGACATAACCGTTATTACTCCGTCTGCTTTAAACGAAGAATTGGAAGAAATGACGATATTTGTCCTCTCGGGAAGCGGGTGCAGAATGGATTCATACGTCTTTCTGCCCATTATGACCGGATGACCTTTCGTAATGATACGGAAGCGTGCCAGATCTTCCGGCAGGTGAAATATGAGTTTGTTATTTTTTCCGATCTCACGGTTTTTTCCGATTATCGCAATAAGAGAAAGCATAAGAAATTTTAAAAACCTCCGACTACAGTAATGTCACCCTTGATTGGCGGGTACGGATCATATCCGACCAGCTCAAAGTCTTCGAAGACAAAATCATCAATGTTCTTTTTCATCGGATTAATTTTCATAACCGGAAATGGTTTAGGTGTTCTGGACAGTTGTTCCTTGCATTGATCAAAATGATTCTCATAAATATGTACATCACCGAACACATGAACGAAATCTCCTACCTTATATCCTGTCACCTGCGCAAGCATCATTGTAAACAACGCATATGATGCAATATTAAAAGGAACACCTAAAAATAAGTCTGCGCTTCGCTGATACAGAAGAAGGGATAATTTGTCACCGGTAATATTTATGTGATACATGGTATGGCAGGGTGCTATCACCATCGATGCATCATGGCTTCCGCTCATCTCATATATGCATCCGGCATTCCATGCAGATATGACATAATGTTTCTTCATCGGGTATTTTTTAATTTTTTCTATAGCCCACCCTAATTGATCAATCGTTTTCCTGTGATCTGACGGCCAACGTCTCCATTGGACACCGTACACCGGACCTAACTCACCCCATGTTTTCAGAAATGAAGAATCGGATTTTGCCTTCTCCATGAACATTTCAAATGTCAGGGGTTTTACCTTGTTTTCGTTTACAGCCCATTCATATTTTTTAAACGCCCATTCATCCCAAATATGCACATTGTTATCCACAAGATATTTAATATTGCTCGATCCGGATATGAACCATAATAATTCATGAATTATTCCCCGACTGAATACTTTTTTTGTTGTGAGAAGCGGAAATCCTTTTGATAAATCATAACGACATATCCTTCCGAATACGCTTTTAAGCTTTACACCCGTCGAGTGACTGACTTTCCATACTCCGTTATCCATAATATCCTGCATCAGATCTAAATACTGATTTTCCGGGTGAGTATGAGCGGATATTTTTTTCGATGGCATAGATTCCTCCTTATTTCAGATAATGGTGATTGTAAAATCTTCCTATGGGAATATCAATGTATCTTTTTCACTTATAATCATATCCATGCGTATGTCATGTGATTCGTGCGGAATTCCCGTGAGTATCTGACACGCATACGACAATGCTATCCTGTATCCTTCAGATTTCGATAACAGAACATCGTAATACCCCATCCCCCGTCCAAGTCTATACCCGTTTCTATCACATGCAACGACCGGTATGATAAAAACATCTATAGAATCGGGATGAATCTTTAAAGAGTTATCCTGAGGTTCCATAATACCATAACGCCCGCATACAAGTTCATCCAATGATTGTATTACACATAATTCTAAGGAGCGTGACTTCCCGATACGCGGTACAGCTATTTTTTTCCCGTATGAAAGAAACGACACAATGGTGTTTCTTGTTTCCACCTCATCCGGAGTAGATGCATACACACATATAGAATCTGCTGACTGAACCTCTTTTACCATAAGAAGTTTTTCCGAAATGATTGTATCTGCCTGTATTTTTTTCTGTTTTTCGATGCGTGTTCCTATTTCTTTCATTTCTTTACGGATTTGCTGTTTACGATTTGTGTTATCCATATTCATAATTTTACGGTAATAATGTCAGTGCTTCTTTTACGGATTGTGTTCCCATCAGTTTCATACGGAGTTCTGTCGCACCTTTAAAATCCCGGACGTACGTTTTAAAGAACTTCTTAAGTGTCTGATATGATTTGTTTTCTCCCCATACAGATTGGTGAAACTCCAGATGTTTCCGAAGTAAACCGAGAAGCATTTTTTTTGTCTCTTTTTGCTTTTGTGTATGCGATGCAAATGCATAAATGTCATGAAAAACCCCGCGTCCGATCATGATACCGTCTGTACCATACGTGCGGGCTTTCAGAATCGCATCGTCTCTGTTTTTCACATCGCCATTTCCGACGATAATGATTTTGGATCTAAGCGAATTACGAAGATGCACTGCTTTTTGTATCTCATCCCAGTGGGCAGGAGTTTTGGACATCTCCCGTACGGTTCTGCCGTGTATGATCAGTGAGTCTATAGGCATGGATAAGAGAAATGAAATCCATTCTTCCGTTTGAACCGTATCGAAACCGATTCTCGTTTTTACCGATAAAGGCATATCAGGAACTGCATCCCGTATTGCACGAATAATGTTTTCTGCTTTTTTTGGAGTCTTTATAAGAGCGCCGCATGCTCCGTTTTTTATAACATCACGCTGAGGGCATCCCATATTTATATCAATACCGTCAAAACCGGCTTCTTTTACTTCATATGCTGCATCTGCAAAATTTTCAGGATGTATACCCCAAAGTTGTACCAAAAGCGGTCTCTCATTATCACTGAAGAGTAAAGATTGTGATATAGCTGCCTTCCCGCGTGAACAAAACCCTTCAACATTTACAAACTCAGTCACCATGATATCAGGTCGTGCAACTGACGATATCATTTGTCTGAATACCGTATCAGTAACTCCTTCCATAGGAGCCAGCATAACAAATGGTACGGGAATTGTTTTCCAGGAGAAACGGTTTGATTTTGATAGTTTTGTCATAGAGTAAGTATAGTAGAAAGTCCGTAAAGTTCATAAAGGGAGGATATTTATATGGTTTATGATATATATAGTATTGATAGCACACAAAGAAAAGTTGTACAGTAGAGTTATATTCCGGTTATTCCCGGATGCCTGCCTATGAGCGAAGAATTTATCATCATCATTGTTCTCGGCGTTTTTACCGCTCTTTTTGCTTTCATTGCGCTCGTTATCGAAACCCATAACCTCCGCCTTCAAAAAGAGTCATCCAAACAAAAAACCGCTATTCAATCACTCATGTCCGAGCTTACAAATATCAGAAATCAACTGAACGAATTTCTCACCCGTTCAGGCTCATCCAACGGAGGTGTGCAAACATCACAAAGTGAAATTCAGGCCCGAATCGGGATTGCACTTATGAATATTCACGGAAATATAATGTCCATCAACACATACACCCGTGAACTTCTGGAAATGGAAAACCCAGGAGATTATACAATGAAACCATTTACGGAAACAATCCAACTGGTACACGAAGATTCATCGCCTGCATACGAAGGGTTATCAGAAAGCATGCATGGTACAACGACCCAAACTGCAGTAAACACGTACCTGATCGGACCGAGAAATCGTATACCCATATATGGAGTGTACTCCCCGATCACTCTTGAAGGCACATCCACCATTGCTTTTCATTTTTTTGATATGACACATCTGGAAGGAACCATTCGCTCGCTTACGGAGGAAAAAAATAAACTTGAAATGACTGCAGCCAATCTTGAAAATCAGATACAAAAATTTAACACTGTGAGTGGTATTGCACACACTATCGAATCCAATTGGCCTATCGCAATACTTCTTCTGGATCCATCCGGCATAATTCATTATGCAAATGAAGCAAGCGCATCTCTGCTCGGGTACGGTGTTCAGGATATTATCAATAAATCCGCGCTTGAAATTCTCGTGTTTAGAAATCAGAAAAGTGAAATCGATCCCAATATCCTTATCGGATGTTTAAATGGGGAATTAAAGGCTCTCCCGACGTGGACATTCATAACCGGTAAACAGGGTTCACCCATACCAGTACGCGGTATGATTATTCCTTTTACCGGTCCCGATCCTGAACATGGCATAGTCATTCTTATGGAAACACAGGAAGAAAACTACCGGAAAGAAACCGGCGAAAAAGCTTTCTTCTCGGGAATCATTCATGATTTGCGTGCGCCATTAACGACAATACGAACCGTGTCAGAATTTTTGGAAAACACTCTCGATACGACTCCCAAAGATCAGGTGAAAGAGATGATCGTAAGCATGAAACAATCAGCAATTTCGCTCATCGGCCTTGTCAATGAACTCTTAAATATTTCACGGATTGAACAGGGCAGATTAACAATAAATAAGGAGGCATTTGATTCTTCACCGTTTCTTCGCGATATAGTTAACTCTTATCAATCACAGGTCAAGGAAAAAAAGCTAAGTCTCACGTTTACGGCAAACAGCACAAGACAGGTAAAAATTTTTGCTGACAAAACAAAAACACAGGAAATATTAGCAAACCTCATAGGCAACGCCATAAAATACACAACGCAGGGAGATATCACCGTATCTGAAAATACAAACGGTAATCGGCTGGAAATACGGGTAGCTGATACGGGTCCGGGTGTAAGCATCGATGATCAGCATCTTTTATTCAAAAAATTCCAACAGGTCGGTGCAGCAAGGACATTGACGTCATCGAAAAGCACAGGCATGGGACTTTTCATATCGAAACAATTTGCGCTTGCGATGGGCGGAGATTTAATTCTCGAAAAAAGTGATTTGGGTGTAGGTTCCGTATTTCTTCTTACACTTCCTCTCGCCCCCCTTTCCTGAAAACTTAAAAATACAGTACACGAAGCTTGACAACAAGCTGAAGGGGTGGTTCAATAAGAATATATGAAAGATAAAAGCGGATTTTTTCTTCTGATTGGCAGCATCGCATTTATAATGATCGCAATTATCATAACGACTATCCTTGATAAGACGAAAACAAGCCGGACTGATACGAGGGCACGTGCAAGTAAAGTAGCCACAATGACCTTTTTAGGACGCGTCAATTCATACAATGATGCAGAATCGAGACTCATCGTGGATAATATCTCTTTTTCGGATGGTACACGGACGCTCGGTGACGGGTGGTCAGTGGCAGTTCCGGCGAGTTTCAATCCTGCATCCTACCCTTCCGGAACACAAGTTAGAATTGAAGCTGTTCCCTCGTCATTCCAAATCAGTACGAAATCGGTCTCTGCAATCGGAATCAGCAAACGATAAAACGATTATTTCCCGGAAATAAACGTCCCCTCCGGCGTATCTTTCACTGTAAACCCTTTATTTTCAATTTCCTTACGGTATGCATCCGACACATCCCACTTCTTCTGCATCCGGGCTTCATCACGCTTCCCTATCAGTGCTTTTATATCATCCGGTAAATCTTCTGATATTTTTTCCATTTTGGTCGTCTGAACATCAGACAAACGAAGTCCAAGCACATCATCAAAATCCATCAGAGAGTCATATTTATCAATCGACGGAATATTGGATTTTACCATTTCCCAGCTTACGGCAAGTGCTTTCGGAACGTTAAAATCATCGAGAAGTGCTTCATCAAATGCATTTCTGTATGAATCTGTTTTTGCGAGTTTGTCCTGGGAAAGCACGCTTCGCTCCTTCTCATTCTTCCATGCACCTATATACGACCGCAGGGTTTGCAGGGCATTTTGCGAAGCAGAAAGCGCCTCCCAGGAAAAGTTTTGTCTGGTGCGGTAATGTGCCTGCAGGTAAAAGTACCGGAGCGCTAAAGGATCAAATCCTTTTTTCCGTACCTCATCCAGACTCATGCCTGTTCCTGCCGATTTAGCCATTTTTTCGTTATTGACGATAAGGTGTTCGTTATGGAGCCAATACCGGACAAAAGGAACTCCGTTTGCTGATTCGCTCTGAGCAATTTCATTGGTATGATGTATGGGTATATGTTCGACGCCGCCCATATGAATGTCAATCGTATCGCCGAGATACTTTTTTGCCATTACGGAACACTCGATATGCCAACCGGGAAATCCCCTGCCGTTTTTCACGAGTGCGGAATAAAACGGGGTTTCCCATGTCTGCAGTGCTTTGGCATGCGCACCTGCCTGAAATACCCATAATGCAAAGTCCGTAAAATGCTTCTTACCCGGATCATCTGCCTCACCCTTTCCGGATCCTTTCCGTTCCTTATCGAGATTATGACGCGATAATTCCGTGTACTTGGAAAATTTTGATACGTCGAAGTACACTGCCAGATCCGTCATATATGCGAATCCTTTATCCATCAGAATTTGGACCATATCAATAATCTCAGGTATAAGTTTAGACGGACGGGGTTTATATGATGGTTCCGTGAGATTGATGGATTTTACGTCGTTCTCAAAAATGCGTATATATTTCTCAGCTATTTCGTCCGGAGTCAGTCCTTCGCGTTTCGCACCTTTTTCCATTTTATCTTCACCGGTATCTGCATCGCTTGTAAGATGTCCTACATCCGTATAGTTGCGGATAAATGTTACATCATAACCGAACCGTTTCAATATACGGACGACGAGATCACCCATGGTCATTCCGCGTAAGTTACCTATGTGCTGAGTCCAATATACGGTAGGACCACAATGATAGAAGCGTACTTTTCCTTTCTCAAGAGGAATAAATTCTTCGAGTGTCCTTGTCAGAGTATTATACAAATGTAACATAGTTTTCAGTTCAATTATCCATCACCAACGCCGTGTTGTGAAGTATGAATCCCCTGAATCAGTCGGTTTTCACATTTTTGCCGATTTCACCCGGACTGCGTTTGGCTTTCAGACCATAAAGATCTCCCCGGGTTTGTTTCTGTGACATCAGCGGAAGCGTTGATTGTGCCTGTTCCTGATGTAACTTAATCAATTTTTTTTGCTCATTCTCCTTCATATTTTTATCCCATACCCGCTCCTCTTTCTCCCGCGGACGTTTCGTCAGCGCTTCCAATGCTGACCGTGCTATTGCCTGTTTTACCTGAGTATCTTTGGTTTGATGTATCTTATCCCACTCGTCTTCTTTATGAGGTTCTCTTGCGTCATAAAGGCCTACTAACTGTTTATTTTTTTGCTGGCCCGGTTGACCTTTATTCGTGCCTGAAGATCCGAGCGATTCAAGTGCAGATCCGACGATATCGGACGGAAGTTTCATGGTCTGTTTTACTACATCTTTGCCGATATCCTCAAAGGATCCGATAACCTGACCGGCAAGTGTCGTTCGCGTTGCCATATCTCTATGATACGTTACTTCAGATTTCTATGGTAGTTATCACATGCCGAGTTGGAGACGGGCTGACTTGCTCATGCGGTCAATTGACCACGGAGGATCAAACGTTAGTTCTACGTATACTGATTTGACACCCTTTATGTTTTCAATCTTCTCCTTAATGGGATCGGATATGAGCGAGAACAAAGGACAACCGATGGAAGTTAGCGTCATACGGACGGTAACTCTGTTTTGTCTGTCAATCGTAACACCGTAAATTAGGCCCAAATCCCATACGGAAATTCCGAGCTCAGGATCAGGTATGGTTTTTAGTACTTTCTCTAATTGGGATTTTTTAACCATATATCATGTGCAATGTGCAATGAATAAATTTTGCGTCGTTAAAATTGCCTTCTGCCTTCAAGTGCACGCGTCAGGGTCACCTCGTCCGCATATTCTATATCCGCGCCGATGGGAAGACCATGGGCAAGACGAGTAATGATCATGTTTACGTTTTTAGTTTTGAGATTGGAAATTTGTTTTGTAACATACATTGCTGTTGCTTCCCCTTCCATGTTGGGATTTGTTGCTAATATTATTTCTTTTATGGATAAAGAGGAATGTGTGATGCGTTTCAGCAAATCTGCAATATATATTTCATCCGGACCGATGTTATTGAGCGGATCGATAGCCCCATGAAGCACGTGGTATATGCCGTTATATTTCCCTGTTCTTTCGATTGAAAGAACATCGGTTGGCTGCTCAACGACACAGATAATTTCTTTGTTCCGCGAAGGACTGGCACATATTGCGCATGGATCCTGCTCCGATACGTTTCTGCAGAGTGTACAAAGTACTGTTGCGGATTTTAAATTTTTTACAGCCCCGGAAAAATTATCCAGGTCTTCCTGCGGTACATGAAGAAGATAAAAAGCAAGCCGTGTTGCGGATTTCGGACCGATACCGGGAAGTTTTTGGAACGATTCTATGACACGGGATATGGATTTCGGCAAAATATTCATTTTTATATTATAAACGCAGAAACATAAGTGCTTATATGCACAATACGCATACTGTTGAAATATGTATCACTATATCAGAAAAACGTACTACGTTAAACCTAAGAGTTTTTTCACCCGCGGGTCTTCCAGTGTATCAACGAGAAGATCAGGTTTCTCAAGAAGTAATTCCTCTTTCGTACTGTGACCTCCGGTCATGACAATAATCGTCCGTGCACCGATTGCTTTTCCGCAGCGGATATCACCAATCGCATCTCCGATAACGTAAATATCCTCAGGATGAAACACAACCTTGAAAAATGACTCAGCTTTAACAAATACGGTTTTTGCTAAGGAAATTCTGTCATCCGCTTCGTCACCATAGACCCCAAACGAAAATATTCCGTGAATCCCCGCGTGTTCAAGTTTCCATAAAGCAACCCGTTTGACATTTCCCGTAATTATACCGATTGCATATTCGGAATTATGTGCAACATTTTTTGCCAGAACAACGGCCGGATCTATCGCTGCATATAAACGTCCTTTTTCTTTTGCCTGTTGAATGGTGATCGTGTGTAATTCCTTTGCTATTTGTGAAAATTTCCCGTCAAATTCTTTTTTCCCGATACCATGCATATGAACATTATGCCAGGTTATCTGCCGGTCTACCCATCCGTTGTAATTAACGGAGGTATCTATATCGACGTCCAAACCGAATACGCGTTTGATAGCGAGTTTAAATCTGGGATATCCTACATTGATACGCTGACCGACGTGATAGATAAGCGTACCGTCAATATCAAAAAGAATAAGTTTCATAAAGTACGATAAGTACCGATATATGATTTACGAATTACGATATTCATTCAGGGCTTTGGAAAGGATATCAATGGAACGTTTCAGGGCTTTTACATTTAATACATACGCGATACGCACTTCCTTTGTTCCAAGCCCCGGTGTAGCATAAAATCCTGATGCCGGTGCAAACATAACTGTTTCATTCCTGTCCCGAAAATCTGTCAGCAGCCATCGGCAGAATTTCTCCGCATCATCTACAGGCAGTCCAACAATCGCATAAAATGCTCCTTCCGGTTTAGGAACAATCACTCCCGGTATGGTTTTTAAACCTTTGTATAACACATCACGCCGCTTATTATATTCCTGATGTACTTTGTACAGATAATCATCCGTTACTTCAGTTAATTCGGAAGCGACAAGTTGGTCTATAAGGCCTGCAGATAACCGTCCTTGTGCCATGCGAAGCACACCGGCAAGAATGTCTTTGTTGAGAGTAACAAGAGCTCCGACTCTCGCACCACAGAGAGAATAGCGCTTCGACATGCTGTCAAGAACTATTGCCCTTTCGGGATTGTCTTCCATATAAGAAAAAAGTGATACATGTTTCCGCCCGTCATACGTATATTCACGGTACACTTCATCTGACAGAAGAAAAAGTGAATGTTTTTGTGCGATGCCGGCGAGCATTTCCACCTCTTCTTTGGTATAGACAGTCCCTGTAGGATTTGATGGATTACAGAAAAGAATTGCCCGCGTTTTTTTCGTAATTTTCTTTTCAATTTCTTTTTGAAGCGGAAGATGAAATCCGTTTTGAATTGACGTTGGTATGGGCACAAGCTTTACTCCGGTTACAACTGCGTAGGAATTGTAATTGGTATAAAAAGGTTCAAAAACGATAATCTCGTCCCCTGCTTCGCATGTGGCAAACATCGCCATGGAAATGGCTTCTGACCCACCGAGAGTTGATTGAATATGACCCTTTTCCAAAAACGTATATCCGAGTTTATGGTAGTACCCCAGGAGACTCCCGATAAATTCCGGATTTCCCTGAGACTGATCGTATCCGACAGGATTGACTTTCCAGTTTTTCAAAACTGACAGCATGGGCTCCGGAGTCGGTATATCCGGATCACCAATATTGAGATGATACACATGCACACCCTGTTTTTTTGCCTCAATTGCATAAGGGACAAGCTTACGGATCGGAGATGCCGGAACATTCTGTATTCTTTCCGATACTTGTTTCATATAGCTTTATAAAGAAACGCAGGTGTTTTATTCTTTGTTACAACACACCCAAAATGAGTCTTTAAATTATTAGGAATACATGACGTGTATTGTATCCATTTCCGAAAATCATCTCTTTGGGTATCTGAACCTGTATGATTGTAATATTGCTCCGTAAAATCATATACACACGGTGTTTCAGATATGCGGTAACCGGATTCATATAATGCATCCAGTGCTTTTACAAATACTTGCGGCTCCATTCGTTCGCATATAGTCTTTATATTATCCTTTTTCGTTTGTTCCTCCTGATTGATACCGGTATACAGACTGATAAAAGAATCTGCCCAGCGCTGACGGAATGATTTATTTTTTTCACCATGCCATTCAAACAATGTCGTTAAAACACAAACGTCGATACAATCATCTAAACTCGCATGTCCATTTTTAATACTGCTTAGTGCTTTCCGCTTCTTTATAGATTTCTCGATATCTGTACGCGAATTCTGTACAACTCTGCCGATTAGTTCATGTAATTGCATATGTTCTGAATGAAATACGGCTATGTTCCTTCCTTCCAGGAAGAAAGGTATTTTTTCTGTTCGACTGTCAATCTGTCTATCGCCATACCCATAGCAGCAAGTTTAAGCCGTGCTATTTCCGTATCCATTTTTCCGGATATTGTATATACTTTAACTTTCAGTTTACCTCTGTTTTTTACGAAAAACTCTGCAGCTAATGCCTGATTGGCAAAACTCATATCCATGACTTCGGCCGGATGCCCCTCCGCTGCCGCCAGATTTATGAGGCGCCCTTCTGCCAGTACAAAAATTCTTTTTAAACTTCCGGATTTTCCTTTTCTACTATCTTCTTTTATAGAATATTCATCCACATATTCGCGAAGTTTGCGTTTGGATACTGCAATCTTTTCAAGATCATCTATTGCCAGTTCAACGTTGAAATGCCCTGAATTGGCAAGCACAGCTCCGTCCTTCATTTGACGTATATGGTCGATGGAAATGACATGCTTATCCCCTGTCACCGTCACAAAAATGTCACCTATTTTTGCTGCATCTTTGAGTCTCATAACCGTAAATCCGTCCATCACTGCCTCCAGCGCTTTAATCGTATCTACTTCCGTCACAATGACATGTGCTCCCATGCCGCGGGCTCTTGAAGCGAGCCCTCTCCCGCACCAACCATACCCGCAAACAACAAAGTGCTTTCCCGCAAGAAGCATATTTGTCGCTCGCATAATTCCGTCAAGCGTTGATTGACCTGTTCCGTAACGGTTATCAAACATATGTTTCGTATCCGAATCATTCACCGCAAATACCGGAATTTTCAACGCTTTATCTTTTTCCATTGCTTTCAGACGTATAACACCTGTCGTTGTTTCCTCATTTGACCCGATAATCTCTTTTATTTGATTTGTCCGTTCCTTATGAAGCAGAGAAACAAGATCAGCTCCGTCATCCATTGTAATCTGCGGGTGTATATCCAAAACCGCATTTAAATGTTTGTAATATGTCTTTGTATCTTCACCTTTTATGGCATATGTAGGAATTCCGTAGTCGTCAACAAGTGATGCTGCAACATCATCCTGTGTTGAGAGCGGGTTGCTTGCACACAAAGCCAATTCTGCACCGCCGTTTTTAAGCACCAGCATAAGGTTGGCTGTCTCTGCGGTGACATGAAGACATGCACCGATTTTTACTCCGCGAAATGGCTTTTCCTGTGCTAACCTTTTTCCAATCAACTTAAGAACCTGCATGGATTTCCCTGCCCATTCGATACGAAGTTTACCTTTAGGAGCAAGAGAGAGGTCTTTCACATCATGTTTCACACTTTTCATAATTACCTTTCCGAAACTTAAGTGAACCGGATACCCGGGGGATCTTAAGTTACTTAATGGGCAGATAATACGTTACTTCTCCGACATATGATCCCCGATACTGTATAGCTCCGGGAACGGTACCCGAGAGGATGAATCCCACCTTTTCATAGACATGACGTGCGCGGCTGTTCGTCTCAACGCACGTTAAGGTCAGAAGGTGCAGTTTCATACGTTTGGCTTCTTTAATAAGCGTCTTCATGAGTATTGTTCCTATTCCTTCTTCCCTAAAATCCCTGTCCGTGGAAATATGGATGTCACCAACGTGTTTTTTACGTCTGTCCGCTATATCTATTCCGCAGCTTGCTGCTAATTTACCGTCTATCTCTGCAATAAGGTGAATTTTTTTCTTTCGCTCAATGGCTGAAAGTATATCAGACAAAAAAGTAATCTCCCTGTCTCTCGATATCCGTTCACCACTAAGCAGTACAAAAGTATCTTCTTCTGACAGTCTATTGGCAAAACGGAGGAACAAATCCAAATCCTCCCATTTCGGATATCTGATAATACATTTGTTTCCTTTTTTTGTAATGAATGTATGGACAATTTTGCCTGGCTTCATATATTAGTTGTAAGTTGTATGTTGTACGTTATGAGTTATATTATAACAACCGCAAATACTTCGAGTCTCCATAATTTTCTTTAAAACGGGTCCGGAATGCAAGAGGCGTATACGTATGTGTTACGGTCCCGTACTTTTCTACCGTATAAACTGCAGCGACTGATCCCATCTGTCCGCAAAAAATAAGTTCTTCATCTGTCAGAAGCGGACCTTTACCTGATTTATTTTTCTGAAGCATTCGCACATATCCGGCCAGAAATCCCGCCCTATAGGCATCCCCTGCTCCTGTCGGATCGTTTACATTTTTGGCTTTTGCGGGTTTTATGTGTATGGATTCTTTTTGAGTTTCTATGACGGATCCTTTCGACCCTAGTGTCGTTATGAGTATCGGAACTGCAAGAATAAGTTCCTCATGTGAGATATCCAATTTCTTTTCGATTAACGCGATTTCGTAATCGTTCCCAATGAGAATCGTTGCACCTGCAATTCCCGCTTTCAGATCGGATGGGGAAAAATTTCCGATCTGGAACGCCGGGTCGTATAAATACCGTAAGTCTGATGACCGGCATTCTTTCACGTATTTAACCATCGCTTCCGGTTCTGTCGGTGCAAGAACTGCAAATACGGATTTCGTTCCGGATGTACGCGGTATACACGAACGTATGGACAATTGCTTGGCATATTTTGTAGCACCAAGGTAAAACGATCCGATCTGATTATCTTCTCTATCCGTCATCACAAAGTATGAACTGGTAGACACATCCGGGTGTGTGTCAATGCAGGATATATCAATCTTGTGTTTTTTCAGAAAATCAGTATACCGGTCAAAGTCATTTCCCACAGGAGCAAGAGTTACCGGATTTATACCGAGCAGTTTCAAACTGTATGCGATGTTTCCTGCAGTTCCGCCAAATTGCCTTGTCAGTTTATCAACGAGAAAGGATAATGAAAGGGAATGAATTTTGTCCGGCATGATGCGGTCGGCAAACCGTCCGGGAAAATTCATGATGTAATCGTACCCGAGGGTACCTGTCACGATGAGAGTATTATGTACCATTCTGATTCATGAATCGGTAATGTTTACTGCATGTCTTTGGAAATTTCCTGCAATTTGGTTGCTGCGACCTGCTGGCTGCGTTTAATGGCATCCTGAATGGCACGTTTCATGGAATCGTCACGAACACCATTTACTTCCACATCAATGACATCCTGATTACCGGTCATAGATACGCGGTTCATACCGTCTCTGCCTTCGACAGTGACTTCTTTCAAAGCCGCCTGTATAGCTGCAGCCTGTTTCCGCATCGCGTTTACATCACCGAGCATTTTAAATGGATTTATCATATACTACCTCCTCATTCTTACAATCACATACCAATTCTACAGAGGTTGTTATGTTTTGGCAATGCGTATACGAAAATGTTATTCGTTGTAGGTTGTAAGCTATTAAAATATTCAATATGTTTTGAATATAAATAATTGTTATTTTTTTCCTAATACTATCTCTACTTTTACTTTCTCACCGAACAATTTCTTTATTACCTGAACAATAATATCTTTTACTTTTGGTTCCGACAGCTTTTCCTGGTGAAACTTATAATTTGCTGCGATAGTAACTATACCGTGTTCGACAGAATACGGTTTAGCAGAACGTAATACTCCGGCAATAGAATGATTAAATGGCTTACATTCTTCGATAATATCTTTCCAACACTCGGTGACTTTTTCCATAGTGACGATCCCTAAAGATGACGTCTCCTGAGCAGCGGATATAGATATATCTGACGCGGATGATTGATCAGAATTACGCTGATCCGCTTTGATACCGGATGCAGTGTTTTTCTGAGACGTATCAGGAGGAGATACCGTATGAAAGTCTGAATTCTCCTGTATACAATCAACAACAGCAGTCATAAGGGGAAGCTCGGTTACCGGATTATATTTCATTTCCGCAAATGCCCTTGTAAATATGGTTATTTCCCGTTTACATTGGTTTAAAGATGTCTCTGAAGAATCACCTGATCCGGCCAAATAAATGAGCCTCTCTTTGAGATTCATCAGGACGTCTGTTATAAACATTTTCATGTCTATACCGGCTTCTTTCGTATTATTGATATCCTCAAAAAGAACTTTTACTGAACCGTCATGCAAGTGACGTACAAATTCGGTTACATATTTCTTTTCACCAAGCGCTAATGATTCACGCACGGACTGCGCCGTTATGGGAGATCCCGACAGGGATGCCTGTTCAAGCGCCTTTACTGCATCCCGGAATGATCCGTCTGCATAGGACACGATAAGATCACACGCATCCGTATCAATGGATAATTTCTCAATCTTCGCAATTTTCTCTATAACACCGGTCAATTCACGATCCGTTGCACGCGAAAACGAAATTATGAGGCATCGGGATTGTATGGTTTGAGGTACCTTTTGAGGATCTGTTGTTGCCAAAATAAAAATCACGTGTGAAGGTGGCTCTTCCAAAGTCTTAAGAAGCGCATTAAATGCTTCGGTTGTCAGCATGTGTACTTCATCAATAATGTAAACTGTATATTTTGCGACAGACGGGGTGAGTCCTACACGTTCACGGAGTGTTCTGATTTCATCTATTCTCCGGTTAGAAGCGGCATCCATTTCTATAACATCAAGATTCGTGCCTGTTTGAATGCTTACGCATTGATCACACGATCCGCATGGACCTTTTCCTTTCACACGTTTCGTACAATTAAACAACTTAGCAACGAGCCGTGCTGATGTGGTTTTACCGATACCGCGCTGTCCGCAGAACAAATATGCATGAGGTAAATCGGAAACATTCTGCGATAGCAGATCGGAAATCTGTTTTCGTGCGTTTACATTGTCCAAATCCTCTATACGTTGAGGACGGTATGTGCGGTAGAATGACATGGTATTACTGTACAACGTGCGTCTGTCTATGACAAGATTCAAGATTCAAAAATATACCGGGAATGTTTTCCAGATCTTTTAAAAACGTTTATTCAGGATGGTGTATACCCAGAAGGTGATCAAGACCGTGAAGAGCAAGCTCTACCACAATATCATCTACTAATTTGTCTGTTTCCTGTGCTTCTAAAACCGCCTGCGGATAGGATATAACAATATCTCCTAAACGCAGTATATTGTCAGGGGGAGAGATAAATGCCGTATGCGAAACGTCGGATTCCTGTTGGGGAAATGAAAGCACGTCAGTCGTTTTATTCAATTTACGATATGTTGTATTTAATTGCTTCATGAGACGGTCACCTATAATACTGACACTCACTTCCGTATCGCTTTTCACTTTTTTTTCAAGAGCTGTAATTACAGCATCACGGATTTTTTCCCGGGAAACAGGGTAATGCGATTCTGATTGAATTAACACTGTTATCATAGTAAGAAAATATCAACCATGTGAAAATTTGAAGACCTCATGGTATAGATTTTACCGGTCATTTATGGGCAAGCAGATCTTTCAGAATTGCTGATACGCGTCCTCCGTCTGCACGATTTCCCACGGCCGACATCGCCCGACCCATGAGTTTTCCGAAATTATCCTCACTTAATTGGACAATCGGGGCCAGGATTTTCTTCAGATCATCATCGGATATTTCAGGCGGAAGAAATGATTCGAGTATAGTAAGTTGAGCTTTTTCAGAGTTAGCAAGATCAGTACGTCCACCCTCCGTGAAAGCTTTGATTGATTCCCGATGTGTTTTCACCTGCTTTTTTACGGCATCCAAAACATCTGTATCAGTTACCTTGCTTTCCCAATCTGCTCCATACTTTGCGATAGCCGCATATCTACAAGCACTATCGAGGAACCTGAGTGTGTCAACCCGTACTTTATCACCTTTTTTGAGCGATAAATTAATATCCGCTTTTATTGAATCGAAAAGCATATATGATCCTATTTATACGATGACCGGTTAGCGTGCCTGAGGCGTCTGACAAGCTCCCGCTTCTGTTCTTTTTTGATTTCAGCAGGTTTTTGATAAAATTCTCTTTTTTTCAAATCCTGTAGAATTCCTTCCGTAAGAACCTTTCGCGTAAATTTGCGGATGAGCGAATCTGATGTATCCCCGGGCTGTGCTTTAACAAATACCATAATAAATACAAACACCTCCCTACCTTAAACGACTGTTGTGAATGATCATACAACAGCTTTAAAAGAGCCTGTAATGAAAAGCTAAACTTTTTAGAATAACATTTCAAAAAAGCTCTAAGGTGTTATTTCTACTTGTAGCATTATATCATGTGTGTGTTAGGAAAGTTTATAACCTATTTTCCGAAGAAATTTTGTCCGTTCCTTCCGGTCATTCTCGTTTTCCATACCCAGAGGAGACCCACCATCTATAACACCCAAAACTCCCTTTCCCTGAGAAGTTTCTCCGACTACTACCTGCAATGGATTTGATGTTGCTGCAAAAATCCGGACTACTTCCGGACAAAGTTTAATATTATTTAAAACGTTAATCGGGTAGGCATTTCCGAGAAATATTATAAACGTATGTCCTGCACCAACGATTTGGGCATTTTTCTCTGCAAGTTTGATTAACCCTCTGTCCGTACCGCTTGACCGTATGAGTCTCGCACCGGATGCTTCACAAAAAGCTAATCCAAAAGATATATCCGGAACGGAAGAAATCAGGAGTTCATGGATATCTTCCACTGTTTTTATAAAATGTGATTGACCGAAAATAACATTTTTGGATTCGGGATTGTATACGTCAATAATATGAGTTTTCATACGTACCTCCTAAAGGGCTGTTCATTTATACCTCTAAGATATAGATGATTACGTCCTTTTGTATCGCGTGACTATTTTTATAAACGCGACCTTCCCTATACTCACTCTTTCAGAATAGAAATTATTTCATCTATTGTAAGTTTCGTCGGGCGCATGCTCGGATTTTTTGACGAACCGTTCAGTATCATATGTTTTGAAACATGAAGAAACCACGTGGCATCAGGATCTTTTGCTTTCATACTGTCAAATGCGTCTGACAAATCAATATTGGGCTGCGGGAGAGCCTTTACCCTTAAGTAATGTTTCTTTGGATCTTTACGGATAACCAGAACGTAACCCTTTTTTTGCCCCAGATGTACAACTTCATCGTTTGTTGTCTCCACTCCTATGCCTTTTCCCCATTTTGTTTCAAATTCCACGCCCTTTATTGTCAACTCTTCCTCTGCCCAGATTTTATTTTGAAATGTTTTATAAATTCCGTCTAAAGCATCCATCCCATAATGGACGACAATGGTCGGATCGTCAGGATACAGAAGTCTCCATCCGTCAATGGATGCCACCAGTCCAAAATCCCAATAGTCTGATGTGGGGTTCGGAAAAAATGCCTCACGGAAATGATCGATGTCATTTACAACTGTAATCAGCCGCTCAAGCGCCGGATCTGATGAGGATATGCTTTTAATTTCTTTATATACCCGAATAGACGCACATGTATTATCATCCACCTGATGGTGATCATATTTTCCAAATCCCGTATCAACATGTATAACCTCAGGATTATCATCGGGAGGAAGTTTGCCGAGTGTTTCCCCTGCCGGAACGAACGCAAGTGCTGCTTCCTGCCATCCGGGAAATCTTGTCTTTACGAGCCATATGGCAGTGATTGCATCCAAATCGGGTCCTATATGCGTCACAATTGTTTTCATAAAACGTATTATACTATGAATCCGGAACCGGGATTAAAACAAATGAGTTTTGAGGGTATGAGCTCCATCCGAGGGTGAGTTGATTATGATACGATTTACATCTTCAATGTTTTTGAGTTTTTCCTGAATTTCCTTTTCGTGATCTTTTGTTGTTAAAATGTGTACATTCTGTCCGGTGTTAATGGTGAAATAGCACGGTAATCCCCCGTATCGCCATTTTTGAACGGATTTCATAAGATGCAGTGTTCCTTTTGTCCAATAGAGAAGTGCAGGACGCTGACTTATCATGACCGCATGCATTTCAAGTGCTTCAGCTTCTGAAAGTTCCCCAAGTTTCTCTAAGTCTTTTGTTTTCAATGCTTCTTTACACAAACGGATTTTATCTTTCATACCTCTCAAACGAGTCTGGTAAAACGGACTTTTCCGCATTCCTTTCATTCCTTCTGTTGTCGATATTTCTTTTTTATCGGTTGTAACAATAACAACGATATCAATCAAATCCGGCCAATAAGACGGAGGGTAGATCGAAACAGCAAATGATTCATTGCTGGTATTGCCGTCTAGCCATTCCACAAACCCATCTGGAATGGAACGGCATGCACTCCCCGATCCCTGGCGCGCAAGGATAGACAAATCTTTTTCGTTCAGATCTAATCCCGCTGCGCGGCAACCGGCTACAGTTAATGCTGCAAAACCCGATGCGGATGAGGAAAGTCCGGTCGAGTGAGGAAAATTGCTATTTGTAACACTTTTGCTTTTTCACCTATATCGGCTAATTTCCGATGCGATCCAGATGAACTATTGCCCTATTTTCTGCCGTACTCTCACTCTTGTCGTTATACAGGATTTCGTCCTCCTTCATACCCGGACGAAAACTCAACCGTCGTTGTTCGTTGTCCATGCCGGATAAATTCACGGATATGCTCCCGTTTTCCGGAAGTCTCAATGTCTCATCTTTCTTTCCCCAATATTTGATAAATGCAATATTTGACGGAGCTTTCGCTGTTGCTTTCATACGTTCACCCTTATAAATAATGTATAGCTTTTAGGCTCTCTATTGTGCAGTTTGTCAGTCGTAACGTCCCCTTCAGCATACCATGGAGTATCTGGTCTTTGGTAAAAAACCGTACTTCATCTACTTCCTGCGGATCCGGATGAAACGGACCATCTGATGTAGCGGTATAGATCATCGCCATCTCTGTTTCTTCCTTGTCCCTCACGATAATTTTCTTTACCGGAGCAATTTCATGAGATACTCCTAATTCCTCAAGAAGCTCACGCTTTGCCGCGTTTTCATATGTTTCACCTTTCAGAACATGACCCGCACACGATGAACCCCATAAACCCGCTCCCAGGTCTTTGGTTGATGACCGTTTCTGAAGCAGAATATCTCCGTTTGTGTTGAATATATGAACTCCGATGACACGATGGATCAGATGCGCATCGTGATGACACGCATGACGTGTTTTATAGTCTAAGACATTATCCATTTCATCAACTACAATAAATTGTTCTTTAGGATCATCTGATGTTTCTGTGCGGACTCCTTCGGCGTTGGGACAAACAGGAATAACAATTCCACCTGCCGTCTGAATTGCCTTTTCTACAGCTTCTTTTTTATGTACCGGAGCTATGGCAATCATGCAGTCACCTCCGCCGGCCCCGGAAAGTTTTGCGCCATAAGCCCCTTCGGATTTGGCAGCTGATATAAGTGTTTCGAGTTTTTCTGTGCTGACACCCAGATCCCGGAGATATTCCTGATTGAAATTCATATATGTTCCGAGTCGATCCCAATCATGATTTATAAGAGCAATTTTTGCATCTTCTACTAACTTAGTAATTGCTGTAAAAATTCTCTCCACCTTCTCCGGATATTTTTCTTTTTTCTCAGCAACCTGCCGGACAAGACTACATGTGTCGGCTTTTACACCCGTATATCCGACAATAAAAACTGCATCTCTCCCAATCGCAAACGGAATTTGTTCAATATGTTTTCCGCTTTGCGAATAATATATTGTTCCTCCGTATACGGATACTGCAACATCAAAACCTGATCCTTTTTTTTGAACATCCAGTATTGTTTTGTATGCAAGATCAAACATCTGCTTATTATCTAAATTTTGACCTGTAATTTGGCTAAGTGCTTTGATAGTGCATACTGTAGAAGCTGAAGATGTTCCGAATCCGAATTCATGGGAAAATGTGGATGATGTAGATATATGAATTCCGCTTTGTAACGGATTCTTCGAATGAAAATTATGTACGGCAATTTCCACAAAACGTACACAACCCGGAATATCCCCTTTTCCAAGATCTTTTATAGGCTTAGTATACTTTGATATATTTATATCCGGTGCATCCAAAACAAATTGTGATTCCGGGATGGTTTCAATTGTTGCCTGCATACGCTCACCTACTGCGGTTGCAAGACACGGATATCCGTAAACCACTGAATGTTCGCCAAAAAGCATGAGCTTACCAGGTGCAGATACTGTTATATTTTTTTTCATATAATGTAATTTATAATACCTGAACACCCTCAACCCCTAATTCTGCCTCAAAAAACGGATATCCTGAATTATCTAAAATATCCTTCAGTTTTTCCTTATGCGGATGAATTGCAAGTACTATACCGGTTCCGTTAGCTTTTCCGCCACCACCGCAGATCTTTGCTGCTCCTCCCGCTAGTTCTATCTCACGGATAAATCGCGAAACTTTCGGTGAACAAACGCCGAGCTTTTCAAGATTTGCTTCACCTTTCCGGATTATAGAAATACATGCATTGATATCCCCTGATTTTATCGCAGGAAGTATATCCATTACTAATTTTTCCTGGTTATCCAATATTTTCTGAACTTTCTGCTTTTGTGAATCATACATCAAACGCACCAAAGACACCATCTCTCCTGTTGATTCTTTCGGTTTACCTGAGTTGATAAAAAGCACACTTTTTTTCACGTTATCCGGTATATCAAACGGAATCGGTTTAATTACATTTAAAATTTCGGATTCTTTCTGATACCAGACGAGTCCGCCGTATGTCACTGTTGCATTATCTCCGCCTGATGGCGTCCCGTGACGGATTTTTTCGCACACATAGGCAATTCCGTTTATACGTTCCAAATCCATCCTTCCATGCATAAGCTGCATGAGTGAAGCAGCAATGGAGACAGGAATTGCTGCACTTGATCCGAGTCCTCCGCCTATCGGAATATCAGAAGAGATTTCGATGCTTATTCCGTTTTTCCCGGGATATTTGAGTGACAGAATCGTTTCTCCGACACAAATTAAGGGATACGCAACAATTTCTGAGGTTATGTTCGTAAGAAGTTTGATATCTTTCGTTTTGGAAAATTTCTTCCATATAATCCGGGCATTCCGGGCTTGTTTTATAGTTTCATCAAGGCGTACTTCTGTACAGGGAATAGATCCTGAGCGAATCCGTACAATAGGTTTATCCAAAACCGTTGCATTAACGGTTAATCGTTTACCAACAGCTGCAAGAATAGCAGGTTTACCGTATACAACTGTGTGTTCTCCGAGAAGATGGACTTTACATGGTGCTGATACGGTAACTGATTTCATACAAAAGTCCGGATTGACGATGTTTCCTGAATCACGATGAAACGTATGCTTCTCTGATGCGTTTGATGAATGCGTGAAGATCAATAAGCATTGGTTCTTTCTCACTCCGGCTTTTCACTTCAATCTTATCTCCGGTTTTGAGAGATACGACGAGACGGTACGGAATACCAATCAGATCGGCGTCAGAAAATTTAACTCCTGCAGAAACATCGCGGTCGTCCCAAAGGACTTCGATGCTTTCATTTTGAAGCGTGTCATATACTTCCTGACCATGATTTTCAGAACCTTTCAGGGAAACCAGATGAACGGTAAAAGGTGCAACCGCATCATTCCACACAAGACCGTTCTCATCGCTTGATTTTTCTGCAATAACACCCATGAGACGTGACGTGCCGATACCATACGATCCCATGAATATCGGTTTTTGAGTGCCGTCCGAATCAATGAATGTGTAGCCGAATGCTTTCGTAAATTTCGTGTTTAAGGGAAATATGTTTCCTACTTCTGATCCCTGAAATACTTCGTATGTTTCTTTGGTTTCCGGATTACAGTCACCCTGTTTGGCGGTTTTGATATCATAAAACGTATCCGGTTTAACTATGTCACGATCGAAATTCACATTTATGGTATGGTAGTTATCACGGTTTGCTCCGGTTTCGAAATTTACCCTTCCATAGACAGATTCATCCATGACAACACGGATACTTTTCGGAAGATTGAGAATCCCGATATAGCCAATTGATGCACCTGTGGCTTTTTTAACTACCTCCGGTGATGCAAGCTGAACTGACTTTGCACCAAGAACTTTTTTCAATTTTTCTTCATTTATGTCGTATCCGCCGCGGACTGCTGCTGCGACAATTTGCTTATCATCCGTTTCATAGATAAGTGTTTTTGTCATTTGTTCAACCGGAAGATTTAAAAATTTGGCAATATCGGACACACCTATAATTCCGGGTCCATGAATTTCCTGTCGTGGTTCGGGAGCTTCCTGTTTGTAATGAGCGGGACAAGCCATGGACGGAGCTACTTCCTTGTTGTAACATACTCCGGTTGAAGGAATTCGAAAAATCGTATCTTCTCCCGTTTCACACCGTGTCTGAAATTCGTGGGAAAAATCCTTTGTAAAATCACCGCCTGACGCAAGAACTATAAACGTATCATTACCGAGACCAAGACGTTTAAATATAGTCGTATAGCTTTCTTTCACTTTTTCGTAAAATGTTTTGAGATCTTCCTCGGATGTATGAAAACTGTATAGATCCTTCATACGAAACTCACGGCATCGCAAAAGTCCTGATTTAGCACGCGGTTCATTACGGAATTTCGTCTGGATCTGATATACGGCAAAGGGGAAATCCTTGTAACTCGTATTAAATTTCTGCATGAGGGGCGTCACTACCTCTTCGTGAGTGGAACTGAGGACATAGTCTGCCTTATTAACCGTTTGGGACAGCTTATTTGCCCCGACGGCTTTTAGAAGTACACTCACGCTGTCAAAACGACCTGTTTTTATCCATAAATCCTTTGGAACAATAGCAGGCATAAGAAGTTCTGATCCTATTTTATCCATCTCTTCGCGGACGATCTGTTCGATTTTCGCAAGTACCCGAACACCAAGAGGTAAAAAGGTGTAAACACCTGCCATAACCTGATCTATAAATCCCGCCTTTATAAGAAGTGTAGCGTTTTTGGAATCATACGAAACGTTATTTCTGTTTGTCCTGACAGGAAGAGAGGAAAATTTCATATAAACATATTGTACTGTATGAGCCGGTACAAACGAAAGTATCAGGGGGAAAAACCCTTAATCGAGATTTATGAATCAGGAATTAAGATACTATCCCCCTCGTGTAATACGGAGAATATCGTTCAACGAAACGAGAAGAACAAGGATAAGTAAGATAAGCATACCGATCTGGTGCGTCTGCTTTTCAAACGCCGGCTTTATCCGTCTGCCCAATATTTTTTCCAAAAATACGAACAAAAGCCGTCCGCCGTCGAGAGCAGGAATCGGCAGAATGTTTAAAACCGCAAGGTTCAGTGATAATATGCTCATAAACTCGAGAACTGCGCGGAATCCGAATTTAACAGCTTCCCCTGTCACCTGGGCTATACCGATAGGCCCTGCAACATCCACTTTCCCCATTTTCAGTGTTACCAGACTCCACAGGGTGCTTATAATTCCGGAAAGCATAAGATATGCACGTTCTACGTTTATTTTTAAAGCCATAAACGGAGCCTCTGATATACTGTATTTTCTAAGTTCCAAATCCGTTATTGTCACACCCAGAGGGCCTTCACCCTTCGGTGGTGTCTTACGGGGTGTAACGTTTAAGGGAAGTATCTGATTATCCCTGTTAACGTCCAAAATAACAGATTCTCCGGCATGTTTTTTTACCGTGCTGATAAGATCATTCGGTACTGTTACTTTGATAATTTCCTTGCCGATAATAATTTGTGTAATAATATCCCCCGGTTGCAAACCTGATGATGCTGCCGGGCTGCCTGCGGTTACGGCTTCTACTCTCACTTTTCCGGACGGTTCTTTTACTCCGTCAAGGAGAAGCCCTGCAGTAATGGCAACAGCAAGGATAAAATTCATCGTAACACCGGCGATGAGAATCACGGAGCGCTCTTTTTTTGACCGTGCCCAAAAAAATTTCTTCTGTGAATTGCTGACTTTGCTATGCATTTCATCCGGCTGATCGTCATCCTCACCGGCCAGTTTTACAAAACCACCGATCGGAAGCCAATTAAGGGAATAAACTGTATCTTTAATTTTTTTTCCCCAGATACGCGGAGGCAAACCCATTCCAAACTCCTCTACATGAACACCAATTATACGGGCAACAATGAAATGTCCAAGCTCATGGATAAGAACAAGTACCGAGAGAATAAAAATAAAAACAACAATCGTTACTATCATAATCCGTATTCAAGTATACCAAGAGAATATAAACATTGGAACGGTCAAATTTGAAGAAGTTCTGCCTCTTTACGCGCTCCGAGCGACTCTAACTCTGCGATCATTTCATCGGTAAGCTCCTGCACCCTTTTTTCACCGATTTTCTCTTCATCCTCCGAAATGAGTGCGTCATCTTTGACATGTTTGAGGTCTTTCATGGATTCCTGGCGTACCTGACGTACCATAATTTTCCCCGCTTCAAGTTTTGCATGAGCAAGTTTGATATATTCCCGTCTTCGTTCTTCCGACAGTTGCGGAATAGTAATCCGTACAACTTCACCGTCAACAACGGGTGTCAGTCCGGTATTTGCTTCCTGTATACTTTTTTCAATATCGCGGATTTGTGACGGATCATATGGAGTAATAATAATATTTCTCGTATCCTGAGTCGTTATCGTTGCCATTTCCATAAGTCTGAGTTTTTGCGTACCGTCGTATGCGGAAATGATAAGATGTTCAACAAGTGCGGGGGTTGCGCGTCCTGAGCGTATCGAAGACAGATCTGTCGCTGTAACCTCAAGCGCCTTTTTCATCTGGTCACGGGTTTTGGTGTACAACGCATCTATCATTAGCACCTATCATACGGTATAGATACTTAAAAGGTCAAGAAGTGAGAAACGTACGGAATTATTCCCCTAGCTGGTAACGGATAAAGCGCGTAATCTGAATGTTTTCTCCGACTTTTGCAATTGTTATCTTGAGGAGTTCTTCAATGGTCTGTGATGCATCACGGATATATGCACTTGCCAGAAGCGTCTTCACGTTTTTCGGGTTCATAGCTGCTATCTGCATGGCAATCTCATGTGCAAGCTTTTTGAACTCGTCATTGCGCGATACGAAATCTGTTTCTGACTTAAGCTCCAGAAGTACGCCGATTTTCCCGTTGGCATGTACATATGATTCAATGACACCTTCAGAAGTCTCTTTACCTTCCTTTTTAGCCGCTTTCTCCATTCCCCGCTTTTGGAGAATTTTTTTTGCTTTTGCGAAGTCTCCTTCAGCATCCTCAAGAGCCTGTCTGCAGTCAGATACACCTGCCTGAGTCTCTTCACGGAGTTTTTTTAACTGGTCCAGTGATATATTCATAAAATTATTTTATTTTTTTCGGACGACCGCGTTTTTTGGGAGCTTCTTTTACGGTATCTGTTTCCTGTTTGATGCTTTCTTTAATCACCGGCTTTTTTTCATCAGCTACCGGTGCTTTCACTGCTTTTGGTGAAGGCTCAGCTTTTTCCATACTTTTTTTAGTTTCCGCTTTCGGTACTTCTTCTGTTTTCGTTTCAACCTCACGGATCTTCTTCCCCTCAGTATATGCAGAAATTATAAGTTTTGTGATAAGCCTGATGGAACCGACAGCATCATCGTTAGCGGGAATGACATAATCAATACCGCGCGGATCGGAATTGGTATCAACAACAGCAACAATCGGTATATTTACTCTGTGGGCTTCACGGACAACCAGATCTTCCCTTCGGACATCAATGATAAAGAGTGCTTTCGGCATGATATGAAGATCAAGAACGCCTCCATAAAACATGTTCAGTTTCTTGAGCATTTTCCCAAGCTTTACCTGCTCGTGTTTGGGAAACTTCTTCCATCCGCCGGATGCTTCATCAACAGCCATAGTATTTGCCTTCTCAATATTTTTCCGGATAGAATCCCAGTTTGTGAGATACCCTCCGACCCACCGTTCGGTAAAATACGGTGCTTTTGCATCTGTTGCCATTTCTTTTACGATATCTTTCGCCTGCCTCTTTGTGGCAACAAAAAGAATTTCCCCGCCTGATGCAACCGTATCGCGGACAAATGCAATCGCCCGTTCAAGCGCTTCCTTGGTTTTTGCAAGATCAATAATGTGAATACCGTCTTTTTCGGTATATATAAATTCACTCGCTGTAGGATACCAGCGCTCTGATTTATGACCGAAATGACATCCGGCTTCGAGTAGTTCCTGTAAGGTTATTGTTGCCATATGAATGCATTCGCTAACTTACCAATCAAAAAAATAGCACCGATACGACGGTGCCAAAACCTTCTTCGTATCTTCTTTTTCTCCTCCATCCGGTCGCGGTTTTTACCGAAGAAGATATCATCCGGATGTGTGTAATAGATGGAAGTATATCAGAAATAACATTATGAACACAATAGGAATATATTTTAAACCTATTTATACAGTCTCTTTCTCAGAGTCAAAAACTCGGCTTTCAAAGAACAAAGCCGAACTTTCTATCATTCGACTATATAGTACGGTGTAAAGTTTGGTATGAAACGGATTTAAGGGACAGGAAAGCGACGACAAAATAATCTAACTTCATCGGAAATATGTTTGAGATTCTTATTTGATGCTAATTCAGTACGAAATTTCCGTATATATTCAATCCTCTTTTCCTTATCGTCAGGAATGTGATACTCAGAGACTTCAGAAATGGTTTTTTTAAACCATTGTGCGATCGCACTCATATCCGATTCCTTCATTCCCCGGGTCGTAATAGCAGGAGTACCGAGCCTGATTCCGCTTGGATAAAAAGGAGGCATAGGATCATTTGGTATACCGTTTTTATTGGTAACAATCCCCGCTTTCTCAAGTGCAAGTGCCGCTATAGCACCATTGACACCATTGGATCTCAGATCAACAAGAATAAGGTGATTGTCCGTGCCACCACTTACCAGATTAAAACCGTTCGCAATCAGTGCTTTCGCCAAAGATTGGCTGTTTTTCACAATTTGTTTTGCATAAGTTTTGAATGACGGATTCCCTGCTTCTTTGAGAGCAACGGCTATTGCCGCAGTTTGGTTGTCATGCGGGCCACCCTGCAATCCGGGGATAATTGCGCTATCGATTTTTTTCGGTAAATCGGGATCTTTTGCAATTCCCTTTTCGGTCACCATAATGAGAGCTCCTCTCGGACCGCGAAGTGTTTTATGTGTCGTAGTCGTTACGATATGCGCAAACGGGACCGGGCTTTCGTGAGCTCCGCCTACGATAAGGCCAGCTATATGGGAAATGTCCGCAAGAAGATACGCACCTACCTTTTCTGCAATTTCCCCGAATCTCCTGAAATCAATCCTCCGGGGGTATGCAGTAAACCCGCATACGATTATCTTCGGTTTCACCTTCAAGGCCATCTCTTCTATTGAAACGTAATCAAGGAGACTGTCGTTACCCAACTCATAATTAACTGCAGAAAAGAATTTACTCGAGAATGTGTGCGGAGCACCGTGAGTCAGATGCCCACCGGAACGAAGTGACATGCCCATAATGGAATCTTTATACTCAAGAAGCGCCATATAAACAGCCGTATTTGCCGGAGATCCTGATAGTGCCTGGACATTCACATACGGAACACGAAAGAGTTTTTTAGCCCGCTCCTGCGCAAGCATCTCTACTTCATCTGCTATTGCATTTCCCTGATAGTATCGTTTCCCCGGATATCCTTCAGAATACTTATTCGTGAAGACCGATCCGAGAGCTTCCATGACTGCCCGGGAGGTATAGTTTTCCGAGGGGATCATTTCAAGCACGTCTTTCTGACGATTCTCTTCACGGGATATAAGTGTGCATACCTCGGGATCAATATTCTTCAGGATCATGCGTTCATAATAATTGATACCGAGGTCAAAGGCAAATACTTAATATGTATATAAATCCTCCACTCCGTCCTACATACCGACATTCCAGGCACCCCACTCTGCATCAGAAACATGAAGTGGTTTCCCATTCTCTTTAAGCAAACCACGCATACATTTTTTAACCTCCGGAGTAATCTGACCGTGAGAGTGCTTTTGCCTGTATATGTCTGCCGATTGCAGCAGAGACGGTAATCCGGGAAGTTCTCCAAGGATAAAACTTTGAAAATATTGCGTTATGTAGGGGAAATCATCTTCAGTCCTTTCCACACCGTTTATGGACCGGATATGGCTGGAAAGTAAAGGTTGTTCCCAATGAAGCCCAAAATTGGTCGATGATAACCGGGTTTCATTTGCTTCTACATACTCAGATATTTCCGAAGGTGTAAATGTATGAAACCAGAAATAAAGCTTCATTGTTCCTGCAATTCCGCGGATGCTGCCATCAGGAAGCACCACCGCACATGCTGCACCGCAACGGAATCTCCCTTCCGTTACACCGTCACACGAGTATTGCTTACCCGTTAAATACAAGTGAAGTGATTCTACCAATTCATCCCGTGATGCTGATTCGGATGGTTTTTGTAATGCCTTCCAGGAACCGTCTGCCCGGCGTAAATCAAGCATAATATCGTTGGCAATAAACGCAACCGGATATGAACGGATATCATTTGCACATACTTCCCCGAACAACCCGTCGATAATACCGGGATACCTTGTGACTATCTGCAGACATTTGACTGCGGCAACGAGATCGGGACGGTTTGAAAGAGCCTCATTATATTTACCTTCCTGAATGGTATGCGCTGATGCAGAACCGATACGCTCATATGGCAGACCCATGAAGTGTACTTTTTGGGCCATACCCCGGTATTTCAATGATCCTGCCGCGGTGCACAAAACCACCGCAGAAAAACCGGTAGTGTCGTATTCATTTAATTCCGGACAATTGCCCGAATCGGATGGATGATTATCCGGAGTCATAGTAAGTTCATAATTTCAGACATTATAAAAATAATATTGTACTCAAGATAAAATATAAATACCCGGATTATCTTGAAGATGTTCTTCCGAAATCCATTGCGGCCAAACACAGTTGACCGATTCTTGCTGAGCTAGCTCATCTGTAATAATTTGTTCTATTATTCTTCTGTGTTCCGGGCCACAATCAGGAAGAATGTCAGGGTCACCAATCACATCAAAATCGATCGTTTCTATACCAAAAGAATTACATTGTTGTCCATCAATAATAGCTGCACACATTGTTCCTGCACTGATCATTAACCACGCGTCATCACCTAAACGACCGATACCAAAATCATTTCTGCTTATTCTTTTTCCGTTAATTTCAACAACATCCGGTCCGCAAATGATTATTTGTTCTTTTCCGACTGACATGATCGATTATTCTATCAAATAGCTTCAAAAATTGATACTACAGGATAAATTTGATACTATTCGTTTCGATACTGTCCTTTTATCTAAATTTCGAGTAAAAAGCGCATAATAACGTGAAAATATGGGATCACCAGAACTTATCTCCGAATACCCGTCTTTACCGGCAGACACGATTGATCAGATTCGGTCGCACTTAGTATGCAAATCAAGACCGTGCATCGCCTTTTTTAACCGTCTTTTGGAATCGAATGAGCCATTATCTCTGGGTTTATTATTTAACCTCAGTAATAAGTGGCGTGACTTTTATCCGATCGTAGATGATGATCGAGCGATTGCATACAAACGTAAAAATCTGGGTATTGCATCAGCGGCACCTACCATTCTTCTCCTTCCGGATGCACCTACCGCAGGAGGAAAAACAGTATTGACTATGGCTGTCAACAGTTTATTGTGGGGAGAAGAAACTGATACTCCTCCATATAGTGTATTAATTCCGACAATTAAAGCTAATCATCTGAGACCATCAGATAAACCTATTGCAGAAATTCGGCTGCATGATAAACCCCAAATTAATGGCGTATTCTCCGGACAGTATGTTCACATTACCGAAGAACAAATGGAAATACTTAAAAAAGTTAAACCTAATCCCTTTATCGAAACAGGTTCATTCGAAGGTAGATACGGCACTAATATTAAAATAATAGAGGAGGCAATCAACAGACAACCTCCGTTTCTTTTCTGCGTCGTAAATAGTTCCGGTCAGGATAGCATCATTCAATGGCTTCATAAATCGCATTCCGAAATACCAGCATATAAACTTTTTATCATTTATTCCGGATTGAATATGAGGGAGCAAATCCAGAGAATATTTTATCTTCGCCCGAATGATGATCCAATTGAACGATCTGCGGATGCAGTGATGGATCTGTGGTTTGCGCCACACAAAGCGGATTTTGTTCTTGAAAATGTTCATGGGGAATTTACAGGTTCTGTAGAAAAATTGAAACTGTTAATGCAGATAATTCGGGAGTAATAGAAATATTCACAAAATTTTCAAACGGTCCGGCTACACGAGCTTGAATTCTTTCCCGATCGTTCTGAAAATAAGTTAGAGTCACTCCCACTCCATCGTTGCCGGAGGTTTCGTGGTGATATCGTAGACGACGCGGGATACATCCGGAACCTCATTTACGATTCTGGTTGAAATGGCAGCGTAGACGTGCTTGGGTAAATACACCCAATCGACACTCATCCGATCTTTCGTCGAAATAATTCTGACTGCAATCACTTCCGCATATGCCCGTTCATCGCCCTTGACTGCAGTACTTTTTAGACCGGTTAAAACAGACCAACACTGAAAAACTTTTTCGTACCAGCCAACTTTCTTCAACTCTTCAACCACAATAGCATCGGCGAGTTTCTGTTTTGAAAGACGCATTTCCGTTATCTCTCCGATTATACGCACTGCATGACCCGGTCCCGGGAACGGCTGCTGGAAAACAATATTTTTCGGAAGACCAAGTTTGAGACCGATTTTCCGGACCTGATCGGTGTAATAATATCGGATTGGTTCGAGGAGTTTCAGTTTCATGTTTTCCGGTAACCCACCGACATTATGGTGGCTTTTAATGAGTGCTGATCTTTTGGAGCCTTTGGAATGGATAAAGTCCGCATACGTCGTACCCTGAAGAAGGAAGACGGCATCCGGATATTCACTTGCGACTCTATCGAACAGTTCGATATACATCCTTCCGATGACCTTTCTTTTCTGCTCCGGATCCGTCACTCCTTTAAGCGCGGTAAGGAATTCTTTCCTCGCGTCCACAATACGTATCGGAACACCAAGAATTTTAGGGAATATTGTATGTACCCGCTGGGTTGCCTCATCTCGTACCAGGCCGCTATCTATGTAAACCGGGATAAATCGTTTTCCGATGGCACGGGCTACCAGAGTACCTGCAACCGATGAATCCGTTCCTCCGGAGAAGGCACCGATCACTCTGCTCTTTCCGACTTTTGCCTTAATTTCTGCAATCATACCATCGGTATCGATAGATTTCGGCTTAATTCCAACATTACAGATCCGTGTGACAAAATTTTTTAGCATCTGTTTTCCGTGTCGGGTATGCTGGACTTCGGGATGAAACTGGACACCAAAGAATTTTTTATCGGAATTTTTGACGGCGGCATTAGCATCAGCGTCAGTCGAACCGGTTACCTCAAAACCGGGAGGTAATTCATATACCGTCGTACCATGGGATTCAAATACCTGCGTTTCATCCGGTAAACCGTAAAAAAAATCGGAGAATTCACAAATGGTAAGCTTTTTCGGTCCGTATTCCTTTCTGCCCGCCTCTACATGTCCTTGTAATAAATACGCCATTAATTGCCATCCATAACAGATACCGAGGACCGGTATTTTAAGATCGAAAACGGATTTATCGATTGTCGGAGCACCCGATTCGAATACAGAGGCCGGCCCTCCGGATAAAATAATTCCTTCCGCATGATTATCCGTAATTTCTTTCAATGCGTCCTGAGGATCCACGAGTTTGGAATCAACACTCATATCGGAAAGTCTACGGGAAATAAGATGAGCAGTTTGGGAACCGAAATCAATAATAACTATCATAGTATTTACCTTTTCATATTGTAATTTCCCCCCGTATCGGTAAGCATGATACTGTGCGGATGGGATTCTATAAGCCCTGCGTTTGATATTTTTATTGCGCGGGTAGTTTCAAAATATTCAGGCATAGTTTTTGCACCCATATAATAAAATGAGGAGCGTAAACTCCCTATAATCTGATCAAGATAATCATTCACGCTACCTTCATATTCAACCAATCCTTCTACACCTTCTGCGATTAATTTTTTTGTATCCGTATTCCGTGATTGTCCGTACCGTTCTGCCCCTCCTTTTTTCATGGCAGAAACAGATCCCATACCCCTGTATGTTTTATACGTCTTTCCGTTCACTTCTACTTTTTCGCCAGGAGACTCGTCAAAACGGGCAAACAAGGATCCCATCATGACTGCGTTTGCTCCGAATGCAATAGCTTTGGCGATATCTCCCATCTGTTTAATCCCTCCATCGGCAACCACCGTTACATCGGATCCGTCTGTAGCGCGAACGACTGCAGACAATGCACTTATCTGCGGAACACCCATACCGGTTACAATCCTCGTGGTACAGATACTACCCGGTCCCATACCGACACGAAGTATATGTGCTCCTGCTTTCATGAGTGCTTTTGCTCCGTCATACGTTGCGATATTCCCGGCCATAATTACGGTGTCAGGAAATGTCTTTCCTATATATCTCACGGCTTCAATGACAAAATGTGAATGACCATGGCTGCTGTCAACGCATATACAATCAGTTTTTGCTTTTAGTAAAATTTTCACCCTGTCTTCGAAATCCGTTCCGACACCGACAGCGGCAGCAACGAGTAATGGTTTTTCCCTGTTTGCCTGTTTGACATGTACCACCATTTCTGCCTGCTTTTCTATTGGCATATTCCGGTGTATAACCCCAAGTCCTCCGGCTCTGGCAAGTGCTATTGCCATATCTGCCTCGGTTACCGTATCCATGGGAGAGGAAATTATCGGAAGTCTCAGTATTAATCTCGGGTGAAGAACACTCGTTAAATCCACGTCCTGGCGTTTAATGTCCGTGTAGTTAGGGAGAAGGAGAATATCGTCAAAAGTAAGCGCTTCATGACGGACTATTTTGTTTTCGATAACGGATTGTTTGCTTTTCATAGGACCCTCCTTCAACCCCTATAAAACAACGAAGCGCTCCAAAAGCGAGCGCTTTTTACAATCGTACCAAAATAGTATATGCAGTCAAGTACTCAAATTATTGAAAAATATTCAGCCGGAATATTTCTTATAAAGATTTACTATAGCCTGTGACGCAATCAATCCGGGACGTTTTTCAAATTCATCAGTTATTTCAAATTCATCAGTTACCCGGTTGGCAATAACGACGCATACTGCACCTCCGCGTTTACCAAAAAGTGACGTGAGAGTCAGGAGACAGGATACCTCCATTTCAAAATTCTTCACACCTGCTTTCACCATATCAGAAAGGATGTGTTCTTTGAAACTCGGAAGGTATCCATTATACCCCGGTCTCCCCTGTCCGCAGTAAAACGAATCTGCAGATGCGGTAATCCCAACGTGATACGGGATTTGCAGGTCTTTGGCTGACTGAATAAGCGCCTCCACAACCTGATAATGTGCAATCGCGGGATACTCCGGTGTAACATAATCTTTCGATGCACCGTCAAACCGGACAGCACCGGTAGAAATGACTACATCGCCAATTTTCATGTCTTTTTGAAGGGCCCCGCATGTTCCCACACGGATAAATGTGTCTACACCGATTCTTGAAAGCTCCTCTACTGCAATCCCCAGAGACGGTGAACCTATGCCTGTTGATGTGCATGTAATCGGAACGCCTTTATATTTTCCGGTCATAGTATGATACTCGCGATGTGATGCAATTTCTTTTGCACTCTCCCAGAGGGAGGTAATTTTCCCGACCCGTTCCGGATCACCGGGAAGAAGAACTGATTTAGCAACGTCCTCCGGACCGCATGCTATATGGTACTGTTTACCACCTATAACCGGAGCTTTTGCTGAGATATGACGTTTATTCTGTTTTTTCATGCATACAATATTATCTCTACAATATTATGCAATACGGATATTTACATAATAATATTTTAATCCTCATATGGTTGGTTATATACACCGGGAGTTAAATCTACTAATTCATCGCGTTCTTCGAGATAACGATCTACAGTTCTTATGTTTATATATATCTGACCGGACGATCCGACAACAATTGTAGTTTTACCTAACGGTTTATCCTCAGTAACAGTTATGGGTGATCCCGCGCGTGTATCCGGAGTATCCATGATGCTTCTCCTTTCAAAAATATACTTATAATTTTTTACGACAACGCTCACATATGAAATTAAATAAATACTATCATATTACTGATGTTTACTTTTTTTTATTAGGTTAGGTAAAATTCTGGTTTCAAAAACATATTTAGCTTCGCTATAAAATCCGTCATGATCTTCCTCAAGATTTTTAAAATGATGATAGTGATTTCTTAACTTCTTACTCAAATTCTGTGTCATTTCTCCACCGTCGGGAAAATAAGATCTGAAGGTTTCAGGAGCCATTGCATCTACCCGCATCATCTCCCGATAGGCACGGATAATAAACGGTGATTCTACATCAATGATAAAAATCCGATCCATAATCCGGTATTTGATAATATTTTTTACCAGACTCTCTGCAGTTTGGGTCAGCGGTTCTTTACCATCACCGAAATCTATCTGGGGACCGATGGCATATTCTATAAGATTAATGGTATTCGGTTCTTTATGACGGGTGATGTGCAAAATATATGATTTGTGCACCCGGTTTAAAATCAATCCGTCCAGAACATGTACCTTGCGGTGTCCTGGTGGTCCGTCAGCTATCAGTTTACTGTGTTTTCCGATTTTGGATCCGTCCTGTCGAAAATTTGATTTCTCTGTATCTTTCAGAACACCCGTTTCGAGTCCTAATCTGTCTGACTTATGGGACACATTATACCCGTATTCAAGAAGCAAACCGGTAATATACCATACCATGATGGACTTACCAGACCCGGGTTTACCAATAACAAAAATGGAGTCAATCATCTGGAATAGACTTTATGACATTTACTGCAAACAGGAATATATTCAGCTTTCCTAGGTCCTGTCGTACCGATCAACTGTTCGACACCTCCGGCAATTCGCTCGGTGTGTTCAGCTTTCGATCCGCAGCGGACGCAGACCGAGTAGAGTTCAATCACTTCATTGGCTCTGGTCATAAGAGTTTTGATAGCTCCGAACTCTTCTTTCCGGTAATCGTAAATCAGACCGTTCACAAATACATCAATCCCCCGATTCAGAAGTGTGTCAATAATTTTTATAATTTTTTCTTTCGGAAAAAAATGTATAGCATCGATTATGACTTTCTGGATACCGTCACGCCCAACATACTGCATTATTTTTTCCGGTTCATTCATACTTATGTATATTACCGGTAACTGACGTTCATCATGAGATTTAGTATTTCCCATACCGTTGATCTTTCTTGCTTCTGCTTTAAAACTCAGAATACTGAAATTCAGATTCGATAATACTGAAAACAGTGTCAGTAATTTAGTTGTCTTTCCGGCAAACATCGGTCCGGCCATGACAGTAAGTTTTCCTTTTTTCGTTGTATGCATTACATCCTCCGTTCTGAATACTTATACCACTTGTGTTATTCCTGTACAAGGTCTTCCCAATAATTTATTTTACTTTATACAATCTTTTCTATCTCCTTTACTATCTGCCCGTGGATGGTACTGATATCCAATTCTGCGTTGATGGTGAAATGTGGTACTTTTTTTATTATTTGTTGATATTTCTGACATTTTTCCGTCAACAGTTCCCGGGTTTCAAATTTACCCAACGGTTCATTAGTTTTCCGGTGTCGCAGTAAAACACGCTGATAAGCAACTATTGGTGAAATATCAAAATAAAATAATTGATCATGTGAGGGTTCGAATTTCCGGAATTCCTGACTAATCCAATTCCGTTCTGACTCTGTCTTTCCCTGGTATACAACAGCGCTAATCCAATTTCGAAGACCGATTATCCAAATACCTGATTCCAGAGCCGGTGTAATTATTTGATGCACCCGACTATAGCGGTCTGCTAATAACAAATACACTTCATTGATGTTATCGATGTTTCTGGTATCACGCCAATCGGTTAGAACAGTTTTGAGTTCCGGCGAAGGGTGGTAGACGATTTGAGCTTTGATATGCTCTTTGACGAGATACTCTTTTAACAATTTTGCCTGAGTTTCTTTACCGGTACCACTGATACCTTCAAAAATAATTAACTTACCGCGTTTCATACTTAACTGAAATAATTTACCTTATTCTCCAGATTAATGACTTATTCTGTCACCTCTTTGGGAGGTGGAATTGTATCCTCTCCATTCAATTATTGAATCTTATAGTATCATTGTCATCTAACAGAAACAATGTGATTTATGTGTTTCGGCAGTAAACCAGGAGTGTTTGATGATGCCCAAATAATTTCCGGCATACGATAATCCGGAAAATACGCAAGCTTATGATCTTGACAAAAGTCATACACCCATTTCTCAGCCGCTATATATCCCCGAACTGCGGCCAATTTACCTTTTCCAGATGTGGCGTTCGACCAAGCTAAGTGAGGAAATAACAGGAGATTTGATAACGTACATCGATTCAGGGAATGATGCGGACTTGGACCTTCTCCATCTATAGTCAAAGGAAAACCTCTTACCTGACAATATTCGTATGTCCTCTGAGTACCTTTGATATCAGTGTATTCCTGCGAATCAGCTTCCTTAAGAATAGCCAGGGCTGTCTTTAACCTCCGATCCCCGGTCTGCTCACGTAATATCACCTGACGCCGGGTTAGACGCGGTTTATCTCCCAGGTGAAAGTTTCTCTGACTGAATTTGGCATTGTCATGATTGCCTATAAGATACAAAACTCCACTAATCTTAAGATGATCAAATCCATCCAGAGTCTGCAGTAATTCCCGAGCATATTTTTGCCCGTATTCCAGGTGCTCAAACGTATCCGGTGAAAAATGACCATCCGAGGCATATCCTAAATCATGCAAATACCCCGAAGCTGTCAAAATTTCTCCGTCCGGAGGAAGTGACTGAAATTCCGGTTCAGACTGAAGTTGGTAAACCCTTTCGACAACGGATAAACAGTGATCCAAACCGTGGACTTTATCATCTGTCCGGATCAGATCCTGCAGTCCCTGTACAAATCCTGCTTCCCAATTGTATTTGGTTCTGGAATTGACATGTTCAGTAATTTCACCGGATAAAACCATAGTCGTTATTTTAAAATATCAGCCACTTTATAAACCGAAGATAAACTTATATCAGCCATCGGGCTGGTTCCCCAAACCTTACAGGTCTTCATGCCCAGTTTTTTTGCCGGAACTAAGTCTACCACATCCCGATCACCGATCATAAGATGAGATCCGGGTGTATGTTTCGTCTTCTGTAATATATATCGGAATCCGCGAAGATCAGGTTTTGTTATACCGACAGTTTCCGAGGTAATAATTTCCTTAAATATTTTTTTTGAAATGCCTAAAACCTCCAGCGACTCCTCAATCCCCTTTTTACTGCCGTTTGCTAAAATATAATGAGAAAAATGTGCAAGTTTCTGAAAAAGTTCTATTAATTGATTATCTTTATGCAAATATTTCCGTCTGTCAAAATAAGATTCGAATTCTGTCGTTGCCTGTGCCGTCGTAATAGCGCATAAACGCGCAACCGTTTCGGTAGCACTCGGAGTGATTTTTTTATGGAATTTCGAAAACATTTCCAGTACTTTTTCCCTTTTCCAATTCGTGTGAAGCGCAATTGTACGATACTCCGCCTCCCGGATGTCATGCCATAATGCTTCGTTTGGCGGATAAAATGTTCCGTCAAAATCCCAAATGATAACTTTTATGATCAAAAATTTGTTCATATGTCATTTATATTACAAAAAAACATCGAAAAAACTATACTACCAATGACAGAACATCATACACTGTTGGCAAGGTAATGTCTGCAACTTCACTGGTCTTATCTTGCCAGACGCAACATGTTTTCATACCAAGCGACTTTGCCGGTACCAGATCAACCGTTTCCCTGTCACCTATAACAAGATGCGTCTCGGGTGGAAGATGCGTATAATCCAGAACAGCCTGAAGATGTTTCGGGTTGGGCTTGAGGACACCGGTTTCAAACGGTGTAACCCAGGTTTCAAATGTGGTCCTGGGTATACCGAGAATATCCAATACCGGCTCCTCCTGTACCCTCCAGCCATTTACAACCATTATATGCCGAAAAGACCGAAGAGAGCCAAATAGAGCGATGAGCTTTTCATCACGCCGGACAAATTGCGATCTGTCGTAATACCGCTCAGATTCTTTCAAAGTTTCGATAATAGACAGACCAGATAAAAATGCGGTTGTTTCCTGACTCGACTGGAATTTAATTTTATAGATTTTTTCATGTTCCTGACGGGCTCTATCAAATGACCAGCCTGTATGGTTGGCAATGACAGTATATTGTGCATGATACATAGCCTGCCATATTTCATCTGTAAGGTGATACAGGGTGCCGTCGAAATCCCAACAGAACACCTTAATGTTTACCATATAGATTTACGATAGACTACTTGATTTTTAAATAACTCTTCACTGTTTCGGTGAAAATGTTTTGCGCTTTTTTGCTATGTACGATATCCAAAGTGTCAGTTGTTATGGTTAAAACGGGGATACTTTTGTTGTCTGACAACCATCGGCGGTTAAGCATATCCAGAAGCTCCAGATAGCTCTCAGGAATTTTCGCTTCGTATCCTCTCCCTCTCGTATTTATTCGTTTCACAATAACGGGAAGTGACGTATCCAAATATACTATGAGTGTCGGTTTGGGGATGTAGGATTCAAAAGAATTATATATTTTTTGGTATAAACGCCATTCAGCATCATCAATATTTCCAAGCACATGCTGCGCTTTGGCATAGGAAAATACATCCTGCATAATCGGTGTATCCTGTACGACTGATGATGTCTGAAGTATTTGTTGTGTTTCCATCATTTGCGAAATTTTTTCCATGAGAAAAAAAGTCTGTGAATGAAATGCCCACCGTTTCATATCCTGGTAAAATCTTGCCAGGAATGCATTTTCACCGAAATTTTCTTCGATCAGACGGAAATCCAAAAACCCGGAAAGAAGCCGTGAGGCAGTTGTTTTACCGCACCCCATAGTACCCATGACTGATATATAATTGCCTTTTTTCTTCACGAATCAAGTTGTATCACGCAATGTTGAAAGAGTAAAGTATGAAGTCGCTTGTATTATTCTGAGGAATGATTTTTCTTGACTTGCCTGATTTATTTGCTAACATAGGAACATGTGCGGGATATTTGGATATATAGGTGAAAATTCTGATGCCGGTTCTATCGTCCTTGAAGGACTTAAAAGCCTCGATTACCGTGGGTATGACAGCTGGGGAATTGCCGTTCTTCCGGCTAAAGCGGAACAGATTCCTCAATCTCCGATCTGGATGATAAAAAAAGCAGGAAAAATCGGAAATGCAAACATTCCCGTATTTCCAAAAGGTTCCTGTGCATTCGGGCATACCAGATGGGCAACGCACGGATCAGTCACCGATGCTAATGCTCACCCTCATCTGGACTGTACTAAAACAATTGCACTTATACACAACGGCATCATCGAAAACTATCTGGAAATTAAAAAAAAGCTTGTCAAATCGGGACATATTTTTATATCAGAAACAGATACGGAAGTTGCCGTACATCTGATTGAAGAATACTCAAAATCCATGCTCATGTCGAAAGCAGTACAGAAAGCGTTTAACGAAATGACCGGACTTAATGCTTTTATCGTTCTGAGTGCTGCTGACAATAAACTCATCGCCGTACGTAACGGATCACCTCTTGTTGTCGGATATGGCGAAACAAGAGAAAATTTCGTTGCAAGCGACGCACCGGCACTTTTGCCATATACTCACCAGGTTCATTACCTCGAGGACAACCAAATGGCAATCGTCGGGGAACAGCACATACAGATATTTGATACGGTAAGCGGAGATGAAGTCAAACCGATCAAACAACTCATTACCTGGACACGGGAACAAACAGAAAAAGGAAAATACCCGTTCTTTATGCTCAAGGAAATCCACGAACAACCGGGGCTTATCGTCGATATCGCATCGACAGGAATATCTCCTGCCGAAAATCTTGCCAAAAAAATACGCGCAACCCCAAACGTGTACTTCATAGGCTGCGGAACGGCATCTCATGCCTGTCTGTCAGCCGTATACCTTTTGTCCGTCATTGCAAAACGGAATATCAGATGGATGATTTCAAGCGAATTTATCTACAGATCTCATTCAATTACGCCGAACACGCTAGTGATTGCGCTCTCGCAATCAGGGGAAACGATTGATACTCTGGAAGCACTCCGCATAGCAAAAAATAGGGGTGCAAAACGATTTGCTATGGTCAATGTAGTCGGATCTGCCATCTACAGGGAATGCACAGACAAACTTCTGATAAGTGCCGGTCCTGAAAAAAGTGTCGCATCAACGAAGGCATTCACATGTAAACTTGCACATATTATCCTCACTGCGTATGCTCTCATACATACTCCTAAAAAAGGTCAGGAAGTGCTTATTCGTGCAGTTAACGCCAGCAAATCCATACTCTTACCGTCATCCACCGATCACATCAAGTCACTTGCTCACAAAATTGCAAAAGCCAGGGACATTTTTATCATCGGAAGAGGGTTAACGTATGCAATTGCACGGGAAACTGCGCTGAAAATCAAGGAAATTTCCTACATACACGCTGAAGGTCTCGCAGCAGGAGAGCTTAAACACGGTCCATTGGCTCTGATTACCCGTGGTGTTCCCTGCATAGTATTTCTCCCACATGATGAAACGTATGATGCAAACCTACTCTCAGCAATGGAAATGAAAGCCCGCGGAGGCATGATCATCGGTATATCCGAAAAACCGAATCCCATATTTGACTTCCATATCAGTGTTCCCGATATCGGTATCGGAACGATTATCCCTGAAACAATTGTCGGGCAATTGCTGGCATATTATCTGGCAATCGAACGGGGGTATGATCCTGATAAACCCCGTAACCTCGCAAAAAGCGTTACGGTAAAATAAACCATAAATAATACCTGCATGAAGAAGTCATGCAGGTATTATTATATACTTCGTTATATATAATTACTCCTGACTAAACGATAATCCTCCGAGATCACATGCTGTTTTACGGGGAGAATACGCAGTATAACATGGTCCCTCAGGTACTCCGGGAGCATGTCCTCCTTCCCAACCGTATACGTATGAAATGTCAATACCGGTATTTCCGTTACCCGGGTCCCAAGCCCATGAACTACCGGATTGCATATATGCCCAGACACGTGCGCCGTTTTGCGTTTTTTGCCAGACACGAAGGTACGGAATAAGTCCTTCCGTATCAAAATCAATCCCATCTATCGTACAATTCGTCGATGATCCGCCGTTGAAATCCGGATGACACGGACCTTTGATATTTCCGCTTCCTACCCAATTCGTAAGATACTTTATATCAACAGGATTTCCCGTCCATTGCCAACCGCCATTTTCCCATTTATACGCCCATACCAAAACTCCCTTTGTCGTTGGTTTCCAAAACCGCCAATATGCATTCGATCCTTCCATATTTATATCAAATCCCTTCACTCCGCACGATGTTTGATATATAGAATCCTTGCCGCACGGACCTAAGGGAGATGAACTTGTAAAATATGGTAAAACAGAAAGGTCCAGTCCGTTTGTTCCGCTGTATACACTATCACGTTCCCAGGAACCTGTTGACGTCTGGTGATACCCCCACATAAGTGCAGTATTTCCGACTACCTGCATGAGACGAAGGTAATTGACGCCATTTTCCTTATCGAAATCCATCCAATCTATGGTACATTTTCCTCCTGTATAAAACTCGGGTGAACATGGACCTTTCTTGCCGTCTCCGCCTCTCCAATATGATAAATAGGACAGGTCTACACCGGTTTGGCCGTTTGATTTATGCCATGCCCATGAATTATTGTATTTTTGCCATGCCCACACTTTCAGTCCGGTTGTTGTCGGCACCCATGCACGCATATAGACGGGTGTTGTAACTTCCCCTGCTTTGGACCTGCCGACAGATTTCTGTGTAGTAACCTGTCTGGATGTTATGACAACAACGAGTGCAAAAAGAATTATTCCGATCCCGATAAGAAAGCTTTTCAGCATTTGTCTGTCGCTTTTTTTCGGTGAAAGAATCTTTATCTTAGCATTATTCTTTGCCATAATACTCACCTCCCTTAATCAGAATATACTGTATTCAGCATACGATACTACGGTTAGGATAATCAAGTAATTAACTCTCAGAGGTAATCTTACTGGCAAGAGGTGACTGTTGACGGGCATATTTGGCATTTTTCTTGGCTGAATACGGAACATCCACAGGGCTGGACAACTCCTCAAACGTCAATGCGCATATCCGCATGCCCGGGTAAAGGGCAACCGGCATCCTGCCGAGGTTTCCAAGTTCCATCACAATCACTCCCTGCCATCCCGGATCAAACACAGATGCAGTCGAGTGGACTACAATACCGAGTCTGCCGAGGCTTGATCTGCCCTCCAGGCGTGCCAGTAAATCGTCTGAAAGAGAAAATGATTCTAATGTGGTTGCAAGGACAAAATCCCCCGGGTGGAGTATGAACGGTTCCCCGTTTTCTATCGTAATTTCGTGTGTCATTCCGTCACTGCCCGGCTGGGTATGCGGATCGATAAACGGCACTTTGCTGTAATTGAAAACACGGAAGGTATTTCCGAGCCGGAAATCGATCGAACAGGATCCGAGCTGTACAGACAGGTCAACTTTCGGGGTAATGACAATTCTACCGGAAGTTAGAGCCTTTTTGATATCCCTGTCAGAAAGAACCATACGCTTAGTATACATATATTTATAAAAGAATAAAATACAATCCCGGTTCAGGATTCACGAAACGATATATGTTACACTTTTCATATGAGTGATAAAAAACTCCGTATAGGATGGTTTACATTTACGTGTTCCGAAGATTCAACAATTATTTTTACCGAACTTTTCAATAACCACTATAAAGAATGGCTCGGACAGCTGGAGTTTATCCATGCTAAAGTCCTACAGTCCAAAAACAGATGGGAAGAAATGGATGTAGCATTCGTGGAAGGTGCAATTTCTTCACCTGAACAGGAAGAGAGGCTGAAAAAAATCAGAAGTCTTTCCAAAAAACTCGTTGCGGTCGGTGCGTGCGCATGTACGGGTCTACCGAGCGCACAGCGGAATTTCCTGGATCCGATCCGGAAGGAGGAAATCAAAAAGTTATTGGAACGGTTTCCTTTTTCCGAATCCGTGAAACGGGTTGAGGATGTCGTACCGGTGGATGCAAAAGTACAGGGATGTCCGATGAGCGAACAGCAGTTCATTACAACATTGGATATATATCTTAAAGAATTTGGGATTATATAAAATTCATGATTCAAGAATAATGACATATGCATTCTGCTGATTTCAGTTTATCCATAGAAGAACTATCAAAAATCGAGGGTGCTGCCCGGTGTGACATCAGTGTCATAGACGGAAAAGTGGACGTGTGTAAATTTGCAATCACTGAGATGCGAAGGTTTTTCACCGAGGCTGTGAGAAATAAACCGGTAGCAGCAGTTCCGCAGCTTCTTGCGCGTATCTGCGGTACGTGTTCAAATGCACACCTTCTGGCTGCCACACAAGCGGCAGAAGACGCTCTGGGTATTGTACCCACCCAGCAGACACAGATGCTCCGCCAGCTTCTCTATTATGGACTGATTATCCGCGACCACGGCCTCCACCTCTATGTCTTTTCTTTACCTGACCTGTTCGGAAAAGATTCAATACTTGCATTTGACGAACACAATGAGGAAGAACACCAGCTTCTCCACGACTGCTTTGAAGTCAAGGATGCCGGAAACAAGCTGGGAATCCTGACGGGTGGCAGAAGCGTCCATGCTCCGTTCGTCAAACCGGGCGGGACGACAAAAATACCGACAAAAGACCAGCTCTTTGAGCTTATACCGGTATTGGAATCCGTGCGCCCGAAAGTCATACGGCTTTTGGATGTATTCTTCTCCAAATCAAAGGAACTCACCCGACCGGTCAAATATCTGGCGCTCAAGGATGACGGGTTCACATTCCTGAAAGGAGTACTCACGACAAACGAAGGTATGCAGGTTAATCCTTCTGACTATGAAGCACACCTAGAACGCGTTGTCATCCCGCATTCGCAGGCATCAGGATACCGGTTTAACGGACAAACGTATATGGTTGGGGCTCTTGCCCGTGTGAATATGAATAAAGATGCGCTGCACCCCAATACCAGACGTGATGCAGATACGATACTCAGCAGGTTTCCTTCAAGCAACGTCTACTACAATAATGTTGCCCAGGCAATCGAAATGCTCCATGCAATCGATACATCAATCGATCTTATCAAAACGTACGAAGCAAAAGCCGAAGAAGCTGTTCCCGTGACATTCAAAACATCAACCGGATACGGCATCATAGAAGCCCCCAGAGGGACACTCTACCACAAGCTTGATATCAACCAAGACGGCACCGTAAAGCACTCCCGCATCATCGTCCCGACTGCCCAAAACCAGATCGGAATCGAAGAATCCATACGACAGTATGTGGAGAATCATATCGATGACCCGAAAGAAGATCTGGAAAAAAATATCGAGATCATCGTCCGGTCATATGACCCCTGCATGAGCTGCGCTACTCATTTCCTCAAAATAAAATGGCTGTCACGATAAACGATTACCAATTTCGCTTTTAAAGCGTAGGGATCAGAAAAATAAGTGGTTTCAGAACGAGTTTGATGGACAAATTTGATGGAATTCCGATGATGGTGATATGTGGCAGAATATTTATTTTTTTAAGAAGTTTTAAATGAAGAAGAAGATCATAGTCATGGACGGAAACACGGGCGGAATCCTCAAATTTTTCAAGCGTCGGGAAAACCGTTATTTCTTTTATTCCCTCAACCGTATCAATAAGAATTGATTTATCCTCCGGTATAAAATTCTCCGTCGGATCAACAGACTCAAAGGACATGTCCGGAAACGAGCGCTTAAGATCCGGCATAAGTCTGACAGGAAGACTATCCTGTTCAAAAAGTGTATTTCCCAGACAATAAATTTTCCTATTCTTCATAACGGGAGATAAGATACGTACCAAATAACGTAAATCTACCGGTTTTTACAAGTTTATACCAATGTTCATCACAGTTTTTACAAGTTTGTATATGTAATATAGAGCTTCGTACCAATATAAACTAAATAAAATCCCTCTTCGTATACACGTTCCAAAACCGAATGGCGGCATCTGTATACCGTTTAAGGTACGCGAGGTTTCGTTTTGTGAGAATACTGCAGATTCCGCCCCAATGAAGACTAACTGTGTCACCCTTTTTATACTGTCCGTCAATCGTATATGCACTGATTACCTCATTTTGCTGAAGCGATACCGTATCATGTTTTGTTAGATAGAGTTTGTCGGTTGAAACAACATAGGTGGGTTTACCTGAATTGACCTGATTTGTTTGTGACAGTACTTTCCCCCATTTGATCCTGCACTGGTCCATAGATTCTATCGTTTGGGGAACGTGAGTATGTCCTGTTTGCATAAATATATTCATGACGTGGAACGTGTGGTGCGGAAATCCCAGTTCAAACAGCTGAGATGCCGGTTTGTGTTTGTAGGACATTTTCCTTTTTATAAAATCGTGGTAATGTCGTGCGAAATCCTTCTGCGGTACGCGGGAGAGAAGTGCATTTCCGATCCAGTATGCTTCCACAACGCGTTTATCATAAGGATCCCGTATATCGTTCCGGGAAGCAATCAGTTGCAGGTACGGAAATAATGTTTCAAAATGCCCGAGTATATCCGCAAGACCCGTATGTACCGTGTTGGAGTGAATGTAACCCTTAAGTTCAGACTGTTTCTCCGGACCGCAAAAATGAAGCGAATTTGGCGGAAATGCGTATCGGGAACAGAGCAGAAGCCCTTCGGGATCAGGAGCCTGGGTATGTGATGGATTTCCTGACATATGTGTACGTTATCAGAAATATACCGATTATCATAATACCCGTTTGTCCGAGCTGTATACCCGTAAATGTGTGACCGCCTGCAAGGGATTGAACCGTAAGCGTTATAACCGGCGCAATCACGAGGATGGACGATACAAGCGTCACCGGAGCAAACCGGATTGCCCGATACCAAAAAGAAATATATAAAGTGAGGAGAATACTTGAAACAATAAGAGGGATAGCTGCTGCAGATACTGTCGATGCGATGAATGTTCCTTTATTGCCAAGAAACACCAGTCCCATAAGCCATGGCAATCCGAATATTATCCTCGCCCATGCCAACATAGACGGGTGGGAGTGTGCAGAAAAAACTTTTTTTACCAGGACGTGTTCCATAGCCCACATCATAGTTGCCGAGAGAACCATTACTAAACCTATTGACGGGACAAAACGGAACGTATTTCCATACAAGAAAACCGCAAAGAGAAGAATTCCGTAACCGGCAATCTGCAGTTTGGATATATGTTCGTGCAACAATGGAAGCGCAAAAACGGCAACCCAAAGAAAAAGACTTTTATTGATAATATTAGCATTTACTGCCCCGATCCGTGATAGTCCCATAAAAAAGAGTGCAAAAGGGATACCACCCCCGATGGCACCGATACAAGCGAGTTTCAACCAGTCTTTCTTTGAATAGGTTTTTCCTTTCCATTTGAAAATCCCAAAAACAAAAAGAAGTGTCATGATGATCGACACGATCATATTCCTGACAAGTGCAAATACGACAGGATCAGAATTGGTGACAAACAGACCGTTTGCATAAACGGAAAATCCTGAAATACATGCCGCCGCCAGACTGAAAAGTATTCCTTTCTTCATAGACTCAATCCTTTCCTTTACGACGTTCTTTTTTCACTCCGGAACGCTCAATAGCGACGTTTGCAATAACAGTAAGCCTATCGCCCGCATGCACCCCACCGACGGTCCCGAGAAGTACTGTACGTCCGTCAGACATGATTGCCCGGCTCCCGATAATCCGTGTGACAGTCAGTGTTGTCGGTAAACACATATACATCAAAGCGGTAAAAACCGCTTAATTTCCACATGGTCTGTTGCGATACTACGGGACCCATCAAGCACACGGACAATAATATCAGCAACTGCATTTCTCTCGCGTACTGCCGGCGTGTCTTCATCATCAATCTCCTGTGTGGTAAATAGGTTTGCTTCCATACCGCCCGGATATATCCCGAGAATTTTAACTCCTGAACCTTCAAGCTCTAAACGCAGACTACCGGTAAAACCTTCGAGAGCATATTTGGTTGCGTGGTAAACGGTCGCACCGGCACCGGGATCTACCCCCGCTTTTGAGATGACGTTGAGAATCGTACCCTCATTGGCCTTTTTCATATGCGGAAGAACTGTTTGTGTCATGCAAATTGCCCCGATAGCATTCACGTCAAATAATTCGAGAATCGTATTAACAGGGTAATCTTCAATCTTAGCTTCATGGAGAATACCGGCGTTATTTATGAGAATATCGATACGTCCGTATGCCTCGACCACTAATTCTATAGTATTTCTGATCTGTTCGACATCCGTAATATTGCATGAGAATGATGAAACGGTGCTTTTTCCGCATGTTTTTATCTTTTCTAGGACGTCCTGAAGTTTTAAAGCAGAACGCGACAGAAGAACAAGCTTAACGTTTTCATTACAGAGTCGCATTGCAAGCGCTTTCCCGAGGCCGCTTGACGCTCCTGTAATGAGAATAACTTTGTCCGTCAGTGAAGATTCCATCGTATATCTAGCGTACACAATATTTGCGAGAATTACAATTAGAATAGACACCAACAAAAGATAAATAATAGCCGATAGGATAATTGAAAAGGTTAATAATTTTTGTTATACTTGTCTCCTCTCATCTATGAAAAGTAATATGGTACGGTTATTGTCTATTTTAAAATTTAGCAAACAAAATCTAGAGCGAAATACGCGCGTTCTATATAAACGGATAACTTCAACGCTTCTTACATATCCTGAAAGAAGTTTTTTTACTCTTATAGGACTTCTTTTTCTCGTTATAATCCTCGGATCATTAATTCGTAAACCTACCACTTCTATAACGTCTCAGATAATTCCAAAAAAAGTTCATGTATTTAGCATCGGAAAAACACCGACTATTACAGTATCCGGAAAGGTAGAAAAATCAGGGGTCGTGAAAATCCTCGCACAAACCGGCGGAATTGTCCAAGCCATATATAAAACAGAGGGAAACTCCGTGAGAAAAGGGCAAACGCTTTTTTGGCTTTCCACAAACTATCAGGGTGGTACTGCACCCACTGTTGCACGCCAGATAGCGGAAAAAAATGCATTGTTTGCTAATGAAAACTACCCTAGGCAAAAAGATCTTATTCAAAGACGCCGCGATATAGCCGAAAAAGTGAATCTTCAACTGGAGGACCTGCGCAACATCATGACGGAATCTATAAGTGAAACACAGGCAACCATAGACATAAACGAAGATGTACTGAGTTCTCTCGATGCGCAAATAGCATATTTGGAAGCAACCAATATAGGTGGAGCAAATGACGCGCTTATCCTCCAATCTAAGCAGGGAAAAGCTGCAGTACTTGCAGGACTCGGATCACTGAAAAACGCCCTGAGAAACACACAGTACCAATCAGGAGAGAATAATGAAGCGGCAAATATAGGAAATGCAACAAAAGATCTGACTCTCAAACAATTAGAAATTGAAGAGAAATCGTTAGACTTGGGTCTCGAGATTGCGAAACTTAATCTGACACTCTCGTACATTAGCGAGTCACTTTCCTACCCCGCTTCACCCGTTGACGGAACCATTGAACGTATACATGTACTGCCCGGAACAATGGTTACTCCCGGACAGGCACTCGCAACTGTCACCGGCAATAACCAAAGCGCACATATCGTTGTTATAACAACATTTGACATATCTTCAAAAGTTTCCCGACTTGAACCATCCACCATCCATATTGGATCAAATTCATATTCCATACCACCTACGTATATTTCAAAAGAACCAACTGAAGGCATACTCCACAGTATCCTTTTTTCTCTTCCCCCTGATGCAATGAATAATGCAAAAGCCGGAACGTCTGTCCTTGTGGATCTCTCCCTTGGGCAAGCCGAGTCGTCATCAATTTTACCGGTTATTCCTATTGACGCACTGTACCAGACCCAAAATGATTCTTATGTTTATATTGCCAGTATGTCAGGAGAAGGATCATGGGCAGCTGTCAGCCGTAAAGTTACAACTGAAACTGTATTGGGGGGGTTTGTAGAGATTCCCGAAGGATTGCAGAAAAACGACCAGATAATACTCGACAGAACCGTACAGGATGGAGATAGCATATCCATTTCGAAATAATCCGATGATATCAAACATCCACAAACCGGAGATTACACGACGCAAATCAGCAACCGTGAAACGTTCATCGTATCTTGAAAGAATCACGTTTGATAAAAACCTTCTGAAAGGTTTTGTCGCTTCGTGGATAACAAACATCCGACTTGTCCTCCTTCTTGTCATTGCTATTCTGTTTCTCGGAATTGCGAGTTATTTTTCCATCCCAAAGCGATTAAATCCTGAAATAAAAATTCCTATTGTCACTATTCTTACATTTCTTCCCGGAGCCGGGCCTGAAGATGTCGAATCGCTTGTAACAATACCTATTGAAAACGAACTGAATGATATTGTCGGAATTGATACACTCACCTCCGTATCACGGTCAAACGTATCCGCGATATCTGTCCAATTTCTCTCAACTGTATCACAAGATAAAGCTAAAAACGACGTACAGTCGTCGGTAGACAGCGTTACTTCTCTTCCACCTGATGCACAAACCCCAAAAGTCAATGTTCTGGATTTTGAGGATAGACCGGTATGGACTTTTGCTATCCGGGGACAGGCATTACCGTCGCTTATGCGTTTTACGGAAGAACTGAAAAGAAATCTTGAAAACGTACCGTCTGTAAACCGCATCAACGTATCCGGGTATGAACTGCAGCAAATATCCGTCACGCTATCCCCTGAAAAAATGCGTGATTTCGGCATAAATCCCATTGCGGTCAGCCAAGCCGTAAAAACAGCAATTGCTTCCTACCCAGCCGGATCAGTAAATACCTCTATAAATTCCTTTTCACTGACAATCGATCCTACGATAACAACACTCGAAGATCTCCGTAATACCCGTATTTCAGTCTCCGGAACTCCCGTCAAACTCGGTGATATCAGTACAATTATGGAAATTTCAAACGAGAACATCCTTCCGTCGTATTACGCTGACAGAGAAACAAAACCGCAACGAACAGTCACTATGAGCGTATACAAAAACACAAACGTGAATTTTGATGTAGTCGATACTGACGTGAAACGTATCGTTTATAAACTTATACATTTGTATGGTGATGAATATTCAATTGATACAATTGTCAACGCCGCCGAAGACATAACAGATCAATTTAATGAACTTGTAGGAGAGTTCCGTTCCACCATACTTCTTGTCATGGCATGTTTATTCGTTTTTTTGGGACTGAGACAGGCACTTATTTCGTCACTTACGGTTCCACTTACGTTCCTTTCAGCTTTTTTCTTTATGCGTTATACAGGAATGTCTATTAATTTCCTTTCGTTATTCGCGTTTCTTATTGCGCTCGGACTTCTGATTGATGATACGATCGTTACCGTGCAGGCTATGACGAGCTATTATCGAACCGGCAAGTTTACGCCGACGCAAACCGGACTTGTCGTATGGCGTGACCTTATTGTCCCAATCTGGTCAACGACAATTACGACGATTTGGTCTTTCGTACCTTTACTTCTTTCAACCGGTATCATCGGTGAATTTATAAAACCCATACCCGTCGTCGTCACTGTAACCATGCTATCATCCACTGCAATTGCCGTACTGATTACACTGCCAAGTATGCATCATACTTCTGAAACCTGCAATTGCACACCGGGTTTCCGTACTTCTCAGGTTTATACTTCTAGTACTTTCTTTCAGCGTACTCACACTCGTTTTTCGGTCAAATCCGCTCTTCCCGATGATCGCCGTTCTTTATATCCTGCTTATCTTTGTTATATATATAATCTTTCCTACTATAAAAAAACGCATACTTACGTTTTTGCGGTCATCAAACGGAATTCAATCGGTTTTCGAAACAATTTATGGGTACTTTGATCACGGAATTATTAATCTGGAACTCGTCAGTTCCAAATATTATTGGCTCATAACAAACATACTTAATTCACCCAAGGCACGTAAAAAAGTTATCATCGGAATCATTCTCTACGCTCTCTGGGCATTTGCCCTTCTTCCCATGGGATTTGTCAAAAATGAATTTTTTCCAAAAACAGACGGAGACAGAATCTATGTTTCCCTTGAGCTTCCGCCGGGTACAAATACCAATACAGTTACCGCGGACGGATTGAATCTGATCGAAAAATTACGAAAGACTCCCGAATCATTGTTTACAGTCATCGATATCGGTTCATCCCTGTCAACATTCGGAAGTTCTGTGGATACACCAAATACGGCGCTTGCTACTATCCACCTTGTTGGGAAAAACAAGCGCAAGACCCCTTCTTCACAAATTGCAGAATCCGTACGGAATGCATTTAAGACGTATGAAACTGGTAAAGTGTCCGTAACAGAAATTACATCCGGGCCGCCGGCAGGCTCCGATTTAGCAATTAAACTCTCGGGTGACGATTTGGGTTTTTTGGATACATATGCGGATAAAATTCAAACGTACCTTTCCGGAATACCGGGAGTAACGAATATAGATAAAAGTGTAAAACCAGGAACGAGTAAAATCGTTTTTCTGCCGGATCGGCAAAAAATAGCAGCAAACGGTGTATCAATGGATACGATCGGACTCACTCTGAGAACATTTGTAAGTGGATTTACTCTTGCAGATGTCAAATTTGATAAAAGCGCTAAAGACAAAGAAAATATTGTACTCACATACGGAAAACTTACAGAAACCCCGGAAATGCTCGGATCGATACTCATACCTACATCACAAGGTACTTATGTTCCTTTAGTTTCTCTCGGGACTTTTATCCCGCAGGTCAATCCTACAACGATAACACGGGAAGGAGGCAAACGGACTTTGACCGTATCCGCGTCTGTTAAAAACGGATACAACGCAACTGAAATAAACAAGCAACTGGAAGCGTTCGCAGATTCACTGAAACTTCCTGAAGGATACGGGTGGAAAACAGGAGGGATTAACGACGAAAACAAAAAAAGTGTTCAATCCATAATACAGGCAATGATTCTTGCCTTTATTCTCATATTGGTCACTATGGTAGTTCAGTTCCAGTCTTACCGACAAGCATTTATCGTGTTACTCGTAATTCCGCTTGCTGTATCCTCCGTATTTGTAATATTTGCCATTACACAAACACCGCTTTCTTTCCCGGCACTTATCGGAATTCTGTCTCTTTTCGGAATCGTCGTGACAAACTCCATGTTTATCGTTGATAAAATCAATCGCAACAGAAAAGAGGGCATGGGATTTAAAGAAGCTATTGCTGACGCGGGTGCATCCAGACTTGAACCCATCATTCTGACAAAACTCTGTACGGTTCTAGGACTATTACCGATTACTCTTGCTGATCCTCTATGGAGAGGACTGGGAGGAGCAATAATTTCAGGAATTCTTATTGCTTCAACAATTATGCTCCTTTTCATTCCTGCGGTTTATTATGAATGGTTTAAAGGCGAAGAAAATATATAAAAAAGTCTCGTAGAATATCTCTTTGTGGGTGACCATGGAGTCGGACCATGCGCCTCTTTCTTATCAGGAAAGCGTTCTACCGATGAACTGTTATAACGCCCCAAACTTCACTATTTTTTATATTCTTCTGAATGTACCATCGAGGAAATAGAATTGAAAGGGGTCAAAAGTTGCTATTAATATCAGGGATGACTTATTATTCCGCTTCTACGTTAGGAGAACTTGGCCTTTTGAACCTTTAAGTTCAAAAAATTTATCCCAAAATTTTCCAGCATCCTTATCTTCGGGATATGATAGTAGGATCCCGTAATTTCCGCCACTGACAGTTATTTCCTTGTTTGTCGGGGTAACATTGTAGTATGTCCCTGTTCCGTAGGTACCTTTTACACGAAAACCAAGAGCATGTGCAGCCTCTGATACCAATCCAATTTCATACGAAGGAATTTGACCGATATTTATTGTTTTCAATTGTATAGGATCATCCATAAGCCCGATTATACGATCCAAACTCCGTGACTCAAGAAATTGTGCAGTGGGTGACCATGGAGTCGGACCATGCGCCTCTTTCTTATCAGGAAAGCGTTCTACCGATGAACTAGTCACCCTGTAAATTTCAAAAATTTACCTTGTATATTTCTTTGCGAGTCACTTCGTGACTCGTTGAAATTTACAGGGTAAACCCTCTCGGATTGTTAATTTTATCACAATTGTTACGTGTGCCTGAACCCTCCTTCATCCTTCGATAAGCTCGGGACTACAGCGGGGCAGGTCGAACCGCTGCACTCGCCTCGCATCGACTCTGTCTCTGCGAGTCGAGGCGGGTAGCTGTTTTTGTCCCGTATTTGCTTAGTTGAGGCGCGGAGGGAATCGAACCCTCGCATAGGTGTTTTGCAGACACCCGCGTTTCCACTTCGCCATTGCGCCGAATTTAGCAAATACGGGATCCCGCAAATCTATTCCCAAAATCTTCTCAGATTTGGAATGATTGTGCTGGGACTAACACCCGCGTTACCACTTCGCCACCGCGCCAAATGCATATTCAGGTTGAAATTATCAATTGTGCCACCTTATCGCAACGTCACTACGAAACGATTTTAACATGTATATTCTCATGCCTCAATTACTAATAGTATAAATGCATATCATATTATACGCATCCGTAGCATTCTGACAGTCTATATGTTACGAAATATTTTAATGTAATTCTGAATTAAACAAGATACAAAAAATCCTCCGTAAAGGAGGATTAATTTGTTTAACAACCGGATGGTGATAGGAACATTGTGAGAGAAAAACTGTCAACGACCCTTCGATACAATCGAAGTTCGTGATCACTGACAATTTTATATTAGAAAGGAGGTGATCCATCCCCAGCTTCGGCTAGGGATACCTTGTTACGACTTAGTCCTCATCGCTGAGTTCGGCTTAGCTCCCCGATAAATCGGGGCTCTTCGGCCGCCCCCAACTTTGTTGGCTTGACGGGCGGTGTGTACAAGACCCGAGAACGTATTCACCGCAGCCTGCTGATCTGCGATTACTACCGATTCCGACTTCATGAGGTCGGGTTGCAGACCTCAATCTGAACTGAGGCGAAATTTACAGGGATTTGCTTGCCGTTACCGGCTTGCAGCCCATTGTTTTTCGCCATTGTAGGGTGTGTGTAGCCCAGGGTATAAGCGCCGTGCTGACTTGACGTCGTCCCCTCCTTCCTCCCCTCCTCAAGATCAATTTATTAAGCTGCTTAAGGACGGGGCGGTCTCCAATGAATATATAACATTGGATAGGGGTTGCGCTCGTTTTCCCACTTAAGGGAACACCTCACGGCACGAGCTGACGACAGCCATGCAGCAGCTGTGCTAGCCATCCTTGCGGATTTTCCCTGTTTCCAGAGAATAGTACGGTAACATGTCAAACCCTGGTGAGGTTTTTCGCTTTGTCTCGAATTGAACCACACGCTCCACCGGTTGTGCGGGTCCCCGTCAATTCCTTTGAGTTTTAACCTTGCGATCGTACTCCCCAGGCGGTCTGCTTAACGCGTTAGCTTACGTCACCCCAAAATTTTGGGCAGAATGCTTTTTAAGCATTCTGAAATACAAGAAGTTTTCACTTCCCAAAATTCTGGGGCAACTAGCAGACATCGTTTACGGCTAGGACTACACAGGTCTCTAATCTGCTTCGCTCCCCTAGCTTTCGTGCCTCAGCGTCAGGAGAGTTCCAGATAGCGTGCCTTCGCCTTTGGTGTTCCTGTTGATATCAACGCATTTCACTGCTTCACCATGAGTTCCAGCTTTCCTCTACCTCCCTCAAGTATACCCAGTCTCGTACCCAACGCCGAGGTTAAGCCTCGGGCTATTTAAGCACGACTGCGATAAGCCGCCTACGCACACTTTACGCCCAATGAATCCGGATAACGCTTGCACCCTACGTATTACCGCGACTGCTGGCACGTAGTTAGTAGGTGCTTATTCTGCCTCAGCCTTGCATGGCTAAGGCAAAAGAAGTTTACAACCCGAAGGCCTTCATCCCTCACGCGGCGTCGCTCGGTCAGGCTTTCGCCCATTGCCGAATATTCCCAGTTGCTGCCACCGTAGATGTATGGCCCGTGTCTCAGTGCCATTGTGGGGGATCGTGCTCTCACACCCCTACCCGTCATAGCCTTGGTAGGCTATTACCCCACCAACAAGCTGATAGGCACAAGGCTCACTCCTAAAGCGAGAAGTTAAGTCTCTTTCACCTTACGGTGATATACCGATATTACCCCGTCTTTCGACGAGCTATGCGATACTTTAGGGTAGATTCCTTGCTTATACTCACCCGTCCGCCACTGGAATTTAAATCTTGCGACTCAAAATCCCGTTCGACTTGCATGCTTAAGGCACGCCGCCAGCGTTCATCCTGAGCCAGGATCAAACTCTCAAAAAAATTGAACGGATAAATCCGTTCATTATCCTATCACCATTCGATTGTTAAAGAGCGTACAATGAAGAAGAATTAAGGTGTTCAGATTTTTTCTTTTGTTTCTAAAAAATCTGAATTGATCGTTAGTAAACTCATAAATAAGAATTTATTCATTAACTAACGAATCAAAAAACCCGACCAGTGGTCGGGATATTTATCCATCTAACCTTTGCTGATCGATCTCCTACTCGCTCATTGTAGAAAGATTATAACGAAGGGACACACAGCAGTCAATAGGCTGTGCGTTCAAAAAATATATATTTTATGCGTAATGCCGTACCGATAAATAAAGTGCTAATCCGGCTCCAAAACCCAACAGAACTCCTCCGACAATATCAGACAACCAATGATGACCAAGATATATTACGGAAAGAGAAATGAGAATACTATAGATTACACCGAAGAATAGTAACAATATGCTGATTCGTCTTTGAACGGATCCTTGAATATATGATCGTATAGTAAAAAACATAACTATGCTCATAAATACTGCGCGTGCCGCGTGTCCGGAAGGATAGGAAAATTCCTCAATAATATGATACGGAGGAAAATGTGAAATTGGATTTTTCACAAACAGAAACGGCGGAGCCGGGTGGTGAACGACGGTTTTCCCGTATATTTCAACACAAGTCATCAACGCAAAAAGTAAAGGAATTAAAAGCGCAGAGAATCTTACTTTCCTGTGTTTGATATCTATAAATACAACCAGGGTTAAAAAAGCAACAATAACAACAGAGACAACCGGACCGGCGGCATATAGTGATCCTTCCAATATATCTCCCATAAACGCAGCGCTCCGAAGATGTGGTGATTTGTCTATCCTCTCCTGAATTTTAACGGTTACGGCAAAATCAGCATCACGCATGAAGCCATATTTCACCTGCCGGCTGAATACTAAAAAAATAATAAAGGATAGTATACCGAAAATGAGGATGTGTCTCTTCATGTTATAAATTTAATGCGTTTCGGTGATCTTTCCGCTACCCTGCGGCAGTTGTTTCATAATCTCATACAGTATAATCCCCGTTGAGACCATGACGTTGAGTGATTTGTTCACTCCGTACATCGGAAGTTCAACAATAAAATCTGAGATATCCAAAACATCTTTCGACACGCCATACGTTTCGTTTCCGACTACTATTGCAAGAGGGAGTGTATATCTGACGTTTGCGAAAGGTATGCTTCGCTTATCCTGTTCTACGGCAACAATCAAAGTATCAGGTATCTCACGTTTTATCCGCTGTACGGCATCCTTTGCAGTGTCGGCGTATTCCCAATCCACCCAGCCCCACGTGTTGATGGATGCTTTTTTTATCCGTGAGTTCGGAGGCGTAAGTGTCTGTCCGGTAAGATACACTTTTTTTGCTGCAACGGCATCAGACAAGCGGAAAATGGACCCTACGTTATACGTATCAAGCACGTTATCCAGAATGATCGTAATTTCGTGTTTGGGAATTTGTGCATATGCTTCTTTATCCGGAACGGATGTACGCAATTCCTGTGCATTCAGCTTAATCATGAGGCTATTATACTTCTTTTTTCCGTTTACGCGTTTTTGTGTTTTTAAGGATTCGGTGAAACAGTCCGCTGGTATATACATAAATACACATGCGTCCGATACAGTATCCGATCAATGATCCGGCGAGGACATCCGAAGGATAATGCTTACCAAGATATACGCGGGATAATGCAATAAAAAACGCGAGGATATAAAAGAATACTCCCAGCTTCTTTTCTTTGTACGCAAGGATTGAGGCCAAGGCGAATGCCATAGTCGCATGTCCTGACGGAAAGGAAAACGAGGTACTTAAGTCTGACGATGTAACTATCGCACCTATTAATTCTCCGGGTCTCATCCTTCCGAATCCCGGCTTCAGGATGAATTCAACGAACAAATAACCCGCTAACCCGGAAAGAAGAAACAAAAGATAAAATGTATGATCTTTAATCTCTTCACGGAGAAACATGTAAAAACCGAGAATAAACCAGACAAAACCGTATGATCCTATTCCGGAGAGAAAAAGAGCTATTGTCTGCAAATACGATGTATGCGGAAAATGATTTATCCACAGAAAAATCATCCGATCCAGTTCAAATAAATACTCCATACTTTTTATCATACCCTATGCAGCAAATTATATAAAAGAGGCGGATCAGGGAACATCCGAAGGAGTAATTTCGGAATCAATATCCTGCGGAAGTGAAACCGGTATTGTTTTTTCGGAAGGTGTCGGTGTGATATAAATTATTTCAATTGCACCTTCCTCAGGTATCGGCGATATAACATGCTTTACGGAAATAAAAATGCCGACACCGATAATGAAAATAATAATTCCTATACCGAAGAGAATTATACGTGTCCGTTTCATAAAAGATGTATATTACTTGATATCTTCCTTTTTCCACGCGGCGAATGTGCATTTCGGGTAGCTTGAACACCCGTAAAACATTTTACCCCTCCGGCTTTTTTTCATAACCATGGGGCTGCTGCATTTCGGGCATTTGATATCAATCTTTTCCAGGAACTGCTTGGTATAAGAACACTTTGGGTAGGTACTGCAGGCTATAAATTTTCCGTATCTTCCGATCCGAAGCACCAGGGGACTATTGCATAAAGGACATAACTCCCCCGTCTCCTCCACCGTCATTTTTACTTTTTCCGCGGTAATGTAAGCCGCATCGAGCGTTTTGGCAAATGGTTCATAAAATGCCGCAACCACAGGAACCCAATCGGTCTGGCCGTTTGCTATGGCATCAAGCTGTCCTTCCATAGATGCCGTAAACGGGAGACTGAGTATGTCCGGAAAATATTTTACAAGAAAATCAACGACGGCCATCCCGAGCTCCGTGGGTTTGAGCTTTTTTTCCTCTTTCACGACGTAATTGCGTTCAATAATTGTGGAAATAATCGGTGCATATGTCGACGGACGGCCTATTTCTTTCTCCTCAAGTGCTTTCACAAGCGAGCTTTCCGTATACCGCGGAGGCGGGTTGGTGGCATGTTCGACACATACAGCATCCGTACGCGTCAGTTCCTGTCCGACCATAACTTTTGGAATTACCGCTTCTCCGTTTTCTCTCCCGAGAATTTTGAGAAATCCTTCAAATTTAATTATTGATCCCTGAGTCTGATATGCATAACCGTTCGCTGATGTTATGACGATCGTTGTCGAATCAAACACAGCGTCATTTGACTGACATGCAAGAGCCCGCTTCCATATAAGCTCATACAACCGGACATGGTCGTGGTTTAACATCGGATTTTCAGCAAGCGATCCCGGATCCGCGGCAACATCAGTCGGACGGATGGCTTCATGCGCCTCCTGAGCTACCTTGGATTTCGTATGATATACTTTCGGCGTCTCTGGTATATACTCACTTCCGTACTGTTTCGTAATATACGTACGTGCTTCACTCACGAATTTGTCCGCTAAATTTACACTGTCAGTTCTGTGATATGTGATAATACCTTCTTCATACAGCTTCTGGGCAACCTGCATGGTTTTTTTGGATGAAAAATAGAGTTTTCTTCCCGCTTCCTGCTGAAGCGTGCTTGTTGTAAACGGATAGGGCGGTGATCGCCGTATTTCCTTTTTATCAACCGCAGTAACTGTATACGGCGCTTTGATGTCATTTATGATGGCATTACCTTCATCTACTGACGGAATGCTTGTATATGTGACGGAATACTCACCGTCAAAAAGGGGGTACGTTGCTTTTTTTTCGTACCCAACACCGTTTTTGGATGCCAGCGTTGCCTTGATTTGCTCTTTGGATGCAGCATCCGAAAACGTACCTTCAATTGTTACAAATTGGATCTTTTTAAATGCTTCAATTTCTCTCTCCCTCTCGACAATAAGACGCACCGTCACTGACTGAACGCGTCCGGCTGAAAGCCATCTCCGCGATAATTTTTGCCAGAGAAGCGGTGATAATTTATATCCCACAATCCGATCGAGTATTCTTCTGGCTTGTTGAGCGTGTACAAGTTTCATATCAATGACACGCGGATGAGCAAGTGCTTCTTCTATTGCAGTTTTGGTTATTTCATGAAACACAATCCTTTCCATATTCTCAATGGAAACAGTTACGTGTTTCAGATCAGATTTCCCGTCCTTGGAATTCGGTTTCTTTGATTTTCCCGGTGATTTCAGACCGTCAGATGTAAGTATTGAGGCTACGTGCCAGGCAATTGCCTCACCTTCCCGGTCAGGATCGGTTGCCAGAATGACACTGTCAGATGAAGAAGCCGCGTGTTTTAAATCCGTCACGTGCTTTTGCTTGTCGCGGGGAATGATATATTTCGGAGTAAATGCGTGCTGGGTATCTACACCGAAATCCCCTTTCGGGAGATCGCGGATATGCCCGAGCGTCGCTTCAACACGGTATGTTCCTTTTAAAAATTTGGTCAGTGTTTTTGCTTTTGTCGGTGATTCTACAATAATTAATTTCATATTATATAAGTGTATATACTGCATCCCCCTGATTTTTCACACATCCCCGCATTTCAAGAACCGTTAGGGTAGCGGCTACATCTGATAATGTCAAGTTTGTTACACCTTTTATCTCGTCAATATGCCTTGGACCGTTTTCGAGCATTTTGATGATTACCCGTTCACTCTCCGTATTCCCGAGAGACTTTGACTTTCCGGTTTTTCCCTTCGTTGTCGGCAATATTCCTAATTCTTCTACGATATCTTCCGTCGTTTCTATCAGTTTTGCCCCGTTTTTTATGAGTTTTGCAGGCCCCTTACTGTACGGACTTGTGACCGGTCCCGGGACCGCAAACACTTCACGACCCTGATCCAGGGCATACCGCGCAGTGATAAGCGATCCTGAATCATCTGCACCTTCCGTTACAACTACCCCAAGCGACAATCCGCTGATAATTCTGTTGCGTGCGGGAAAAAGCCCTTTCCCTGGCCGAAGACCGAGTGGCATTTCCGACACGATCGCTCCCCTGCCGCATAATGCAATATCAGTATATAAGTAAGCATTACTTGGTGGAGCAATAATGTCAATACCGCAACCGAGGACTGCAATTGTAGATCCGCCAGCTTTTAAGGCTGAAGTATGAGCAACTGCATCCACACCATACGCCATACCTGAAACAATAGTAAAACCATACGAAACGAGCCCTTCCACAAATTTTTGGGTTACTGTCTGACCGTATGGTGTAATACGGCGGGTACCGACAACGACGATGGTCCTTTCGAGTGAAATCGGTTCTTTTCCCCGCTTTCCTTTAACATAAATAACGATAGGTGCATCAGAAATTTCTCTCAGAAGTCCGGGGTATTTTTCATCCGTATAACAAAGATAGGAAATTCCCATTTGTGCGAGTTTACTGCAATATGCAGGTATATCGAATGTGTGCCTAAACTCATCAAAACGTGAAACGAGTGAATTGTAGAGTCCCGTATCTTCAAGATCTTTGACAGTTGCGTTCCAGGCATTACGTGCTGATTTGAAATATGAATAAAGAAGCCGAAACCGTACCGGACCTATGCCGGGAAATACACTGAATGCGAGAAAATACTTCCTGTCCTCACAATCTGCCACAAATATACTTTATCACACATGGAAACCATTAAGAGTTGATGTATTCGAGAGCGGATCTGAGGTAGGATTGGATGCTTTTCAGAATCTTTTTCGTGGACGGTGTCACGTCTTTAGCCTGTTGGCGAAGTGCCTGAAACGTGAGCTCTGCCGCTTCTTTTACATATGTCCGCATCGCATCAGGTACGGATTGTTTATCAAATTTTCCGAGAACATAGACATACGGCAGCCGTACATACCCAACGCGCTTTTTGGCATGGATATCATTGATAAGAACAGTGATACCGTATTTACTCTTCCGGATTTCATCTATACGCGATAAAACGTTTTTCCTGAAAAACGATCTCGTGCCGCTTATGTCGTTAAACGGTTCAAAAGACCCCTTTTTCCAGTATTGGAGAACTGCAATTGCCATATCTTCTGAACCTTTTTCAAGAGGTGCAATCATTGCGTCAAGGTCAAAATGTGTAACCGAGGTAACATCCGCGTCAATACAGAGAATAATCTCGTTTTGCGCTTTTACCAAACCTGCAGCGATAGCCGCCCCCTGCCCCATATTTTTTTGACGGATAAGTGTCAGTCGTGTTTTAAACCGCGCAACTGATGCATATGTCCCGTCGATGGACCCATCGTCAACAACGATAACCTGTACATCGTCCCTCCATGTTAAAACACTCTGCACAATACCGGCGACCGTCCGCTCTTCGTTTAATGCAGGAATAATGACACTTACTGATTTTACGGCCATATTCGTGTATTATAGTCTGACACATGAATGGGAGTCCAGCAGAGCGGAATACTGATATTCGTACAACCATACCGGATGTATCCATCTGCATTCCGGCATATAACGAAGAACTTTTACTGGGAAAATGTCTGGAAACGCTGAATAGCCAGCAAACTGCATATACATACGAAATAATCGTTATAGACAACGCGTCTACCGATAACACTGCATCAATAGCTGCATCGTTTAAAAATGTCCGTGTCATATCCGAAAAACGGAAAGGGTATATATACGCTTTCCTAAAGGGAATATCACAGGCACGTGCTCCAATTATTGCAATTACTGATGCCGACACAACACACGGGCGCCATTGGATGGAGTTTCTTATGAAGCAATTTGAAAATCCGGAGGTGGTATGCGTCGGCGGGCCGTGCTACTTTTCGGACAAGTCGTCATTACTTAAATACGGCAATACCCTGCTTATGAAATTTCAGAAAGTAACGGGAACTCTTTCGCCAATCGGTGCAAATATCGCATTCCGGAAACATGCTTATGAAAAGATCGGCGGTTTATCAACTGCTGTAAACCTGCAGTCAGACAGATATCTGGCACGGCAACTGAAACGGGTAGGTACTGTGAAATGGTGTTGGGATTTAAAAGTATATATGTCCGGCAGAAGGTTCCATTCACCAATTCGCCTCATCAGGGAAGTAATTATCCGGTTTATAAATGTGATCTGGATTATGATTTTTAATAGAACTGTGTTCTGGTCGTTTGACGATATACGGGAGTAATGTTTACCGTCCGAACCATGATGTAAGAATGGTTTTGGCAATCGGCGCTGCAACTGATGAACCTTCTCCTCCCTCTTCAATAAGAACAGTGACCGTTATCTCCGGATCACCGGATAACTCACCCTCTTTCGACGTAGCTCCTGATTTCCCGAGATATTCCTCAGGTACCGGAGCGAAAACCGTAAACCAGGCGTGCGTTTTTCCTGTCGGATCCCCGAATTCTGCTGTACCGGTTTTGCAGGCAACCGGTATACTCCTCAGACTATCCTTCGTCTGACCTGAAGATGAAGATTCCGCAGGGGAAGATTTAGGAATTCCGAATCCTACAAGCGGCCATCCCGTCCCTCCCTCACCACATGCTCCTACCATACCATGTACAACGATGTTCACAGTATCCGGAGATATTGAAAGGTCCTGACAAACGCGCTTATGATTCACCTGAATTTTTTCTACAGTCGGACGGCACAAAATCCCGTTATCTGCCACAATATTTGTCCATGTGTTAACCTGCAAAGGTGTCGCAAGCATATATCCCTGTCCGATGGCAGCGTGATACGTGTCTCCCGTATACCACGCATCCATCCGCGCTTCAATTTCAGCCTGAGTTGAAAAATGCTTTTTTTTCCATGCCGGATCAGGCATGAGCCCCGGTGACTCGCCATCGAGCTCAATGCCGGTCAGTCTACCCATACCGAATGTTTTTGCCCATGCTGCGAGTTTGGTAATTCCCAACCGTTCTCCTACTTTATAAAAAAAGATGTCATTGCTTCTTTGCAGTGCTTTTACGATATCAACCGCTCCCTCTGTTTTCCCGTACTGCGTAAAATACCAGTTGGCAAAGCTGAACGTTCCGATTGTCACGACACCCGTATCGACAATCGTCGTTTGTGAGGTTATAGCCTTGTCTTCCAGCCCGGCAACGGCTGTTATAAGTTTAAAAGTAGACCCCGGCGGGTATTCTCCGCCGACTGCACGGTTAAAAAGAGGCATCTCGGGATTTTTCAACACATCCCTATATGTATCCGTACTGAGCGTCTGCGAAAAAATCTCCGGGTCGAACGAAGGACTTGAATACAATGCAAGGACCTCGCCGGTTGACGGTTTTGTAACAACAATTGCACCCTTTCTTCCAGCCGGAAATGCACCGGCAACAACGCGGGACAATGACGCGTCCACTGCAAGCGTAACATCCGTACCCGGCTGTTCACGGTCAATACCAAGTGTCCGCAGTAACTTCCCTGTTGCGTCTACTTCGACGAGTTCCTTGCCGTCACGGCCTCTGAGCCGGTCTTCAAACACCGCTTCAACACCGCTCCTGCCAATTTTGTCCCCGGACCTGTATGCGCGAAGCTGAAAATACTGCTCGTCCAGTTCCATTTTGGTAATCTCACCCGTATATCCTATCAGATGCGCCATGTCTGAGCCTGACGGATACGTTCTTTCGTAATCAACTTCAAGAAATTCACCCGGCTGCAATCCTGTTTTTGATATTTTCTCTCCTTCTTCTTTTGAAATTATTTTGCTGCATTCCTTAGATCCCTCAGATTTGGTCGGACACGGATATAACAAACGGTACCTGGCAACATTGGTAACGAGAGGTTTGCCTGTCCGGTCCCTGATAATACCGCGCGGAGCATGACGGACAAGCTCACGCGTACGGTTGCTTTCGGCAATTGAACGATACTCATTCCCTTTTACAATTGTCAGGTGAAACATCCGGATAACGAGGATAAAAAAACTGACAAAAAGGATAACTGTAAAAAGCAAAATCCTTCCGCGTCCCAGATACCAGGCATCCGGTTTGTCATGCCAAATATTTGTCTCCTGTTTTTTGTGTAAAACGACGGAATCGGAAAATGCTTTACCGAATTTCATATCTTGGTGAGATGGCAGCAAATAAATATACCTGCGAAAACTTCTTATACTAAACTATAAAGCCATATGATAACAAAAGAATATGCGGCACCTCCCAGAACCTGACTGGGAGTGTGATTTCCGGTTGTTACCCGTGACCATCCAACCAGCGGAACGGAGATGAGAACCGGCCAATAGTGTATTCCGAGGGAATGAAACATAAGTCCCGCAGCCAGAGTTGTGATTCCGACATGTCCGGAAATTTTCCACCAAAGCGTAATAAGAGAAAATCCGAGAAGCCATCCATAAAAAACGAGAAAAATCCTGAAAAGCATCCCATCCCCGAATATTTTCACAATAATGAGATTAACAAACCCCAGCAGCAAGAGAACGAGTAATGCTTTCGGACGCTGTTCCCTTTTGGACACATCCCAATCACCCAAAATTCCCTTCTTCACTGCCCAGACACGAAGGAGCATGACCGGAACAAACATGCATAATAATAATGCGATAAGAAAAATTACTTTTCCGCTGAGTGTTAACGTACTTGTCCAAACCGCACCGATCGTAAAAAGAAGTAATACGACTGACGGTTCAAATACACGGGATATAAAATGAGCAAGAGCCATATTAATTATAAATCTTCCTTGATGCAACACGGACGGTCTGAAGCAGTTTTGCATCATCGAGAAGCTTTCCGCATCCTCTCACAACCGCAGTCTGGGGATCATCGGTTATCCACACCGGCATTTTCATTTCTTTTGCAATGAGTGTATCTATGCCGGGCATGAGTGACCCGCCACCCGCCATAACGATACCATGCTCCACAATATCACTTGTAAGCTCAGGAGGAGTCTCCTCAATCGTTTCTGCTATCGCTTCAGTAATCTCATGAATGACAGGCATGATTGCTTCCCGCACTTCTTCACTTGTAGCTTTAATCGTCTTCGGCAGCCCGGATTCTATGTCACGACCGCGCACAACCATCTGCTTTTCATTTTTTTCCGATGCATACGCTGATCCTATGGTAATTTTAATTTCCTCTGCTGTCTGTTCCCCGACTAATATCCCGTGTTTCAGACGTAAATATGATGCTATGACTTCATCCATCTCATCTCCGGCAGTTCTGATAGACCGGTTCACTACAATCCCGCCGAGAGACAAAACCGCAATTTCCGTTGTTCCCCCGCCTATATCGCAGATAAAGCTACCATTGCTTTCCTGAATCGGCAGGTTGGCTCCAATTGCAGCAGCCATAGGTTCCTCTATAAGGAACGCCTCACGCGCTCCTGCCATGAGGCACGCCTCCTGTACGGCTCTCCGTTCCACCTCGGTTACTCCGGACGGGATACCGACAACGACCTTCGGACGCGGAATTTTCGGCAGAAACGATGGTCCGTTACCCGGAAGATCGTGGATAAGCTTGATATAATGGGATATCATGGCTTCCGCAGCATCAAAATCCGCAATCACACCGTCTTTGAGAGGCCGGAGGGCTTCAATTGTACCGGGAGTTTTCCCGAGCATCTTTTTAGCCTCCATGCCTATTGCAATAATTGCCTTTGTTTTCCTGTGGCGCGCAACAACGGAAGGTTCCCTGATCATGATACCTTTGCCCTTCACATACACAAGAGTATTGGCAGTTCCGAGGTCAATTCCGAGGTCATGGGAAAAAAGTCCAAAGAGAAAATTAAACATGGCATCATTCTATCATAAACGTTATAACTGATTAAAATTGCATATAATTGATATAATACGCGTACTATGACAGATACTGAACCAAAAGGATTCACGATCAGAAGCGGAGGGTTTGAATATAGAGCACACACACAGCCAAGTAATGTTCAACCTCCGGAATTTATATCCGAACCTCCGGTCGGTTTTGAACCCCTAACACAAGGAGCTATCCGAAATATCCTTCAATACGCCGGTCTACCCATTGATGACCCGGCTGCACTGAAAAATTTGAACCTGAAACAATTACAGGAATTAGAAAAGAGTGATAAAAAATTCGGACCACGCGGAGATCTCGCTGCCGTGATTCCTGACGGCGGAAAGGCAATCAGAGATGCATTGAAAACACGGCGCATCTTGTTAATTGAAGCAGCCAAACACTCCGGATATAATATTCCGGGAGCTCAGGATCAGGAAAACCTTCTGGGAGAAATCCGTGAAGCATTGAACGGACCGGATAAAATACCTGACGATGGTTTTCCGTTCTGAAATATCCGACAATTTATATCTACAATAAATCTTCCGTACATTCTTTGATCTATGAAAAACCACAGTGAAGGGTCACCATGTGTGAATAGAATCATTTGAGACGCCACCCATGATTACATCCGGTGAACGATCCGTCATCTGTCTCTTTGTCTGATCATCAACAACTCCGATAATTTCCCACACAGAACGCAGATATTCTTCCAGCGTATCCCGGTTGTTTATTTCTCCGATTTCAGCAATCCGACGCATGTTGTCAAGCTGACTTTGAATAACAGGGTCATCTCTATAAGTAATATCCAACATGCCCGGACGGGGTTCTTCCTCAGGTGTTATCCCTAACGCTTCCGTAGATTCAATAAGTACGCCGGTTGCAACCGACCACGCGATCTTTTCGTTTGGCTGCTGCATTGCTTTGGCTAAATTCATATACCAACGCTGTAACAGCTGAATTCTTGCTTTGTCATCATAGAGGACTTCCAAAGATTTATCATTTTTTTTCGTCCAAACAATTGAAACTCTGATACCCAGTCCCTCTGAATCATCAGTAACCGGATCTATTATTATTGCTCCCCGTTTATGCCGGAGCGTTCTCATTAACTCTACCCGTTGTGAAAATACCTGTGCAAAAATTTCTGAAGAAATAATCTGGTGAAAGGGAGATCGTTTATCCACCGCATGCTTGAGTTCTTCACGAATCGCAAGCGATATCTCGAGGGATGGCGGAAATTTATTCGGTTTTGTATCCGGAGATCCTGACATATAATGATCTTTTTGTAAACGATTTGCCGTATTTTAACACGTTAAAGCAACGTTTTCATCTTTTTTACCTGATGGAAAATAATTAAAAGTCACTCAAGCTCAGAAACGATTTCCAGACGGGAGAATACTACCGCAAACGCATTGTAGAATGAACGCATGGTATCCGGATTATATACGGAAGATGCGTGAGGGTATGTAAGATGGCAGCTTGTCCCGCAATCAGGGCATGAAAATGAATTTCCTCCCATCATGAAGGTGACATACGCGACAAACGGATACGTAGTATTCCCTGTATCATCCGCAACCGGAGGTTTTGTAATAAACACATACCCGCCGCCTTCCATATGAATAGCCCTAAGCTCATGATCGCAGGGAGTATATATAATCCGCTCACGTAAAACCGCTAGCTGTTCCCTTTCTCCGGTCATATAGGTATGGTGTTATAAAAAAACCAATGAATATAAAAATATGCGATGAAAAACGTGCGGAAATTTATTGATACTCCGAATCATATCCATCATCGACAAGAGGCATCTGAGTCGGTGTTTCTCCTGATTCAGTTCCTAAAATCCCGGTTAACTCGTGAAGCATTTCATCGGAATTTTGGACGTCTGCCGGTATAAAACCAACCGAGCGCAAAAGCTTATAGGCAGATCTTGCTAAATCAATTCTTTTTTGTTCTACAGTCGCGTTGTTGCCCAGAGAGACATACATCATCGCACCTGATATTAAACGAAGTTCCTCATTATCGGGAACACGTAATACAAGTTCGTGCCAGTAAATTTCACCTTCATTTTTCAATCGGGTACTGAGTACCGTTTGCTCATTTTTATAACGTCCTTCCAATTGGAAAAGTAGTTCTGCTTGTTTTTTTAAATCGGCTAACGGATCCTGCGATATGTTTTGCATCATGGGTGATATGTCAATGAAATGAATCCTGGTTTCTCGATAAAATTTCCACAGTTTTCTTTCTATTTCCGAAATTTTTTTTGTTTCCGGAGAAATATCTTCTTTAATATCAGAAAGTTTTTGATGTGAATTTTGTCTATTTTGAAGATTATTCCTCAATGTACCGTTTAGCAAACCTGAAAGAACCATATTTCTCTTAATATAAAGTTCTGTTAAGAGATTTTCGTCAGAAACCTGTACGTACGATGCAAATACGTGATAACGTCCATCAAGTCTGCCCATTTCAAACCTCGTATCTTCTGCATCCGGATGAACACCATCCTTACACGTATAAAGAAGATCTCGTCTTATTCTGCGAATAGTTGGTAAAGAAACATTACTAATGTCTACTGCGTAAGTAATGAACATCTGACCATCAGCCTCTAACATGTAAATATCGACGATATGTTCATCTCCGAGCGAAAATTTCTGTACTTTCTGGCCAAGTGAATCCCTGTCCACATCCAGTAATCCCAGGTTTTCCGGAGAAATATCCGCTGGTCGTACATCATCCGGAGGAGAAAAAAGTAAATTTTTTGCCAATAGAGCAACCCGTTGTGGTATCGGTAAGCAGACCCCCTGTTCGTTCCATTGTTTACGGATTTTTTCACTTAATTCTGATTTTGCCATACAGAATACTGTCTATTTTTTATTAAAAATTGACGGTGGTTTTTTGAGAGGTGGAATATTGGGATTTGTACCTGATACCGGATGATATGAAGGTTCCGGTCTCCTGTATCCAGATTGTGAAGGTGGCATACCGGATAAAGATGGCGCCGGTCTGGGCGTACTTAATGACGGAGCAAAACCACTGCTTCCTTTATTTCTCAATTTCCACATCGCCAGTGCAATTTCTGTAGATATTTCAGGCAAAACGGCCGCACACAATGCGCTTAAACCACGCATACTCCACGTCAATACCATCCCGACCTGATCAGGAGGCACTGTGCCTCTGCTGAACTGATATAATGTTGCACCAAAATCAAGTGCATATATTGCTCCTAATAAACCGGCAATACCATATTTACTGATTTTTTCCGACACACCCAGACCACCCATAAATTCAGGATGGGCAAATGCGTGAATGAGAGCTGTTTCTGCAGCATTGAGTCCAATACCACCCGCCACTCCTATCCAGGAAGTCTCTGTTGCACTGTTTAATCCTCTAACGATACTAGGCACTGAGATTGCGTAAAAACTCAGTGCTGTTACAGTTGCAGTAATTAATCCCCAACTTTTGTTATCCTGAACTGCCTTCTGCAAATTGAATTGCGATAAAATATCCTGTTTCGGATCAGCATCAACTTTCAAACGAACCCCTTCAGGAGTCACTGCTTCCATTTGAGGAGAAAGTGTTTTAGAAATTTTATCAAGAAAAGATTGACCCGTTTCACCTGCTCCGCGGGAATCTTTACGTGCAACCACACTTCCGGATTGTTCAATGTTAGCCTTTATACCTAACGGATTGCCGGATAATTTCGTGAGGATATCAGCCATGACACCACGAACGGATCCTTCATCAATTGCAGCTTTCGCATTTGCAAGTGCTTCCTTATCAAACGGAGACAAATCATCACTCTCACCGATTTTATGAACTAAAGATGAAAAAAGCCGTACTGCGTCATCGGGATTGATTTCTCTTGCTTCATGACGAATTGAAGTTATAAGGTTTTGCGCTTCCTTAATTCCATCTTCAAGAACACGATCAGATATAGTGTTATTCTCCTGATGAAGGATTTCTAATGTGTTGAGTGTTTTTACGGAAAAACGGTTTATTCCATATGTTTCATACACCAATCTGGAAACAGCATTTCCAAGTTCGGGTTGTTTGAGATTTTCATTTGTTGCTGGCATAGTTAATTAAGTTTAACGGCAGTTGTTTTATACACTTTGATATGTTGTATTATACTCAGGAATTTATACGTGTCAACACTAAGCTTAAGAAGTTTTATTTCACACAAAATATGAACGTTTTATGCTGATCAATAACCTATAATTTATTATTATATATCACTTGGGTAAACCCATACGGGAGTGCCATCATTCTCAAAATACTGAAGTCTAATTAAATACCCATCATCATCGACCCATTCTGTCTGTCTCAGCTCATCAATTGCATCATTTAGTCGTAAACAGACTCCGTTGTGTGCTATACAATTGCATACTATTCGAAAAAGCTCAGAATACGTATCCGGATCGTTTCTATCAACAATTGTCGAGCAATCTACTGTTTTTTTAAAAAGTCCTCTACCCTCTTTCCAGGTAAATGTAAAATGATGTTTTTCAAGTTCCTCCATTATTTGTCGGTGTACAACTTCTCCTCTTCTGAGAACCGAGCTAATCTCCTGTTGGGCAATTGAAATCGGATCACCAATGCTACTGGGATCTGCACCCTCAAGCTGGGCATCGATCATCTGACGATATTCATGAACCATTTTACGTGTATCCGGTGATATCTCACGTTCGAGCGCTTCTTCATCTATCACATATATTCCACCGTGACCTATGCCCTGACGTGCCAACCATCGCCCAACACCCCCTTTAAAAAAGGGTCGTATTGCTTCCCGTACATGCTTGTCAACCTTTTTTCCACGGTTAAATTGTTCAATATTGGCATCTAGAAGCGTTTTTCCCCTTCCTGCATGGGCATAAACTTCACCGGAACGTTCTCTGTTCCATGCTACAGCCCGACCCACAGGAGCATCGGGGTTGCCTATGATATCGGCGTATGCTTCCTGTCCGTATGCTGCTGCTGATGCAATATGACTATCATACATATCCCATGCATATCCTTCATATCGAGTCTTTACCATCTCTAATTCACCTTTTGTATACGGATCTCTGTCGTACATAGGTATTGCATCACCAATGACACCGGATACAGCCTGAAAGAAGACGTAGCGACAGGCATCCTCTCGGGATAACTGAGGAATATGCACAGCAATCTCAGATTTTAATGCTGATGATTCTGATCGCGGCATATAATGTCGATGATGTTATTCAGACTTTTCCTGCTGCGGTTGAGAAGGATACAGTATATACGTATTATGAGGTTGTCTGGCCATATGGACTGAACGGCTCTGTGATTCACGTCCAAGTGAAAAATCAACATTGCCCTTTCGTAAACTTGAACCAATATGCATGGATAATGGTCCGGTGGCAACCGCAATAGATCGCGGACCGGTTCCTTTCGCCCAAGCACCATGCTCATCAACCTGTGCGTATGCTTCTAATGATTGTTCCTGCTCATAAGATTCCCTTTGCGGATGCTGGCCGAACAACTTATTCCACAGGCTTCTTCTTCGGGGTTCGTGACCGGAAACAGCAAAAGCTTGTCCCGGGCGCGTTACTAATATACTTGGATATGCAGACTCCCACTCAGCAATAGCATTCTGTTGGATGCCTTCCGGAAACGGAGAATCATCCCTTTGTTTTTCAAATTCCATCCGCTGTGTACGGGATTTGGATTTGGTACTTTCAGACGAAGGATTTTCACCACCTGTTTCATGCTTATGCTTTGATTTACTATCCGTCACTTCCCGCATGTAGTAGTCATACTCATAATGATCATTCAGTTTTCCTTCACCGGCTAATCTCTGTAGGTCTAAAGCCTGACTGGCTGCATGTTCCGTTAATGCACGCGCTAGTGCTTGATCCCCTCCGGTCTGTGCGCAGAGAAAATTGAAGGCCTCCTCCATTGCACCACGGGGATCAGCACCTGCAAACATCTGCTCGGCAACAGAGAGCGCATACTCAAATCCGGTATCGACCGGTTCATATTGTGGTTCTATCTCCTGAATACGGTAATCAATAAGTACATATGTGACCGGTGGTTGTATTTTCGGATCTCCTGAACTGAAAAGTGCTATATGAGTATTTGGATCTTCTGTCGGATACTGATCAAGTAAATAAGATGCATATATATCACGCGGATCTGCGTCACCAAGCGGTCCCATATCCAATGGTGCAAGAGGAAATGACCGTCTTCCTAATCTGATTTCCTGACCGAATTCGTTATTTGCCTCACTGATTTCCGGAGTATGCATAAAACTGTTTAGTAATACGTTTAATACATTTTATGATGAAATACCGTCAAAGATATCAGTAATTGTATAGAAGATTATCAGTTTGTCAATAGTTACAGGATATTTTTATACTCTATTATTCTAACTAATTTAACGTATGTAAATCGGTAAAATTTTACTTACAAAAAGAATTGAGCGTGTCGTGTAATAATATTTCCCTGTTTGCGTAATTATCTCCTGTATTATAATGCGATAATCCTTCAAAAAATCCACCATTCTGATTGATTGACTGCGCTAAAATATCAACACCCGTCCGGATCTGTTCTCTTGGGTCATCCCACAAATCATTTTTACTTGGACGATTTACCGCCCAGCTATATTTATCGCTTGCCTCTTTCGTTACGGTACCCATAAGACCGAAAGATATACCATCGTCTGCATTAAGTACACCGCTGCTTTCCACCCAGACCATCGAAAGAATAAAATTAAGAGGATCGAGACCGATGCTTTCAAGATATTGCCTCATAGTCATATTTCCAAACGGATACGCTTCAAGAACGGCGTTTACATCACCCGACCACCGTGCAACATCCGGCCACTCCGCTTCCCAAAATGTCCTTCCGTAAAGCTCTAACTTGCCTCCCGGAAATGATATACTATCAGGACACGAGTAATATGTCTCTACGGAATTGAGGGTGTCAGAACCTGCCGGAAAATCTGCATTTCCATCTTCTCCCTGTAATCCCCGCAGGAATCTATCCATACTGAAAAGAATTGATAATAATAGCACGCCTCCTCCGATAGCTGCTAATGCTTTCACTGATTCTCCCCTACTCATGCCGCCGTCATCATAACGATAATCACCCTCACGACGATTCATAAAGATTCGGTCAACGGATTCTATCCGATAAATATAACCGAAAGGAGCATACTACAAGCCATATTTGCTGTCAATTTTATCTAACATGTATTTTATAACCCTATAATAATTTACCACGCTGTGTGTTAACCGATCAGTTCATTTTTTCCGCCAAACGGCATCGGATGCAAACCGCATGAGGAATAGTATATACTTATCATCATGATTGACAGTATTTTGGTCAAAACGCGGCAGTGGTTCTTCGGACTACTCTTTATCCTCGTTCCCCTTATTCTCACTCCGTGGAACTACGAACTGTTTGAGTACAACAAAATGATGATCGTGTACGGATTGACTGTCCTCATACTTGCAACCTGGGTTATACCATCCGCCCGAAAGAAACAATTTGTTTTTGTGCGTACACCGTTTGACATACCAATTGCCGCATTTGTCCTTTCGCAGTTGGTAAGTGCTTTATTTTCCACGGATCCGCACGTTTCCTGGTTTGGATATTACTCCCGGTTTAACGGAAGCATGTTGTCGGTCATTGCATATACGATACTTTTCTTTATATCCGTTTCCCATTTCACATCCGGGAAACAAACTGACGAAAATAAAACCGATAGTTCAGAAAAAAACCAAAATGCTGTTATGCTTTTTTTCCGCACAATAGTCTTTACTGGTACTGTTGTTGCATTTTATGGGTTATTGGAACGGATGGGAATAGATAAACACCTCTGGGTCCAGGATGTGCAATCCCGCGTATTCTCTACCCTCGGACAGCCGAATTGGCTTGCGGCATACCTGGTTGCGATAAGCCCGATTGCCTGGTTTTTTACACTTAAATCCCAAATTTCTCATACGGATATGAAAACTCATAAACGATTCCGAATCGTTTGGAACTGGGAGTTCATACTGTGGTCTCTCACATCGCTCCTGTTCTTCTTCGTCCTTCTCTCTACCCGATCACGCTCGGGACTCTTAGGATTTGCCGTAGCTGAGGGAATATTCTGGGGTACTCTGTTTATTCAAAAAATCCGGGAACAATTATCTCAAAAAGGAAAGTCAACAGACTCATTTCCGGCACCTGCATACACCATCTCATTTCTCGTCATACATTTCCTTTTTGCTGGAACCGTGTTTCTCAATGGATCTTATATTGACGCGATAGATAAACACTTTACACTGGACTCACTGGTCAAAAGAATAACAGCACGTGCGCCAATCATAACAACACAACCGGACAGCGCAGATAAACCGTCGGGTACACTCCTGGAATACGGCGGAACGGAATCGGGCACAATCCGCAAATACGTATGGCAGGCAGCAATAACTGCCTGGAAATCAACGACTAAAACGTTCCTCATCGGCACCGGTACGGAAACATTTGCATGGGCATTTTTCCGATTCCGACCTGTTGCTCATAATCTGACGAGCGAATGGGATTATCTCTACAACAAAGCGCACAATGAATATTTAAACTACCTGACTACTACGGGAATATTCGGGCTTGGATCATATCTGGTCTTTATAATGTTTGTCATAGGATGGTTTATACGTTCCGTGTTTCTAAACCCCGGAAATTTAAAGTCCCCGCAAAAATATAAGAATTATCAAACGGATACTCAGCATTCGATCCATACAGACGGCAATCTTTCCGTTACATCACAACACATAGTACTAACGTTTCTCATATCTGCCATTTTTGCCGGATGGTCATCAATACTCATTACGAATTTTTTCGGATTTTCGGTCGTTATCATCCAGTTATTTTTCTTCCTGTTTCCGATATTTCTCTTTATTCTGACCGTGTATCAGAAAACCCTATTATCCGGAATGAAACCTACTTTTAATACATATACCATACATATTCCCGATAAAATCAGTCCTGTTTTGCCGTATGCAATGTTTGCTCTCGGGGTATTTCTCATTTTCCGGTTATCAGCATTCTGGTACGCAGATACCCTCTTTGCCCGTGGGTACAGACTGAATCATTCGGATTTACCCGGTCCTGCGCGTCCGCTTTTCGAACACGCAATTAGTCTCAATCCCGGTGAACCACTTTATCACGACGAGCTCGCGGGATCTTTGGCTTCTCTTGCCGTGCAGGCAATAGCGTCAAAAGATACGACAAATGCCACAACACTCATCAACGCTTCAATTTCCGAGTCGAATACTGCAATTCTTACTTCACCGGTTAACGTGAATTTCTGGAAGACGAGAACAAAAATCTTTTATGCGCTGTCTGCCTATGACCAAAAAGCATACGATGCTGCCATCGATGCGCTCACGCAGGCACGCGTTCTTTCTCCGAATGACCCGAAAATCCTCTATAACCTGGCAGTTCTCTATGGGCAGGGCGGGAAAACAGACAAAGCTATAGAGACTTTGAAGGAAACCAAGGCTATGAAACCAAATTATAAAGATGCATACTACGCACTATTCGTGTTTTATAACGAAAGGAAAGATACGGTAAAAGCGAAGACAGAACTTACGGAGTATCTGACAAAAGTAGATCCGACCGATACGGAATTTAAAAAAATCCTTGAGAGTTTATAATACGATCAAAAATTACATAACGCTGAACATTCTTTATGAGAAAGATCGTTGTTGCACCACAGGAAGTCCTGCATACAAAGGCAAAAACCGTAACGGTTTTTGACAAAAAGCTTGAGCGTCTGATCCTTGAAATGAAAGAGACGCTGAAAAACACGAGAAATCCCAAAGGTGTCGGTTTAGCCGCTCCCCAAATCGGAGAGCCGTGGCGCGTATTTATCACCCGTCCAAAAGATGACACACTCATCCGGGTATTTGTAAATCCGGAGATCACGAAAAGTTCAGCGGAGAAAACCGACGGAGTACCCAAACGGGAAAATAAACTCGAAGGCTGTCTATCAATTCCGTCTGTGTGGGGAAAGGTTCACCGCAGCACCTCTTTAACACTCAGCTTTCAGGACGAACACGGAAATAAACATACAGAGTTCTTTACCGGATTTCTGGCAACAATCATTCAACATGAAACGGACCACACCAACGGAATCCTTTTTACCGAGCGTGTGCTTGCCCAGAAAAGCAAACTGTTCCATCCTGTCAAAGATGCAGATGGGAAGGAAGTGCTCGAAGAAATTACTATATGAACTGTATTTTTTTCGGTTCAACCCAGGATTCCCGGATCGTCCTTACTACCCTCCATGCCTTTCTTCAAAAGAATGGTCACACACTTACGGCTATTATCACACAACCTCCTAAACCGGTCGGGAGAAAACAGGAAATACTTCCGACTCCTGTGGAAACGTACGGCAAAGAACATACTATTCCGGTTCTGTCGTTTCCGGCAGACGCAGGGAAACCGTGGCTCTACCAAAACGAAAAACCGGTAACGGAGACACTTGTTGCTTTACATCCTGACATCGTCATTTCTGCATCTTTCGGGCAAAAAATCCCGCAAAAAGTCATCACTGCCGCAAAATACGGAGGGCTCAACATCCACCCGTCCATGCTTCCCCGCTGGCGCGGTGCCGATCCAGTCCCCTGGGCAATACTCGCCGGAGATTCCCAGATCGGGGTAAGTGTCGTAATACTAGGCGGGGATTTTGATGACGGACGGATAATTGCACAGGAAGTTTTGCCCCTTCCCCCGACTGCACTTCCTGATTCGGTGCGGAGTGAATTGTTTACCATAGGTTCAAACCTTTTGACACATATACTTCCTGATTATTTTTCCGGTAAGGTAAACGGAATAAAACAGGAGAATCACATGTATACCTATGCGCGGCGCTTATCCAGGCAGGATGGGTACGTCCCCTGGGAAATAATCGATAAGGCAATGAAGGGACTACAGTCGCGTGAATGCAAATCCTTGCCGGACCTGCCGGTTGTGCAGACTCTTAATAAATTCTCCGTCAATATTTCCCCATCCGAAAGTTTAGCGATTATTATAGACAGGCTTATACGCGCACTTACTCCGTGGCCTGGAACCTGGTCTCTCCTGTCAGAATTCAGGAATCAAAATGTACAGATAAGGGAAGAAGTGAAAACCGGTCCGAAAAGGGTGAAAATTCTTCAGGCACATATCATGAAGGAATCCCTTGTAATCGATCGTGTACAGGTGGAGGGGAAAAAGCCTGTACAATTCCCACAGTTTGCTGATGCGTATCTTTAAAACGATTTTTTATTTCGCAATTATACTTGACTTCCCCACCAATATTCCGTACGCTGATACGTAAAGGAGTATTCTATGGCAAAAACACGTACATCTCATACCCGCTCACATACAGATCTCAATTCATGGAATTTTGTCATTTTTCTTACTCTTGCGTTTATGCTCCTTGTTGCTGTTGTCGGAGCTATAACAAAGGGAAATACGGACATTACCGCAAGGGCAGGAAGCACGATAAGTACATGCAAAATTCCGAGCAGCTGCGTATCTAAGTCAGCTATATGCCAAAAAGGAACAATTATCGAAACCGCTGACAGTTTCAACACATCCGGATGTTCTACAAATTTCCGCTGTGTTCCAAGCGGCTGGACCTGCAATTAACTCACACGCGAATATTTAACCTCGGATAACAACACCGTGGCGTTTCTTAAGAATAAATTTTTGCGTGGAATATTAAGCAGTCGCCGGAGATACGGGAGTTTTTGCCTCTTTTGAAGCTATTACGTTATCAAATTTCACTCTCTTTATGCATTTGGCGCACGCACGTACCCGTGTCGTAACACCATGTATGGACAGCGTTACCCAGTGAAGATTGGGTCTGAATGACCTCGGAGTTGCCTGGGCCCGCTTTTTCCATTGCCCACCCGCAACACCCGTATGGTGTGTATGCTGGCTTCCGGATGACGTTTTTTTACAACAAAGATCACATGAATACATATTTGTTTTATCGATTTAAGAGATACGATTTACGATATACGAATTATAATTCAGAAATCGAAAAGGATAGTGTATACTATACCATATCATGTTCCGTCTATTCAACAACCCCTTTGAATTTTTAGGTATATTCGCTGCATTTCTCGTTGCTATAACGGTACATGAATGCGCGCATGCCTGGACATCCGACAGGCTTGGTGATCCGACTGCCAAGCTCATGGGCAGACTGACACTCAACCCCTTTGCACACCTCGATCTCCTCGGAACTCTTATGATCCTGTTTGCACCGTTCGGATGGGCAAAACCCGTACAGGTTGATCCTTTTAATCTCCGTAATCCCCGCCGTGATGAAGCCCTTATTTCCCTTGCCGGACCTGCTGCAAATATCATAACCGCCGTTGTTTTTTCAATTTTTTTACAGATTATGAGCGCTTTTACCATTGGACTTTTATCAACGTCACTTATATTCGCTCTTATCACAACGTTTATCAAACTTATCATCATCTATAACGTAAACCTTGCACTATTTAATCTGATTCCCATCCATCCTCTGGACGGATTTGCCGTTGTACACGGACTTCTATCTGAAAAGTATGCCTTGCAATGGAAAGAACTGGAGCGCTACGGCATCATCTTTCTTTTATTTCTCGTTTTTCCGCTTTTTGGTACGGCATCTCCGATTCTCAACGTAGTATCCGCTGTCTCACATTTTATCCTATCATTTCTCATCCCCGGAACAGCAATTATATAAATTGTAATTAAATCAATATCCATCATTGACAGCATAAAATATTTTAATACAATGCAGAATATGAAAGAAGAAACCACGTCTGTTGAAAAACTCAAAAAACTTGCTGAACGTTTTCTCTTTAAAGCTGATCCCGATCTGATACACTGCGTCGATGAACGTCAGGGTGACGGACAGACATTTGATCTGAAAAATGCAGTTGAACTTCCCGGCTCTACAGGTGTTTTTATTGACTATATAAAAAATCAATATAAAGATATTTCCGAAGAACAGGCATGGGATATGGCAAGGTCTGCCGGAATCCCAATTGGTGCACATCAGGGACCTGATCATTCACACCACGTCCATAGCTCAGAGGAAAAAATAAGTCCAAAAGGATGCGGGTACAATCTGCTTGTAGAAACTAACCCGTCATCAGTATTGGCCCCTGAGTCTGTTTCTGCTTCACACCGATATCACCTCGCAGCAAAATACGAAAAGGCTCAACTATATGATGTACACGGACCGCATATAATCAATGTCGGTGTCATCGTCCGAAAACACGGATTTTCGATTGATTCAGACCGTGCACTCGCTGCCGAACATATCGGAATTCTGGGTTGCGACGTTTGGGCCGCAGAACTGTATGCTCAAAGGTGGAACAGAACATTTCTGACCTATCAGATTAATACAAGGAATATCGTAATTCACACAGAAAAAGTATTCCGTAAAGTGAAAGATGCACTTGCGCCTGACGCACATCTCCTCATTATTGAATAATTACCCTTTGAAAACTTTTTCAGAATAGTAGTCGGGTGTACAATCCATCGTATGAACGATCTAAAAGCGCGTACTTGGTCCAAACAGGATGTTAAACAAGAGATTGAGTGGCTATCCTATCTCGCGACTGATTTGAAAGAAAAACTTCAACGTGCAGTGAATGATCTTCAAAAGTCGCAAAAAACAAATCCTACTGTTCCGGAAAATATTCCTCTGACGCTCTGCAATAATCTGATTGAAAAGGTATATGCAATTCAGACATCGATACAAAATCTTAAACAAAAACTTTTACCTAATCATCATGCAATGGAAACTACCGACTCAATTTCACGGGACTTATTCCACATCTTCTCTACACTCCGCGAACTATACGGAATAGCAGGATCCGTTATCACTGCAACAGACTGGCAATCCCCCTCCTACGAACATACAGGCCGTTTCAGCATGGCAGGACGCCTTACGGGAAAAATCCACGCAACACTCAATGACTACAAGCGTGACCAGCATATGGACGCGTATCTGTATGAACAGCGTTTCCTGAAAGAATACATAGATGCTTTTAATAAATTTTCAGTTCATGTTTATGCCTGCCACTCGGGAATGGCTGCGTTTACCACTATCCTCAATTTTCTCCTCCTAGAAACGTACCGAAACGGACCGGTTATAATGGGTTCTTCCACATACTTTGAATCGAAAGATCTTCTTCAAAAAGCATTCCGCGGCCATCTGATTGAAATATCCGACAGGAAAACTGAGGAAATTCTTCTTGCCATCAAAAAAAGTCAACCGGAGATACTTTTCTTTGATACCATCGGAAACTCACCGGAGATGCACGCTGTGGATGTCCGAAAAATACTCGCGTACGCAGACAAAACACTCACACATCCCTCGACAATAGTCATAGATAATACCGGCGCATCCGTATTTTGCCAACCATTATCATATATACGCCGTCCTTTATCGAAACTGACCGTTATCGGTTATGAGAGCCTCAATAAATTTCATCAGTTCGGAATGGATAAGGTGCTCGGGGGTATCATCTACACGCGGGGTAAATATACGGATAAATTGTTTGATTACCGCGTACATCTCGGAACAAACATAAGTGATGCGTCAGTCGTTTCTCTTCCGACACCAAACCGGCGCGTTCTGACATCCCGGATGATGAAAATCGAAAAAAACACTCGGATTATTTCCGAAGCGCTTCAAAACGCCATAAAGAATAATCCGAAAAGTCCGCTTGATCATATAGTATATCCGGGTCTTCCCAATCATCCCTCGTATACATGGATACAAAAAACGTCATTTTCCGGAGCGTACTTTATGCTGACTTTTAAAAAACAATATAGAAGTGTTACATACTATAAACGTGTTGTTTCTAAAATTCTTACCGATGCCCGACGTATGAAAGTACCGCTTTTCGGAGGAACAAGTTTTGGTTTTCCTGTCACGCGCGTCTATCTCACCGCTCTACGGGTAAAAGGTACTGAGGAACCGTTTATACGCATAGCACCCGGTACGGAAAATGCATATACAATATCGCGTATTATCGATGTTTTCAGGCATAGTTTTGCACTTGACAACTAATACTTTTTTGTCTTACTATATCTATGCCCGTTGTGGAGTATTGAAGACTATTTTCCTCCACAAACTCATTAACATTGAGGTAGCCTCTGATAAATATATCAGAGACGACAGGACCACGTATCTTTCGCCCTTGGGCGACAGGTCAGTCCATCCGATTAATCAGATCGGGGAAAATGCTTCAATTACACACGGGCGAACTTATTTTGAGCTCTTCTGACCGTTGTCCCCTTGTTGTTGTTCCAATTAATACGGTAAAATACTATTGATTAGTACGTTACTTACGTCACTTAAGTCGCTTAAGTGAATGATCTTCATTTGCTCAACCGGCAGTTTACGAACGTGAGTGAGTATTACTGCCAGTTAGTCCCGACGAATGTCGGGATACATTGATAAAGAACTGTATTGCCGAGATAGCTCAGTGGTAGAGCACTTGTTTTGTAAACAAGGTGTCCGGGGTCCGAATCCCCGTCTCGGCTCAAAAATTTATAATTATACGAATATAGGAATTAGATTTTGCTGAGGTGGCGGAGTGGTCAATCGCAACAGTCTGTAAAACTGTCGCTCGTAAGGGCTCCGAAGGTTCGAATCCTTCCCTCAGCACTCTGTGATTTCGAAGGTGAGCTCCGCATTCGCATCGAATGCGATGCGGAGTCCTGTTAAAACAGGAGGTTCCGAAGGTTCAGCTCCGACGTATGCAAAAGCATACATCGGAGTCCTGCGGTAATAAGATATCCAATGAGGCAGGAAATCCTTCCTTCAGCACTCTTCGCTATTATTGTAAGCAATGAACCGCATTCTGTGTTATATAATAAAAGGAATGATCTCAGGACTCCGGCTCACTAAAACAATGGATCCGTATGCGAAGCTTCTTTTTCCTCTCGGACACGCGAGCAGACTGGCAATACTATTTGCGCTATCCCACAGTATGGAACGGACAAACACGCTTGCTGCGATTTTGAATATAAAGGAAAATAAACTCATACACCACCTCAAACTTCTAGAAAAAGAAGGATGGATCAAACGAACCCAGATAGGCACCCGCCCGTATTACCAAATAAATATAAGCGCTGCAAAAAAACTCAAACGGTTTCTCATCCATACCCCGATATTAACGGAATTTGCAATTATTGACACTCCGGAAAAATCGTCATAAATTCCATAAATTTTATTCTGACAATCCAAACTGCAATATTAAAAATCCTATAAAAAATTGACCTCTTGCGTACATCATTTGTTTTCCTATATAACAGATAAATAAAGGAGAATTGTTTATGAGCGATGAAACAAAAAAAGAACATGAAGAGACAAATGATGCATCCATCTATTATGTATTAGGTGGTGTCGTACTTGTAGCAGCAATTGCGGGATTTTTTCTGCTGAAGCCAAAAACACAGGCTCCTGCAACAACGGGAACACCCGTAGTGCAAACTCCTGTATCAAATCCCACACCTGCTCCCATAACGAAGCTCGCGTGTGAGAAACAGTATTACAATCCGGTTATCGGATTTCCTAAATACTATTTATCTCTCGAGGGTGTAGACAAAGTTACAACCGGGACGGTGAAATGCGACTATGCATTTAAAGTAAAAGATAAAACAGTTGCGACGACAGAAACAACTGCGGAACTTGTACAGGTTCCGGAACGGGGAGGTTCAACATTCCGCTGTCAGACAAACTCAGTTGAACTTGCACGGGGAGTTGCAACATCCGTTGTTGTAACAGTGACCAATCCGAACAGTGAAAAAGTAGATTGCACACAGCAATTTATATTCCCCTAACATCAGAATTTGAACGAAAAAGCCCCGCATACTTGGCGGGGTTTTTTCGTTTTATTCTCCTTAGAGAAAAGACCTGAAGAACTCTATATCCCTTTCTATTACGGTATTCCATGCACCAAGCATGTTGTGATCGGCACCAGGATACCGGAAATACCGGACATCTATAGATTTATCCTCCAGAATTCTGACAAACCGGTCATTCCACAGGTATGGTACTGCGTCATCACCTGTTCCCTGATGTATTTGCAAAGGGGCGCGTATGCGGTCCAGATAGTTAGTCATAGTATAAAGCGACACGTCGTATTGGGATTCAAACGCCGCTAATGATTTCCGCAGCGCATTTCCCCCATCATCATATTCATCCGTGTAATAGAGTATGGAATACGGGAATGGTTTCGTAACCGGCGCCCACAGCGCAGTGGGTATATCTTTACCGCTTATGATAAGTGTCGTGAGTGCTATCTGTCCGCCGTTAGAGTGTCCCCAAAGAAATACATGATCGGTATCCGCAAATGATATAGACGCAAGAGATGCCAACAGGTCAACAGTTGTTGTGTACGTCTGGAACCGCTCTTCAAAAACATTTGCCGACGGATTATCCGAACTGCCATATCCAAGATAATCCAGGGCAAGAGAGAGAAATCCGTTTGCGGCAAAAACTTCCGCACTCCTCTGGGTACCAATCCCCGATTCAAATATTGTACTGTCAACGTATCCTCTGCACTGGACGATAACCGGAATTTTCCCTGAAACATCCCGCGGAATATGAGCAAGCCCGGATACTTTTTTCCCATCAGTAGAAAAGGTAAATCGTTGTACCGTATAAGCAGACTCAGTTGCAATCGGCTCACCGATGAGAATCGGTGAGCCTTTCGGAGTCCGTAAGGAAAGGTGGTCAATGGTATATGCGTCCAGGGGTCTTTTTTTCCAATCACCTGTTACAGGTGAGATATATTCCGTATTTAAAAGAAGCAGACGTGAAATTCCAAACCCTATGACAATACCGATTAAGCATGTTATAAGAGGTACGAGGACACGCTTCATACTTGCAGTGTACCACGGGATTCTTTATGATAGAAACCGATCTGTATGCCCGGGTGGCTCAGTGGTAGAGCGACTTCTTGGTAAGAAGTAGGTCGCGAGTCCGATTCTCGCCCCGGGCTCCCTTCAGTTTCGCTCATGGCAAGCTCCTTCGAGCGAAAGGCTACACTTAGACTTTTGGAAGTAAATTCTTCCAAGAATTAATTTTATTCAGACTAACCGTTTTTACTCCTTTTCCATATATATAAACAAGGTTATGATAGTTATATATTGTGAATATACTATCTTTATTCTCTCTATCAGTATTTGCCGCAGAAATAATTATTTCACCGTTGTCCGATACGATTGAACCCATACGAAACAGTGTCAGCTACCCGGAAAAGACGTTTGCGGATATATCGGTTGCACAAGCAACACCTCCGGACAATCAGAACGTTCTCGGAGATTCAACAATGATTGCACCGGACGGTGCTACGGATGTTATGGCAGATAATCCAACGCCCACACCGACAGCAGAAATGCGAAGGACGAAGAAAGTGTCACCGGTAATTGCAATACTCGGTGATTCTATGGTTGACACACTCGGACCGGATGTACCAAATCTGGCAAACAATATAAAAAATACATATCCCCAAACCCGTGTCCGCATACTCAATTACGGCGTAGGCGCGACGAATATAGATTATGGCATTGAAAGGATTATGAATTCTTACGCTTATCTGGACAAACAAATCCCGTCACTCGTCTCCCAAAAACCAGATCTCGTTATTATAGAATCCTTTGCATATAACCCTTTTCCTGACGGCGGTGACAACGGCATCAACCGGCATTGGCTCGCGCTTGCCAAAGCTGTTGATACAATCAAAGCATCACTTCCCGAAAGCCGTATTATGATAGCCGTAACCATAGCGCCGAATAGTTCTGTCTTCGGAGACGACGCAGCGGGATTATCATTCAGTTCCGAAGATAAGAAAGAAAGAACATCAGTAATCCGTTCTTATCTCGACAGCACGATAAAATTTGCCCAAAGTCAGAAAATACCGTACGCTGACGTGTATCATGCAAGTGTAAGCGGAAACGGTGACGGAAAACTTGAGTATATAAATGCCGGAGACCATATACACTACTCTGATGCCGGCCGCGAACTGTTCGGACGGATTACTTCCGAAACAATAGTTCGCAACGCTCTTCTGGAATAGGATTTTTTTTTACACTTGGCGTACATGCAAAAATACGATATACTTACACGGTAATTATTACGTAAACTAATATTTTAACTTGCTCATATGGCAAAAAAAGAACAACGATTACAACTCGCAATGGTCTGTACGGTCTGCAAAAGTCAGAACTATATTACCGAGCGGAATAAAATAAACACTACGGAAAAAATCGTACTGAAGAAGTATTGTCCTAAATGCCGAAAACATACGGAGCATAAAGAAAGCTCAAAACTGGATTAGTTTCTTTCCCCTATATTTCCCGACATAAATTCTATGGTATATAATAAAATGTATGCATAGAAATACGTTCCTTATCGTCAGTTTGCTTGCAGTTGCCGCTGCTCTCATTATCGGTGTGAACGCCGGAAGAAAAATAGGCGGCGGAAACACGCAGATAGTCATACCACCGACAATACCAAGTGTACCTTCTGCAACTTCAACACCAAAGCAATTATTCTATCAAAACAAAACATGCGGCATATCATTTTCATATCCGCCAAACCTCACTGAAATATCATCACCGCAGGGAGGAATAATGGTTAATAAGGAAAATCCGAATGAATCCATCGCTGTTGCATGCCAGGCAGACATACCTCGTCCTGCACTCATACCTGAACGGATAGAAAACGTAAAAATTGGAACCGTATCCGCAAATATTTATCATGACGCATCACCGAAAGACGGTTCACCAATCGACGAGATAATTTTTACACACCCAACGAAAAAAACAGACGTGTTTATATCCGGATACGGTCAAGCATTTCAATCTGTCATAAAAACCCTCCAAATCCAATAAATACCACCTATGATGACTCCGACACACATATCACTTGGTTATCTCATAGCAATGCGCCTTACTTCCGGAAACATCCCTCCTGAAACAATACGGACAGTCATGACAGTATCAATGATCGCATCGGTTGCCCCTGACCTTGACATACTTCAGGTTTGGAAACTGATGCGTCATCGCGAATCCGTATTACATAAACCTCTGTTTTGGGTTGTCGTATTTGGTTTTGTATATGCGTATTTTCATATTACGGGGAAAATAGAACTTTCTATATACACCATAATCGCAGCAATAAATGTCCTTGTCCACCTGATCGTTGATACATTCAGTTTAAACCGCGGTATCGTTTGGTTCTGGCCGTTTAACAAGAAAGAAATTAACCTCATCCGTATCCATCCCCCAAAAGGATTTGCGGCAATGGCAAAAGTAACCATCAGGCATCCGCTCACATATGTAGAGATAGGAATCTGGGCAATTGCCCTCATTGTCCACTACCGGTACGGAATGTTGTAATATCTCCGATTTCTACGTAACATCCGATTTTTTCATTCTGATATAAGAAATTTGATATAATGTTCATCAGGAAAGGTGTACTGCCTTCCCTACATAGGGCTGTGATGAAATGGTATCATGGCGGTCTCCAAAACCGCTCTTTCAGGTTCGAATCCTGACAGCCCTGCCATCAATTGACTCATATATTGACTTAATTTCCCATCAACGGTACAGTAGAGTTACATGGATTTATCTTCGAAAGTTACTTTCAAACAAATAGTTTATGTCTGTTTCTTTCTCCTTCTGATTGCTGCTATTCCCGTCCTTCTGTGGTCTGTAAAACAGCGGGCGGAGCTCCGGAAAAAAGCTGCAACGGAGGCACCATCACTTGGTAAAAATCCCATTAAATGGGCAACAGATTACGTATCACTGAGTGCAGATGCTTTCTATATTTTTACCAACGGTGCGTATTACTGGGGCAACGATCCCGGTATACAAATCCACTCGGATCCTCCTGAGGATAATACCTACACAACGCTCGAAGCAATCTGGAAGGAAAACCAGGGAGGCACTCCTGTAGAAATGCGTATGTTTATCTATTTCTATTCAGACGGGAAAAAGTGGTGGTCTGACGAGATACGGACATATAACGGAAAAACACCCGGCGATTGGGTTTATTATAAGGGACGGAGATTTTTTGAAGCTCCAATCGGTACGGCTTTCACCGGAACACTTGATATCACAAGCGATTTATCTGTTTTAAATGTTTTATCTGAAAGTACTTCCGTTGCCACAGATATCGACTTAAGCACTCCCCCAACCAATACTCCTGCATTCAGCAACCCTCCTACCAACACTCCGGCATTCAGAGATCTTCCGGTCGTAACTAACACTCCGGCATTCAGAGATCTGCCAGTCGTAACTAACACTCCGGCATTCAGCAATCCTCCTGTCGTAACCAATACTCCATCATTCAGCAATCCTCCTATAGTAACTTCCTCTCCTGTACCGCTAGGAAGAATCCATTTTACGAATTTAAGACTCCAGCCGTTTCTCACCACACCAAAACCACCGATAGTCTGCTGGAGCCGCGTTCGCGGTACGGGGGATAATCTCTACTGGCCGGATTCCTGCAAAGGATACGCACCACCGGGACAAGCGTGTGCGACGGTCATAGTACCCTTAACACAAGAAGAAAAAATTCAGTATAAGCTCTGGTTGGCATCGGATAGAAAAGAACTTCCGGAATGTTCTACCATACCCATTATCACAATAAAACCGACTTGCGTTCCCAGACCACCCTGTTTAGACAGCAAACCGGCATGTTTGCTTCCGATAACTGAGAATATGTGCCCTCCGGGGACAACAATCGGACCGGTTCCGACGGTCAAAATAACACCACTACCTGCATGCTACAAAACCTGCAGAACAAATGCTGACTGTAACGCTCAATCCGTAAATGCTGCCTACAGCACCGGTTTGATTTGCGGTCCCTATCCGTGCGCCCCCGGCAATAGCGTAACGAATACAACAAATACCGGTACAAATACGTGTATTACCGCTCAGGTATGTTACAACCCACGGTGTCCTTATGAAAAAGATTGTACATGCGGACTTTCTCCAACACCTACACGGTTACCGACTATAAGAATTTCACCATATAAATCTCCCACACCGACAGCGCCCAGAATTTCGCTTATACCCTCACCTGTTCCGTCAAGAATGATCTCTCCCACACCGACATTACCGCCGGCAAACAGAATGTATTCATTTGAATTCCGTATAAAATTTGAAGGTGTAACAGGTAGCGAGGCGGAAGGTGCAAAAGCGCGGATACGATTTGTAAAAACAAATATCGACCTTACTACTAACCCGATTACGTTTACGCATGCAGGAAACGGCATATACCGGGCAATTGTTTCTATACCTGAAACATCATTACCACAGGGACCGGGGTATTCGGTAACAGTCAAAGGAGAAAAGCATGTCGCACGGAAATTCTGCAAACAGTCAGGTCAGACAGCACCCTGTACCACAGACGGTTCAATAACGCTTACCATATCCCCGTCTTCATTATCACTTACAGATATCGGCACAACCGGCGAGACAGCGGGCATGATATTTGATTTCACCGGTCTGACTCTTGAACCCGGAGATATAAACCCGCAGGACGGCAAGGCGGATATGAATGACTTTACCGCGGTTTCTGCTCTACTTTCAAAAGCATGCAGCGAACTTACCACACAGGATAAGATCGCCGGAGACCTCGACTACAACGGATGCGTCAACGCACGCGACATCATGCTTATCAGAAAAACCTTAGAAACCAAATACGATGAAAACTAATCTGCTTGGACACATATCCGCGGTGTTGTTTTTTATATTTCTCGGTATTGTTTATGTACCGACAACGTACGCCGTATCTTTAAGTGTTGCACCCCAAACGGTAACAGTTGATCCGAACTCAACAATCACTCTGTATATAAGTATCAGTGTCGATACAAACCAGGCAATGAGTACTGATGCCATTCTCGGGTATGACCCGTCCAAAATTGATATAACAGGCGTAACGACGGGTGGATTTTTTTCCGGGTTTTCCTATGCCAACGACCCGAGTCACGCAAGACTTGAAATTCACGGTATGGAAAATTCCCTTTTTCAGGGAAAAACAGGCGACGGAATCCTTGCCAACATTACGATAAAACCAAAAGTGTCAAGCGGATCAACGACGATTGATGTCCTCTGCGGATCTACGACGGCATCACAGATATTCTCGACGTCATACGCAAATATCCTGGACTGTTCAAAAGTACACGGCGCAGGTATCATAATCCAAACGCAGGTGCAACCGACTTCAACCCCCATACCTCCCAATCCTACAAACACGACTGCTCCCGGACAGGGAGGATGGAATCCGACACCTTTTCCAACATACACACCGTATCCGACGCTCACTCCCTATCCTGCGTCATCAAGCACAACGACTACAACCAGCACGTCCCAATATTATACCTATCTCCCTGCTCCCACGCCGACAATAAATAAATACCCGAAGGTGCAATATACCGAACTTGTTGATTCTGATATTGCGCTTACTCCCACGGAAACACCGTATGAAACTCCTGTTCCCGTTGAAGAAGAAAAGAAGCCTTTTCCGTACCAATATTTATTTTTAGGGCTTCTGGGGCTTCTCCTGGCTATCCTTCTCTTCTACCTCTTCCGGAGAAAAAATAATGAACCGCCTACAACGGAAACCGGAGAGGATCTTCCTCCATCCGTACCTGTGGATCCTCCGCCGCCCGAAGTTATTGATCCTCAGCAAACACAGTAAGTACATTAATCGGTCGTGTTTTCTGTTTCTTTTATTTCCCCTCTGCCCCACCGTTTCCAATTCGGATTGATCCGACCGAGGGTAACTATATCATCGAAGATATCGAAGATATAATGGATAATCATTGCACCTATAACAACAACCCATGAATTCCAATCATATAAAATTGCAGCCGTTACGATGACAAGAAGTAAAATAATGACATACATATTATGAAATGCGAGTTTCGTGTTCCGTTTATGACCGTGTTCCATAAACACTGCGAGAACCCTCCATTCGTGATTTTTCAGAAATACACGAATCATCTGCGTATATTTATCCTTCTTCCCGTATGAAAGGAAAAAGAACAGATGCTCGGTATCCGGAAGAAGTGATCCGAAAACAGACAGCAAAATCCATTTGAGATTCAGATTCCCCCATACTTCCCGGAGAACCCATGCCCATGCAAGACCCAAAAGCACATGGTAAAATTCATGACGGGCATGCCAGATGATAAATGCCAAACCCCGAAGACGGGAAAACGAAATCTGTTTCATTTTTATATCACTTCATGGTCTATTACAGTTTAAGACTTTTCAGATACTCTCTGAACTCTCCATTGAGATCCTTATGCGCAAGTGCAAACTCGACTACGGTCTTGAGATACTCAAGCTTATTGCCGGTATCATAATATTTACTGTTTGTAACTTCGCATGCGTACACAGGACGCTTTTCCATCAGTACCTTGATGGCATCGGTCAGCCATATTTCACCACCCTTGCCGGGTTTGATATGCGCAAGTGCATCGAAAATGTCAGGTGTCAGAATATAGCACCCGTGTGCTGCTATATTTGACGGTGCCTCCTCGACTGTCGGCTTTTCTATGAGCTTTCTGATCTGCCAAACGTTATTTTCCACTTTGACACCATCTATGATACCGTAGCGCGACACATCATCTTTGGGTACCCGTACGGCGGATATGACGGGATCTCCGTATTTTTCATAGACGTCGATACATTGCTTCGTGCGCGGCGGATGGGCGTATATGAATTCATCACCCCATATAGCGACAAACGGTTCATTTCCGATGACCTGCTTAGCACAAAGTACGGGTGTTCCGTTTCCGTACGGACCCTTTTGCCTAATATAGATAAAGTTCGCAAGTTCCGCTGTTTTTTTCACTTCCTCGATAAGCTTATCCTTACCCTGTTCCTTCAGGGTCTGGATAAGTTCGTTGGGATAGTCGAAATGATCCTCTATTGCCCGCTTATGCCATCCTGTGACAATGACGATATCCGTGATGCCGGATGCAACCAACTCCTCTACCACATACTGGATGACCGGTTTGTCAACAATCGGGAGCATTTCCTTGGGCATTGCCTTCGTTTGCGGGAGAAATCGTGTACCAAATCCTGCAGCGGGAATAACAGCTTTATGGATTTTTTGTGTATATTTTTTCATACTTATACCCGGCTCCTTTTTCCGACTTCCTGTTCTGTTTTAGATTATTCAAATATGCTGGTCGGTACCTGTTATTGTATTGTGCATGCGTAAGGGTTGTCAATTTGGTATCATGAGAATAGATATGAAGCGAGTATCTATGACAATTGTTGTTCTGTTTGCATTGACGTCTGTCTTTCTCCGTCCTAATCAAATATTCGCGCAATCTCCTACTACGCAACCGGCGCAAAACGTCATATACGTAGAGGGCGGAACCTTTAACGAGTCACTCATCCAGACACAAACCGATTCATACGGTGAAAGCGCGCCTACGATGAGTTTGGAATTCAACGCACAAGCGCAGGCAAATGAACAATTTAATATTCCAGAGCTTGATAAGCGTCTGAACAGTTACAAATTAGCAATACCTGCTCTTACTGCATACACAATTCTCGAAAATTCATACACCCCTGAAAATAACACGTATATTTCTGGACAGGTCGGTATTTTTACCCAGGATGCAAGCGGCGCAACCGGAAGTCAGGGAAGCGGAACACAGTTGTATAAAACACAACGTGTCAGTTTTCTGGACAACATGGACAAAATCGGAAGACAGCTTGGTCCCAACTGGACACAATATTCCTTTACTCCAAGCGGTAACACGTATGATTATTCAAGAAATCCGGTGGAAATAACCGGTACCCTTCCGTCAAGCGGATCTGATACCGGGGAAACACAACCTAAAACAACCGTACTCCTTGAAAAGGGATTTGAAGCCATTCTTAGACTTTTCTTTGAGCGCATTTTTGACGCAATTTCGCAATTATGGAACAAATCCGACGAAACGGCTTCAGCCAGTCTCGTTTCCCGACAACGGGGTGCGTATCTGGACAGCAGTGTAAAACTATTTCTCGGAAAAACGTCCGGTGATTATCCGTATCTTGCCGGTTCAGAAAAAGAAGAAGTCGATAAAGCCGGAGGAATTTTTAACACCTTCCGGCCGGAGGGACTGGATATAACGAAAGGCAAAGATCATGGGGCAGAAGACAATTTCAATGTCGACGGACAGGCAATAAGCACAAATTTCACGGATACAAATAATTTTGCCAGCGGTGATACATTTACAAAGTGCATGCTCTCTCCACTAGGTTTACAAAATCGAATCGTTACTGATTACAAAACCGGTGACTGCGATGCGGAACAAACAAACAGTGGTGGCAGCTGTGAAGGAAAAGAACTACCTGATTTATCTACGTCGGATAGCAATTGTGGACTGTGTCATATGGATGAATTCGCTGATTTTCTTAGAAGAGTTAATCCATCCTATCCCGACCAATTGCCTGAAGGAAAACTGCCAGACGTAGCCATAGACATTTTGCATAAAGCTGCAGAAACATATAAAGTCCCTGCACCCTTACTTTTAGGAACAATGATACATGAAGGAGCATTTACCTGGGAGGAATTTGATTGGTCTACAGAAAATGTTACGTGTTGGAGCGTAGAAGGTGGAATGATTGGTCAAACAACTTTTGGGGACGATACAGTCTGCAAATCGCATGCACATCCAGCAACAGGCTCACGTGGTGCATTTGGATGGATCGATAAATGGTTTTATCCGTATCGAGACGCAATCAACGTAGTTCAACAGAGATCTACATATAACCAATGCAATTTCGCTGACGCTGCCTTTGCTATAGCGAAATCACTCTATGAATCACAAGGAGGACGATCGAACATGCCATCTGAGTGCAATGGTTATGAAATCTTTCAAGGGAACGGAGGAAGAGTTGATACATGTTCACAATGGAATGTAAAAAGAGCAGCCACGGCATATTACGTTTTTTCAGGTCAGTGCCATGATGGGTTTTCACGCACTATGAATGTTTTCCAGCAGTTCTCATGTTTTTAATTCAGAAATTATAGATATTTCGATAACATACCTTTTCCCACTTTACTTCAATGTATGGATTTGATAGCATTATCACATACCCCGGAAGGGGTTTTTGCTAATTTTGGTTTTATGAATACATCCGCCATATCCAAATTTTCCGGTGTCGGATTTTTACGGGAGGCTGCTGCCGAGCTGAAAAAAGTCACGTGGCCGACACGCGAAGAAACAGTAAAACTTACAGTCATTGTTCTTCTTTTGTCCGTTCTTGTCGGTGCGTTTATCGGCGGTCTTGATATGATATTTCTCTCAATAACAACAAAATTATTTTAATTCCTAAGGAGACACTATGGCTGACGATATCATCAAATCCCAAAAAAAAGAAACGCCAAAAGACGCACCAACGGATGCAAAAAAAGAAGAAAAAGTCGTAAAAAAAGAAACACCAGCAACACCCAAACCCGTTCCCCCGCCAAATGCAAAATGGTATGTCGTACATACGTACTCCGGCCATGAAAACAAAGTGGCAACTAACCTCAAACAGCGCATAGAGACAATGAAACTTGAAAATGCGATATTTGATATCGTCGTTCCGACGAGAAATATTGTAACCGTCAAACACGGAAAAAAAGAGGAACAGAAAGAGAAAATATTTCCCGGATACATCCTTGTCAAAATGGTTCTTAACGATGAATCGTGGCTTGCGGTACGGACGACACAGGGTGTCACGGCGTTTGTCGGTACCGGCAACAAACCAACCCCCATCTCTGAAACGGAAGTAGCGACAATCATCAAATTCATGGCACAGGAAGCACCGACCTACAAGGCTACATTCTCTGTCGGTGAAGCAGTAAAGATCGTTGACGGACCGTTCTCTGACTTCCTCGGCACGATAGATTCTATAGACGAAGCGAAAGGAAAACTGAAAGTACTGGTTTCAATATTCGGACGTGAAACACCGGTAGAACTTGACTTCCTCCAGGTTGCGAAGCTGTAAACACAATATCAATGGTTAGAATGCTCTGATTGACCTGTGTGATTTGTAGGTATCCCCAACATTCCCTCCAACCATCCGAATATTAATGTCGGAACAGAAACAAGTAAATTTGTAAAGGCTTTTCCGATTTCGTGAGCATGACGAATTACAGCATCCGTGAGAGTTTCTGATGAACTGTGTTCGCCGCTATGTTCATGAGACATATAGGTATTTTATCCTAGAATCTCTGTCTGATAAAGCCGAAATTTCCCTCTTTTTGTTTACAGAGAATTCTGATATACTAGCCTTTACTTCGATCTAATCGAAGGAGAGATTATAAGAGATCTCGATTGAACAGAATCCACAAACAGGCTTCTCACTTCCTTCGAACCTCTTACGTTTATCAAAATAAATTTATATGGCAGCAAAAAAAGTCAAAACAATTATCAAACTTAACCTCAACGCAGGTGAAGCAACTGCTGCACCACCCGTCGGGCCGGCGCTCGGACAACATGGTCTGCCGATCATGGAGTTCGTGAAAGCGTACAACGAAAAAACAGCGAAACTTAAAGGACAAACGATTCCTGCAGTCATAACAGTATACCAAGACAGGACGTTTTCTTTCATAACAAAACTTCCTCCTGTTGCAAAAATGATCGTCAAAATGCTGGGAATCCCAAAAGGATCAGGCAAACCCGGACGGGAATCCGCAGGGATACTAACAAAAGCACAGGTTGAGCAGATAGCGAAAGATAAATTACCTGATTTAAACACAACAAACATAGAGGCTGCGATGAAAGTCGTAGAAGGAACTGCACGGTCAATGGGCATTCAGGTTGAATAAAATTTTCATACAGATATAACACTATGGGAAAAGTACGAAAAATGGTCATGGGTGATGAATCTCTTGAAGAAGAGCAGAAAAAACGTGCCGAAGCGCGCCGGCAAACCAAGCAGGCAAAGAAAAAAGGTGACGGTAAAACCGGTGAACGCACAGCGGTGGTTGAAGGCACTGATATAAAGCCGGAATTTAAAAAGCTCATCGAAAAAGTTGAAAAGGAAGAAAAAATCCCGGATAGCGAAGAAAAAAAATCAAAAGGTAAAGGGAAAAAGAAAAAAAATGCAGATGAGGCACAAGTAAAAACCCGGTCAAAAAGATATCTGGAAATTGTGAAACTCGTCGATGCCAAAAAAATGTATTCGCTGAAAGAAGCTGTCGCACTAGTCAAAAAAACCAGCCTCACAAAGTTTGACGGCACCGTTGAAATACACATCAATCTCAATCCCGCAACGCTTGGCGAGAAAAAGGATATCCGAGGACAGGTATCTCTCCCGCACGGTACAGGCAAGAAAATAAATGTCGTGGTTGCAAGTGACGCAATCCTTGCAGAAATAGAAGCAGGAAAGATTACTTTTGATATTCTCGTTGCGCATCCGTCAATGATGCCGAAACTTGCTAAATTTGCCCGCACCTTGGGTCCCAAAGGACTAATGCCTAATCCCAAAAACGGTACTGTTACCGCGGACGTGGAGAAACGGGTGAAAGAGCTTTCCCAGGGACAGATTAATTATAAAACTGAACCGGACAATCCGATCATCCATATGGCTGTCGGAAAAGTATCTTTTACCGATAAGCAACTGGAGGAAAATATTTCAGCAATTTTCACATCAGTCGGCAAAGGAAAAATTGCCAGAGCAACCCTCACGTCTACAATGGGTCCGGGAATTAAACTTGCCGTAAGCTAAACTTCTAACTGAGTCAATTCCCATCCATGGGAAGAGGTACGCATCTGTACTGACCCAGGTCACACATAAATCCCGTACAACATTCAGTGGTTTTTGCGCAGTATTGACCGGCAATTTGACATACTGATCCGGCGCGGGACTGACTGTTATCCTGAAAATATGCAAATAACGCACCGACAATAATTACTGCAACGAGTACAAATAAGGCAATACTCATCCATTGAGGACCTAAAGATTTGATCGTCCTAATACGCTTCTGAGCTTTTCCGGCAATTTTTGTCTTTTTCATACGTCATTTACCCCCAGGCACGCAATATTTTTGCGTTGCATGAATATCAAAATTAAAACCTTCCATAAATTTAAGGTACAATACTTAAAAGATAGCTGTCAACACTTCATACATCACCCTTGTGCCGAAAGGGTAACTATGGTATAAATACACTATCCTAAAGACAGTAGGTTGCCCGATAAAGGGCAATAACAGAAAATATCCACCTACCGAGGGAATCAGCATCCGCATGATAATAAACACATCATCAGGATGATGCTCTCTTGTCTTGGTAAACAGAGAGCTTTTTTTATGGAGACGTAACCGGAAGTAATACCGCGACAGAACGCCTGACAACGGACAAACGCGTATTACTTTTGCGTTTACGATATAATATGGCAACACAAAAAAAGACGGATACGGTACAGAAACTCAGCGATAAGGCATCAAAAGCAAAATCAATGATTTTTGCCGATTATACAGGCATCAAACACAAGCAGCTGGAAGAATTGCGCCGTGAAATGAAAAAGGCAAACGGTGAGTTCACCGTTACAAAAAACAAACTTCTCATGCGGGCTCTCGGACCGTCCAAAGAAGCTCTTTGGGACACATTTAAACACGCAACCGCGACAGTATACGCATATGAAGACGAAGTCGCGCCTGTTAAAGTTCTCATGAAATTTTTCAAATCAGTCGGTATGGGAACGCTTAAAGGAGGAGTTATGGGGAGCACTCTTCTGTCTGTGGCGGACGTGACGAGACTTTCCCAGCTTCCGACGAGGGATGTGCTTCTCGGTAAACTTGTGAGGCAACTGAACGCTCCCATTCAGGGATTCCACTATGCGCTCAGCTGGAATTTGAATAAATTAGTATGGGCACTGAGCAGTATAAAAGCAAAAAAAGCAAATTAACGATGATCTCCGCTATGAGCGGAAACAGATAACAAGAGAGGTGGTGAAATATATGGCAAAACTATCAAAAGACGATATATTAAAAGCAGTTGAAGATATGACCGTACTTGAGCTTGCAGACCTCGTGAAAGCACTCGAAGAGAAATTCGGTGTATCTGCAGCCCCGGTGGCTGTCGCTGCCGCAGGCGGAGTGCCAGCCCCGTCGGACGGGGGTGAACCGAAGGAAGAACAGACTGTCTTTAATGTAATCCTCTCTGCAATCGGTGATAATAAAATCGGAGTCATTAAAGCGGTTCGTGAACTTGTCCCGACACTTGGTCTCCAGGAAGCAAAAGCGCTGGTAGAATCGGCTCCAAAAGAGGTCGTAGCGGGTGTAAACAAAGCAACTGCCGAGGAAGCAAAGAAAAAGCTTGAAACAGCAGGCGCAAAAATTGAATTGAAATAAAATTATTATTCATAACGATACAATGATCCCTCGATACATTTATGTATTTGAGGGATTTTTGTTTTCAAAATAATGAGCAGGTAAAATATTTTATCAATCAAATACGTCGCAAAATAAATTCCCGCATCCAAAAGTTATCCACAACTGCCTTCCTCCCTATTGACAATGTTTGACCTAAGATGATATTGTTAGATTTATAAAGATACCTTCCAAACCGCTAACCGGATGGAAAAATTATTTCGTAATGCTTCGCCTGCCTAGAGGAACCAAACGGGTATATCTTGTTAGTATGCGCCGAATGTTATATTAACAGATACACACGTTACATAAAAATTATATGGCTCTCGGTGATGATTGGCCCGATTTACTCACTGTCCGTGAAGTAGCAAAAATTCTGCGCGTTTCCCCTCTCACTATTAAACGATGGGGAAAAAGGGGTAAACTTCCTGCAATCCGTATAAATTCCCGCGGTGACAGACGATACAAAAAAGAAGCCGTGATGTGGCTTCTGGGATTACAGCAAAAAGGTCAATTATAACGGATAAACCACAGTATAGTTATTTCAATGTAACTTCCGAAAGACTTCTGGCGGCATCTGTGGGATCTACGACGTTCACGTTAAGTCCTGATCCGAGCTCAAATCCGGCTCTGTGCACAGCACGCGGTGTTATCCTGATAAACCAATTTGTCCCGTGAAAGATATGATAATTGTAGACAAACGGATCATTCGCCTGTTTAAACGGCACATGCGGATCGGTGAGCACTGCTTCGATACGTTTCAATGCGTTCTGAAGCGATTCTGCAGCTAACTTAACGCGGGCATCGTCGATATCCCCGAATTTCTCCCCCTTCGTTTTGGGTGCAATCCAAACCTCGTACGGCCACTGGGAAAAATCAGGACAGTACGTAACAAATGCCGGAGTTTCCGTCACGATATTTGCAATCGGTTCAAGCGATAACGCATCAAGATTTATTTGTCGCGGAACAACGACGAGCTGGGAATGCGGGTGAGCCAAAGACGCTCCTGCCTGAAAACCATGGTTACAGAATATGATGACATGTCCTTCATCATCGTGCGCACGGAATCTGTCACGGTAAGCAGTCATGATGCGGACAACCTGATCAGACGGAAGATGTTCGATATCCTTGGTATCTTCCGGACTATGAATGATCACTTCGTGTATGTCAGTTATCGGATACTTATTGGGAACTACGCGAACCTGCCAGCCCGGTGCATCCTTTTCCCCCTCCCCGATCCGATAAACCTCCGGCGGAGTTGACTTTTCCGCTCCATAACAGAATGGACATTTAAATGTCGGGGCGGGTTTGCCCTCCAGATTTGTCGGTCTTCGGGTTCTCATCGCAGAAATAATGACCCACCGTTGTGTTTTTACATCAGGAACATATTTTGCCATATAGTAACTGTATTATGAGAATAAAACGTGTATACAAGTAAAAAAATCACTTCGTAATAAAACGGCTCATAAGAGACCGAACAGTCGTTTTGACAGCATCCGTAATATTGACTTCCACTAACCCCTCGGTTTTATAAAGCTCATCGACAGACGGAATCCCCGGCTGACCATAGTACACGATGCTTCCGAGAGGAACGACAGTAATTGCAGCGAGTGCAATCAGATCTTCTTCCCCATCAACGACAAAGACTGTATGCGTTGACGCGTCAAGTGCAGCACCGGAAGCCCACATTTCCAGCTCGCTTATAGCCTGATGTGAGATAAATCCGGGACCGCTTTTGACTTTCCGTACAATGGTTCCAGGCGGAAATTTATACTCTTCGAGTGTTTTGTATGGTCTGCGACGGACAAAGAGATCTACAACAGCGAGGTTCGGCATGACGCCATTCTCCAGAAATACGGATGTTGTGATATCACCTATAGTAATTATTATCTTCCCCTGTCTTTCATGAAATACGTGTTTCATATTACCATTTGTAAGGACCCTCCCGAGAGGTTTTTGAAGCGACGAACGGAGTATTTCCGGCATATAGAGATGCCCTTTTTCATCAATTTCCTTATTTCTGATGCGGGTTGAAGAAATTGGCATACCATCCTCTGCCGACACCATCGGTATTTCAACAAGTATAAGTTCCTGAAGAGAATTTTTTATTCTTCTTGCATTTATTTCATTTCCCCTCTCCCTATTTTCTTTCGTAACTATAAGCGCCTGTAAATCCGCATCGCTTGCAGCGGGTTCATACGGATCGTCAATCGGAATAATTGTTGCACGGGGAAGAAGCTCCCGCGTATCAAGCCAGTTTTCGATAGTTTCTTTTCTGTCTTCGAACGGACGGTGAGGTCCTTCTTTATACTTCTTGATAAATGCGTCAGACGTGAGGCCGATGATCACTCTCTCCCCCTCCTGAAAAGTCCGAAGAAGAATTGCTTCGTGACCGGCATGAAATTGATCAAATGTGCCGCCAATAAATATTTTTCCGTACATATAAATAACTATAAAGAGAATTATAAAAAGAGTAAAGGGACGCCTTTAAGATTCCGGGTTTATGATTTTATACCCCGTATGGTCCGGATAATTGCATCCGCTGATATATCCTCATACGAAAGAAGCTCATTCGGGCTTCCTGACATAGGTAATTTTCTGACTGCCATATGATATGTTCCCGGATGTGCAATACCGGACAAACCGGATAATACAGCTTCCCCTAAACCTCCTTCAGGATAGTGATCTTCAACAATGACTATTGCTGTTGAGTCTTTTGCTGCCATCTGAAGCGTTTGAATATCTATCGGTTTGATACTATAACAATCAATCACACGAACGGGTATGTGGTCCTTTGTAAGAGTTTTTTGTGCAATAAGTGCTTCGTGAAGAGTGATTCCGGCTGTAATGATTGTCGTGAGATTTTTGGCATCACCCGTGTGCGGAGGGAAAACATGTGAACCGCCGATGGTAAACTTGTCGTTCGGACCATAAATTACCGGTGTCGGTTCCCGCGTTGTCCGGATATAACAAACACCGTTTCCTTTTATAAGCTCTTCCGTTAAAAGTTCAGTTGCATACGGATCGGCAGGATATACGACGGTAGATCCGAACAGAGAGCGCATCATCGCGAGATCTTCAAGTCCCATTTGTGACGGTCCGTCCCTGCCCTCTGATGCACCCACATACGTTCCTCCGACAACAATGTGTACGTTACTTAAAGGCATCATGCGGATCTGGTCATGTGCCCGGGTGAGAAACGAGGCAAACGTAGACACAACCGGTATAAATCCCCGTTTGGCAAGCCCTGTTGCAACCCCTGCCATATTCTGTTCCGAAATGTACATTTCAAGAAACTGTTGAGGGAAAGCTTCACGAAAAAGATCCAGGTGAACTGAATTTGCCATATCTGCATCAAGAACCATGAGATTCGGCGTCATTTTTCCGATGCGGACAAGCGCGTTTCCAAACGCACGTTTGGTCGGTATGAGCGTTTTGGTATCATACAGAGCCGGCATCGGTAACGGAAGCGGTGCTGATTTATGTACTTTAACATTACCGGTATTCTTGCCGGATACAGGAGGTTTCCCAATAGAGACCAGGGGCAGATTTTCTGATTCCTTCTCAAATTTCTGTATAGCCTCTTCCAATGTATCTTTCGGTAACATCCTATTGTGCCAGTTATCTTTATCTTCCCATTCCGGCACACCTTTTCCTTTTAAAGTTTTTGCTAAAATGACCGATGGGCCTGAAGCATACGTTGTCACTTTATCGAAAGCCGCAATTATTTCATCGTATTTGTGCCCGTCGATGACAATTGACACCCAGCCGTACGATTCAAACCGCTTACGGTATGCGTCCATATCGTGTCCGAGCATTGTTTCGGAAGCCTGACCATACCGGTTGACGTCAACGATTGCTGTCAGATTTCCGAGTTTATTATGACTTGCCCATCCTGCCGCCTCCCAAACCGACCCTTCCGCGAGTTCTCCGTCCCCCAGTAAACAATATACCCGGGGAAGTAATGTACCGGTAGCATCCGTACCTTTCCCGGACTCAGAATGTTTCCGGATGCCCCATGCTTCTCCGCACGCAATTGAAAGTCCCTGACCTAATGATCCTGTTGCTGCTTCTGCGTACGGAAAACGGTATGTCGGATGCCCCTCAAGAGGACTTTCAAACATCCGGTATCCTGTTAGATCCTTTTGGGAAAGTTTCCCGGTAATTGCGTATAGGGCGTAGAGAAGGGCCGAAGCGTGTCCTTTGGAAAAAATTACCCTGTCGTTATTCGGATTTTGGGCATTATCAAGGTCAAACCGCAGATACCGAAAATAGAGAACAACTGCCAGATCGACAAGCGAAAAACAGGATGTCGGATGCCCTGATCCCGCCGCGTGCGTCATAGTAAGGATATGTAAGCGGATTTTGGATGCTATGCGAGTGAGTTCTTCGGCAAGCATATACCCATTATAAGCCTTTTAGATGTGCAATGGACTGTGCTAAGTCCCGCTCATGATCAAATAAATACGATGTTACAACAAGCCTGCTTGCACCTGCATCAGTTACGATTTTGGCGGTTTTGTCATTGATTCCGCAATCAACTTCGATAGGAAGATCGGGATAATTTTCATGAATAAGCCGTATTTTTTCTACAGTTTCTGCCATAAGTTCCTGACCGCTGGCTCCGGCCTCTGCTGTCATAACTAAAACCATATCGATTTCCTCGAGGAACGGATCAAGATGTGACAACTCTGTCGGTGCATCTATAGCAAGACCTACTTCAACACTTTCGTATTGCGCTTCATCTAAAAATATACGCGGGTCATCCGATTCTATATGTGCGATAATCCGTTTGAATCCTCCTGCGCCTAAATCCTTCACAAACTTTTCCGGACGGGTCGCCATGATATGCGCTTCAAATGATACTTCCCCGTCTTTCTGTGAATCAGTGATGATGGGGGCTATTTTTGACAGTTCCATACATGATTTTTTCGCAACAAACGTTCCGTCCGAGACATCAATCTGAACCCACGAAACAAATGGTGAAACGATGGATACTTTTCGTGATATTTCTTTCAGGTCTGCTTCGTAAATACCGGGAATAACATCGATCATAGTATGACGATAACGAATGAACGGTATAGTTGGCAAGAGGCAATTTACATAGTATTTGAATGAATTATTCTGCTATCTGTCCGCTGTGCATTCACGTGCGGCAATTTTCCCGAGACGCCGGAGAAACCGTTCCTCATTGCCAAATGGCGTTTTTAAAAACGCATCAACCATAGATTTTGCCTCTGCGTCTGATACAAAATCCGATCCGATTGCCAGAACATTCATATTGTTATGTCTTCTGTTGTGTATAACATCGGCTATATTGAGAGCTTGTCCGCAGCGTATACCGGTCACTTTGTTGGCTGCAATCGTCACACCGCCACCAGAACCGCAAATAGCAATTCCCATGGAGGTATCATCGGAGATTACTTTGTCAGCAACCGCGAAACAATAATCCGGGAAATCATCCGTAGGTTCAAATTGTGCATTACCACAATCGACAACTGAATACCCGCTATGAGAAAGCCATGCTTTGAGAGATTCTTTGAGATGAAAACCGCGATGGTCTGAACCTATATATACGTTCACAGTTGTATTCACTTATTTATACGACTGCAATGCGTTTGTTAACTGAGCGTACTTGTCATCAATTGTTTTAAATGTCTGATCATCAACAATTCCCCTTCCCCATGCGACGGCAAGTTCGGTTCGTGTGATAGCTACAAGTCCGACAGAATCATAAATAAGGTCCCTGCCGATCCGGTGATCTGAGCGGGATAATCCATCCGCTATTTTCGAAGCAACGTTTTGCGCGGATTCAAGGAGTGCTTCAATAATTTCTTCATGCTTGTCCGTATCGAGACCGTCTATAACGTCATGAATGTCCATGAGGACAACAAAAGCATCCTGCCAAAGTTTGTGGTCATGAAAGTTCAGCATATGACCGTATTGTACCCGAGCACGCATATGAGAGTAAAGAAGGCATTCGGGAAGGTATGTATCACTTCGTCGGTGTAGGTGATGGTGATGCAGGAACTGCGTCAAGGCCGAGAATGATAAGAAAATCACCTTTTGATGGTTTCGTCTCCCCTTTAGGAAGTTCAGAAGTGATAAATCCGAGTGTGCTTGCTATATTTGTCGCGTCGCTCTTGTGTGTGCCTGTCAAATCAATAACCATGCTTTTATCGTATTCCATGCTTTTGGCGTTTGAACGCTCCAATACTGTGGTTTTGGAAATTTTGGAGGTAAGGACCGGTTCATATTTTTTTGTGAGCCCTGTGACATCAGTACCGTTCCAGAGGACTATAGAATACGACAGGTTCGTTCCCGGTGGCGATTGCACCGGTGTACCTGCCGTTGTTGATCCGGAACCTGTTGCAATCGTCACGGGAGCAACTTCTATAATCATATTTGTTTCCGGCCTGTAAAGAATTGCTTTCCGCGCTTTGTTATATATAAGCACTTTATCTCCGTTTTTTGCATTAGTAAAAAAAGGTTGACTTGCCAGTTTCGTTATATCAGCAACACTTGCAATTGTCGGCTCTTCACCGCCCGGAAGCACCATAAGCTTTCCGATTGCGGCAATTGTTGCAGCTGTCTCTTTTTTCACTTTCTCAGCCGGTGTCAGCGCAAGATCTTCCTGTCTCCTTATAAGTAATATAATAAATACAACAGCGACAGCACTGGTTATAACAAGAAGTAAAAAAAGAAATAAGCGTTTCAGTTTACGTACCGGTTTTCTGTTCACTGTTTTTGCTGCCATAAAAATTATTGTAGAGAAGACACACGCTTGTGGCAAGTGGGTCAAACACTATCGCGGTACTTCTTTTTGCACGTATAGTCCGCTCACCCACCCTGTCAATTCCCGATACAATACCTTATACCATCCATATGATTCATCAAGAATAATCGCCCGCTCTCCAATCGGTATAGACCCAACCTCTTCAGACTCTCCGTCCGCGCGCGCGCGCATACGGACAAACCCGAATTCGTTAGGGATAACGATAACCACATCTTCTGTCTTTTGCGGTATAGGTGTCGGTGTTACCGAAATAGAAGCGCTAGCTCCGGCTATTGCAGGAATCATCTCAATGATAGGAGTCGGCGCCGGTGTTACGGTAAATACCGGAACACTCGTCGGTAATAGTGCGGGTGTTTCTTTTGTAACGAACGGTGATGTCGGTATGGGTGTAATACCTGACGGTGTTCCGTCAACAGATGCTCCGACGATCCGGCGTCCTTTCTCTACTGCGAATGCAAACCAGTTATACTCAAGATCCCGTGGCGACGGTTCATCGAGAACGATCGTAAATCCGTAACGTGTAACTTTAGCAACAGCTGCTTTCACACCTTCTGCCAGAAATGCGCTGTCGGTTGCCTCTGCAAAAGCAAGAGATATGGTAACAACAGGTGAAGAATCGTACGATTTTTCAAACGGTACGTCAACGCGAATTGCTGATCGCGGTATAACCGCAACACCGGCAGTGTCCCCTCCGACAGTTACTTTTCCCCTGAATGTTGCGTTTCCGAAAACCGTCAGTGCTCCTTCAAATATTGCTTCTCCCTTGACGAGAATGGACCTGATGAATGTTGCGACTTTTTCAATAACGGTATCATTTACTAATTGTCCCGAAGCTGTAGCTGAGATTTGATTCATCGGTTGGGATATGGCAGTTTGAGCGCTTTGTGTGGATATGGTCGTATATATATCATTTAATGAATAGAGTTTGTCTGCAAATATATCCAGACCTATGATCTGATCGGCTTTTATGCTTCCGGCGGTAATCATCCCTGCAAACACCGCGTTCCCGAATGCATCAAACGTAATGACCGGATCTTTTGATTCACCATAAAACCGCATCGAACCGTCATTACCGAAATTCACGGATATTGTTTTATCAATCGGAGCAATAGAATCTATCAAAATTGAATTTGCAATCAGTCGTGGAGTAATGATCTCTATACCAGCACCGATACGGTCAGTCAGAATTTCAGATGTTGTCGGAACAGAATCCGGATTGTTTGCCGTCCTCATTGCGCGAAGCAGTGATATAGAAGCATTCGTTTTATCAGAAATGGATCCCAATTCTGATGCGAGAGAATCGTCTGACAATCCAACCGGAAGAAGTGATCCGAGAGATCCCTGGTAATACGTGTTATTTATAAACGTCATGACAGTACCGATGCCGGCTTTATCATACTGTCCTATCGCCTGCCCGATCACCCGTCCGGCTTTCGTTGCTTTCATCGCAACTCCGGGAATATCGGAGGAAGTAAGATAATCACCCGGATTAATCTGGCCGTTCCGGGAAGTGACCTTCACGGGTACGCGGCCATTCAGCGCGACAATAACAGGCATACCTTCATGACCACTCCCGGAGGACAATACCAAACCGGGTTTCGTTGAGACAATACCCAACATCCCTGCGTCATAAGAGCGGGTTGTCTTCGTCACACCTGCATCAAATGAACCGTCAATGCTGACTACCTCTCCTTGTTGCGGAACTGAATTGTCATTCGTGTAATATACCTCTCCCACGTCAGCACCTGACTTTAGCTCGGTCACGGACATCTGGCGGGTTTGTGCCGTGGGTGCACCGGCACTCGTCAAACCGCAAAGGTGGTATGTTTGTGATCCCGATGCAGGACCCGTATCAACAACCGTAAGTGCTGCGTCATACTCGTTATTGACGTTGGCAACCCTCAGATCTACGTTCATATTCGTTCCGATTTGTGAACTGTTTGCTGCAGAACAGTCAGATCCCCGCCGGATTTGATACGTGACGCTATACGTTGTATTTATTGCCGCTGCACGTGTCATAATTGAAGCATTCACCAGCACCACGTTACTTGTATTTGATACCGTAAATGACTGTGAAAGAAGCGATGAGTTGGTACCGCTGAGAGCAGTGCTTGCAGTAGATCCGACACCGACTGTCCGGGCTGCGGTTATACAATCTGTCCATGCCTCGTTTTCAAAACAACGGAACTTATTGGATGAAGCATTGTAGTACATGGCACCATTTGTACCGGTCGGATCGGCTGCATCGGTATCCGCATCCAATACGAAAAGATTTGCAGTTGTAGAAGATGATCCGCTTCCCACAAACACTTTTCCGGCATTGTTCGGATCGAGTTTCAGATTTTCGTCTGCATCTGACGTCGTGATGGTTGCACCGGATCCGTTATAGCCAAGTTTCAGAGAATTCGCGTAGATATCTCCTCTGGAACCCAGACCGCTCGGATCGTTTGCTCCGAAAAGTACGATTGCCGCACTTGCCGTAGAGGTTGTTGAATCGTACGGATTGGATCCGCCAACTGCAATGGATAAACCAACAGCCGGATACGGATGGATGAGTTTGTTCGTTTCTGTCAGAAGCGCACTGCCTGCAGGACCTAAAGATCCCATCGGACCAACCTGCCCCGTTGCGCCGGTGGGTCCTGTCTGGCCCGTTGCGCCGGTTGCACCGGTTGCACCCGTAGAACCGGTCGGACCGAATTGACCTGTGGCTCCTGTTGCACCTGTCCGTCCTGTTGGGCCTGCCTGGCCGGCTGCGCCGGTAACACCTGTTGCGCCGGTTGGTCCTGCCTGGCCGGTTGCACCGGTAACACCTGTTGCGCCGGTTGGTCCTGCCTGGCCGGTTGCACCGGTTGTTCCGGTAGCACCCGTAGAACCAGTAGGACCGGAAAATCCTGTTGCTCCCGTGGAACCGGTTGCGCCGGTTGGACCTGCCTGACCGGTTGCGCCGGTTGTTCCCGTTGCGCCGGTTGGACCTGCCTGACCGGTTGCTCCGGTTGTTCCTGTTGTACCTGTCGGACCCACAATTCCAGTGGCACCGGTTGCGCCAATGGGGCCTGACTGTCCGGTTGCTCCTGTCGTACCTGTTGATCCTGTCGGACCGAGATCTCCGATACCGGTTGCACCGGTTGGTCCGGCAATTCCCGTTGATCCGGTGGCTCCGGTCGGACCGGATATTCCTAATCCTGTTGCACCGGTTGGACCTTGTATCCCTGTTGCTCCGGTTGCGCCTGTGGACCCTGTCGGACCGACTGTTCCCGTTGCACCGGTTGCACCGGTAGATCCTGTCGGACCGGACTCTCCTGTTGCACCGGTTGCGCCGGTTGCCCCTAAGGGACCTGCAATTCCTGTTGATCCGGTTGCGCCCGTGGATCCTGTCGGACCCTGAATACCTGTCGCACCTGTTGAACCGGTAGATCCTGTCGGACCGAATTGTCCTGTAGCACCAGTAACTCCGGTTGAACCGGTCGGTCCGATTTCTCCCGTTGCACCGGTTGACCCTGTGGATCCGGTTGGACCGATTTCTCCTGTAGCACCGGTTGTACCGGTTGCTCCGGATGGTCCAATCTGACCGGTATCACCAATCAAACCAACTGATCCATTTACCTCTAATTCAAATGATGCTCTGGGACGCTGAATATTTGTTCCACCTGTTATAGTGATTATTCTCATACTTACCGTGTCCCCTGCGTTTACCACTACCTGACTCGTTGTATTATTCCCTGATGTCGCAGCACCATTCCACGTAGCCGAAAGTGCGCTGGCAACACCATTTACCATGACAGTCAGTGAGTTTCCGTTTCCGCTTAAAGTACTGGAATTTGCGTTCCAATACAGATTTTTTATAACTCCCGTGTGAGGCACGACATATCGTAAATTATTCTCTGTTGTGCTGATGGTACCCCCGGCAGCGGCAAGATACGTTGTCACGTTTGCAGCAACGTTCGCGTCTTCGGAGAACATATAGATACCTGCCACATAATTTCCGGTTTGTGTGCCAAAGCATGTCGACCAGGCGCCGTTTGTATAACACCTGAAGGAATTCGTTGCCGCGTTATAATACATAGCACCATTGACTCCTCCGGCAGGATCAGCAACCTCAGTCGTAGAATCCAGGATAAACATATTCGGGCTAGCCACTGATGTGCCTGTTCCAACGTAAATTTTCCCTGTACCGTTTGGATCTATATAAAGGTTTTCATCTGTATCAGCTGTGGTAATCGTTGACCCGGTTCCGTTATACCCGACTTTCAGGGAATTCGTGTAAATATCTCCCTTTGAACCAAGACCATTGGGATCATCTGCACCGAAAAGTACAATTGCTGCGCTAGATGTCGACGTTGTAGGATCGTCCGGATTGGTACTTCCAAGCGCAAATGACAGACCTGCTACAGGATATGGCTGAAGGAGCATATTTGACTGTTGGATAAGAGGTTGACCGTCAGGACCAACAGAACCCATAGCGCCTTGCGCTCCGGTTGCACCGGTGGAACCGGTTGCGCCGGTCGGACCTTCTTGACCCGTTGCTCCTGTTGAGCCCGTTGCACCGGTAGTACCTGTCGGACCAGCGATGCCCGTTGAACCGGTTGACCCGGTTGCACCGGTTGGGCCGGATAACCCGGTTGCACCCGTTGACCCGGTCGGTCCGGTATTTCCTGTTGCACCGGATGCTCCGGTTGGACCCTGAATTCCCGTTGCACCGGTAGAACCTGTAGATCCGGTCGGACCCTGAATTCCCGTTGCACCGGTTGACCCGGTTGCACCGGTTGGGCCGGATAACCCGGTTGCACCCGTTGACCCGGTCGGTCCGGTATTTCCTGTTGCACCGGATGCTCCGGTTGGACCCTGAAGACCGGTTGCACCGGTAGAACCTGTAGATCCGGTCGGACCCTGAATTCCCGTTGCACCGGTTGACCCGGTTGCACCGGTTGGGCCGGATAACCCGGTTGCACCCGTTGACCCGGTCGGTCCGGTATTTCCTGTTGCACCGGATGCTCCGGTTGGACCCTGAAGACCGGTTGCACCGGTTGCGCCAGTGGAACCCGTTGGTCCGATTTCTCCGGTTGCTCCGGAAGGACCTGTTTGTCCGGTAGAACCCGTAGAACCTGTTGGTCCCTGAAGTCCGGTTGCTCCTGTACTTCCTGTAGATCCGGTTGGACCAATCTCACCTGTGGCACCTGTTGGTCCGGTTTCTCCCGTTCCTCCCGTTGACCCTGTTGGACCCTGAAGTCCGGTTGCACCGGTAGAACCTGTAGATCCGGTCGGACCCTGAATTCCCGTTGCACCGGTTGACCCGGTTGCACCGGTTGGGCCGGATAACCCGGTTGCACCCGTTGACCCGGTCGGTCCGGTATTTCCTGTTGCACCGGATGCTCCGGTTGGACCCTGAAGACCTGTTGCGCCGGTAGAACCTGTAGATCCGGTCGGACCCTGAATTCCCGTTGCACCGGTTGACCCGGTTGCACCGGTTGGGCCGGATAACCCGGTTGCACCCGTTGACCCGGTCGGTCCGGTATTTCCTGTTGCACCGGATGCTCCGGTTGGACCCTGAAGACCTGTTGCGCCGGTAGAACCTGTAGATCCGGTCGGACCCTGAATTCCCGTTGCACCGGTTGACCCGGTTGCACCGGTTGGGCCGGATAACCCGGTTGCACCCGTTGACCCGGTCGGTCCGGTATTTCCTGTTGCACCGGATGCTCCGGTTGGACCCTGAAGACCTGTTGCGCCGGTAGAACCTGTAGATCCGGTCGGACCCTGAATTCCCGTTGCACCTGTACTTCCTGTAGATCCGGTTGGACCGATTTCACCTGTGGCACCTGTCGGACCTGTTTCTCCTGTTGCTCCTGAAGCACCAGTCGGACCCTGAAGACCTGTTGCACCCGTACTTCCTGTAGATCCTGTAGGACCGATTTCTCCGGTAGCACCTGTCGGACCTGTTTGTCCGGTTCCTCCCGTTGATCCGGTTGGACCCTGAAGTCCTGTGGATCCGGTTGAACCAGTTGATCCTGTAGGACCGATTTCTCCGGTAGCTCCTGTTGGTCCGGTTTCTCCGGTTGCACCGGATGCTCCTGTTGGTCCTTGTTGACCGGTTGTTCCTGTTGCACCGGTTGCTCCCGTCGGACCTGCAATTCCTGTTGATCCGGTTGAACCAGTTGATCCTGTCGGACCGATTTCTCCCGTTGCTCCTGTCGGACCTGTTTCACCTGTGGCTCCTGTTGATCCGGTTGGACCCTGAAGACCTGTTGCACCCGTACTTCCTGTAGATCCTGTAGGACCGATTTCTCCCGTTGCTCCTGTCGGTCCGGATAAGCCTGTGGAACCTGTAGAGCCGGTTGGTCCCTGAAGACCTGTGGATCCGGTTGAACCAGTTGATCCTGTAGGACCGATTTCTCCGGTAGCTCCTGTTGGTCCGGTTTCTCCGGTTGCACCGGATGCTCCTGTTGGTCCTTGTTGACCGGTTGTTCCTGTTGCACCGGTTGCTCCCGTCGGACCTGCAATTCCTGTTGATCCGGTTGAACCAGTTGATCCTGTCGGACCGATTTCTCCCGTTGCTCCTGTCGGACCTGTTTCACCTGTGGCTCCTGTTGATCCGGTTGGACCCTGAAGACCTGTTGCACCCGTACTTCCTGTAGATCCTGTAGGACCGATTTCTCCCGTTGCTCCTGTCGGTCCGGATAAGCCTGTGGAACCTGTAGAGCCGGTTGGTCCCTGAAGACCTGTGGATCCGGTTGCACCAGTAGATCCTGTAGGACCGATTTCTCCCGTTGCTCCTGTCGGACCTGTTTCACCTGTGGCACCTGTTGATCCGGTTGGACCCTGAATTCCTGTGGCACCGGTTGAACCAGTAGAACCAGTCGGACCAATTTCTCCGGTAGCTCCTGTTGGTCCGGTTTCTCCGGTTGCACCGGATGCTCCTGTTGGTCCTTGTTGACCGGTTGTTCCTGTTGCACCGGTTGCTCCCGTCGGACCTGTTTCACCTGTGGCTCCTGTTGATCCGGTTGGACCCTGAAGACCTGTTGATCCGGTTGCACCAGTAGAACCGGTTGGACCTAACTCACCTGTTGCTCCTGATGGTCCTGTTTCACCTGTCGCTCCTGTTGATCCGGTTGGACCCTGAAGACCAGTAGATCCGGTTGAACCGGTAGAACCAGTCGGACCTAACTCACCTGTGGCACCTGTTGATCCGGTTGGACCCTGAATTCCTGTGGCACCGGTTGAACCAGTAGAACCAGTCGGACCAATTTCTCCGGTAGCTCCGGATGGTCCTGTTTCTCCTGTCGCTCCTGTGGAACCAGTCGGACCCTGAAGACCTGTGGATCCGGTTGCACCGGTTGCTCCCGTCGGACCTGCAATTCCTGTTGATCCGGTTGAACCAGTAGAACCGGTTGGACCAATTTCTCCTGTTGCTCCTGATGGTCCTGTTTCACCTGTTGCTCCGGTTGACCCTGTTGGACCCTGAAGACCTGTTGCACCCGTACTTCCTGTAGATCCTGTAGGACCGATTTCTCCCGTTGCTCCTGTCGGACCTGTTTCACCTGTGGCACCTGTTGATCCGGTTGGACCCTGAATTCCTGTGGCACCGGTTGAACCAGTAGAACCAGTCGGACCAATTTCTCCGGTAGCTCCTGTTGGTCCGGTTTCTCCGGTTGCACCGGATGCTCCTGTTGGTCCTTGTTGACCGGTTGTTCCTGTTGCACCGGTTGCTCCCGTCGGACCTGCAATTCCTGTTGATCCGGTTGAACCAGTTGATCCTGTCGGACCGATTTCTCCCGTTGCTCCTGTCGGACCTGTTTCACCTGTGGCTCCTGTTGATCCGGTTGGACCCTGAAGACCTGTTGCACCCGTACTTCCTGTAGATCCTGTAGGACCGATTTCTCCCGTTGCTCCTGTCGGACCTGTTTCACCTGTGGCTCCTGTTGATCCGGTTGGACCCTGAATTCCTGTGGCACCGGTTGAACCAGTAGAACCAGTCGGACCAATTTCTCCGGTAGCTCCGGATGGTCCTGTTTCTCCTGTCGCTCCTGTGGAACCAGTCGGACCCTGAAGACCTGTGGATCCGGTTGCACCGGTTGCTCCCGTCGGACCTGCAATTCCTGTTGATCCGGTTGAACCAGTAGAACCGGTTGGACCAATTTCTCCTGTTGCTCCTGATGGTCCTGTTTCACCTGTTGCTCCGGTTGGACCCTGAAGACCTGTTGCACCCGTACTTCCTGTAGATCCTGTAGGACCGATTTCTCCCGTTGCTCCTGTCGGACCTGTTTCACCTGTGGCACCTGTTGATCCGGTTGGACCCTGAATTCCTGTGGCACCGGTTGAACCAGTAGAACCAGTCGGACCAATTTCTCCGGTAGCTCCTGTTGGTCCGGTTTCTCCGGTTGCACCGGATGCTCCTGTTGGTCCTTGTTGACCGGTTGTTCCTGTTGCACCGGTTGCTCCCGTCGGACCTGCAATTCCTGTTGATCCGGTTGAACCAGTTGATCCTGTCGGACCGATTTCTCCCGTTGCTCCTGTCGGACCTGTTTCACCTGTGGCTCCTGTTGATCCGGTTGGACCCTGAAGACCTGTTGCACCCGTACTTCCTGTAGATCCTGTAGGACCGATTTCTCCCGTTGCTCCTGTCGGTCCGGATAAGCCTGTGGAACCTGTAGAGCCGGTTGGTCCCTGAAGACCTGTGGATCCGGTTGCACCAGTAGATCCTGTAGGACCGATTTCTCCGGTAGCTCCTGTTGGTCCGGTTTCTCCGGTTGCACCGGATGCTCCTGTTGGTCCTTGTTGACCGGTTGTTCCTGTTGCACCGGTTGCTCCCGTCGGACCTGCAATTCCTGTTGATCCGGTTGAACCAGTTGATCCTGTCGGACCGATTTCTCCTGTAGCACCGGATGGTCCGGTTTCTCCTGTGGCTCCTGTTGATCCGGTTGGACCCTGAAGACCTGTTGCACCCGTACTTCCTGTAGATCCTGTAGGACCAATTTCTCCGGTAGCTCCTGTTGGTCCGGTTTCTCCGGTTGCACCGGATGCTCCTGTTGGTCCTTGTTGACCGGTTGTTCCTGTTGCACCGGTTGCTCCCGTCGGACCTGCAATTCCTGTTGATCCGGTTGAACCAGTAGAACCAGTCGGACCAATTTCTCCGGTAGCTCCGGATGGTCCTGTTTCTCCTGTCGCTCCTGTGGAACCAGTCGGACCCTGAAGACCTGTGGATCCGGTTGCACCGGTTGCTCCCGTCGGACCTACAATTCCTGTTGATCCGGTTGAACCAGTAGAACCGGTTGGACCAATTTCTCCTGTTGCTCCTGATGGTCCTGTTTCACCTGTTGCTCCGGTTGGACCCTGAAGACCAGTAGATCCGGTTGAACCGGTAGAACCAGTCGGACCTAACTCACCTGTGGCACCTGTTGATCCGGTTGGACCCTGAATTCCTGTGGCACCGGTTGAACCAGTAGAACCAGTCGGACCAATTTCTCCGGTAGCTCCTGTTGGTCCGGTTTCTCCGGTTGCACCGGATGCTCCTGTTGGTCCTTGTTGACCGGTTGTTCCTGTTGCACCGGTTGCTCCCGTCGGACCTGCAATTCCTGTTGATCCGGTTGAACCAGTTGATCCTGTCGGACCGATTTCTCCCGTTGCTCCTGTCGGACCTGTTTCACCTGTGGCTCCTGTTGATCCGGTTGGACCCTGAAGACCTGTTGATCCGGTTGCACCAGTAGAACCGGTTGGACCTAACTCACCTGTTGCTCCGGATGGTCCTGTTTCACCAGTGGAACCTGTTGAACCTGTTGGACCCTGAAGACCAGTAGATCCGGTTGAACCGGTAGAACCAGTCGGACCTAACTCACCTGTGGCACCTGTTGATCCGGTTGGACCCTGAATTCCTGTGGCACCGGTTGAACCAGTAGAACCAGTCGGACCAATTTCTCCGGTAGCTCCTGTTGGTCCGGTTTCTCCGGTTGCACCGGATGCTCCTGTTGGTCCTTGTTGACCGGTTGTTCCTGTTGCACCGGTTGCTCCCGTCGGACCTGCAATTCCTGTTGATCCGGTTGAACCAGTTGATCCTGTCGGACCGATTTCTCCTGTAGCACCGGATGGTCCGGTTTCTCCTGTCGCTCCTGTGGAACCAGTCGGACCCTGAAGACCTGTTGATCCGGTTGAACCAGTTGATCCTGTAGGTCCGGTTTCTCCGGTTGCACCGGATGCTCCTGTTGGTCCTTGTTGACCGGTTGTTCCTGTTGCACCGGTTGCTCCCGTCGGACCTGCAATTCCTGTTGATCCGGTTGCTCCCGTAGAACCAGTCGGACCAATTTCACCTGTTGCTCCGGATGGTCCTGTTTCACCTGTGGCTCCCGTTGAACCTGTTGGACCTTGAATTCCGGTTGCACCAGTAGATCCTGTGGGACCTAACTCACCTGTGGCACCTGTCGGTCCTGTTTCACCTGTGGCTCCCGTTGAACCTGTTGGACCTTGAATTCCGGTTGCACCAGTAGATCCTGTGGGACCTAACTCACCTGTGGCACCTGTCGGTCCTGTTTCTCCTGTCGCTCCTGTTGATCCGGTTGGACCCTGAATTCCTGTGGCACCGGTTGCACCAGTAGATCCTGTGGGACCAATTTCTCCTGTAGCACCTGTCGGTCCTGTTTCACCTGTGGCTCCTGTTGATCCGGTTGGACCTTGAATTCCGGTTGCACCAGTGGAACCAGTCGGACCAATTTCTCCTGTTGCTCCTGATGGTCCTGTTTCTCCGGTGGAACCAGTAGAGCCGGTTGGACCCTGAAGACCTGTTGCACCCGTACTTCCTGTAGATCCTGTGGGACCAATTTCTCCTGTTGCGCCCGTTGGACCTGTTTCTCCTGTCGCTCCTGTTGAACCAGTCGGACCCTGAAGACCTGTGGATCCGGTTGAACCAGTTGATCCTGTAGGACCAATTTCTCCTGTTGCGCCTGTCGGACCTGTTTGTCCGGTTCCTCCCGTTGATCCGGTTGGACCCTGAATTCCTGTTGCACCTGTACTTCCTGTAGATCCTGTGGGACCAATTTCTCCTGTTGCTCCTGATGGTCCTGTTTCTCCGGTGGAACCAGTAGAGCCGGTTGGACCCTGAAGACCTGTTGCACCCGTACTTCCTGTAGATCCTGTGGGACCAATTTCTCCTGTTGCGCCCGTTGGACCTGTTTCTCCGGTTGCTCCTGAAGGTCCTGTCTCACCGGTTGCTCCCGTGCTTCCTGTTGATCCGGTAGGACCGGATTCTCCGATTGAACCGGTTGCACCGGTTGATCCTGTAGGTCCGATTTCTCCTGTTGCACCAGATGAACCTGTAGGGCCAGATTCTCCAACCTCACCTGTAGATCCAGAGGCTCCTGTTGGTCCTGTCTCACCAGTTGCTCCGGTTGATCCGGTTGGTCCCTGAATTCCTGTTGCTCCGGTTGAACCAGTGGAACCAGTAGGTCCGATTTCTCCTGTTGTACCGGTTGGACCTGTTTCGCCTGTGGCACCCGTTGATCCTGTCGGTCCTTGAATTCCTGTTGCTCCGGTTGAACCAGTGGAACCAGTCGGACCAATTTCTCCTGTTGCGCCTGATGGTCCTGTTTCTCCGGTTGCACCTGTACTTCCTGTTGATCCTGTTGGTCCGATTTCTCCGGTTGCTCCTGTGGAACCTGTAGGACCTTGTTCACCCTGAACACCTATTATACCCGTTGCGCCTGTTGACCCTGTCGGACCTGATTCTCCTATAACCCCTGTCGCACCGGTCGGACCGGTAACACCTTCAGATCCAGTCGATCCTGTCGCACCAGTCGGACCTGATTCACCATGAACACCTATTGTACCCGTTTCACCGGTTGCACCTGTCGGACCAGTTTCTCCGATCTCTCCGGTTGCTCCTGTAGATCCTGTTGGTCCACTTTCACCTGTTGCTCCTGTACTGCCCGTAGAACCGGTCGGACCGGAAGCACCTTGTTCACCAGTCGCTCCGGTAGAACCGGTTGCACCCGTAGCTCCTGTTGGACCTATACCACCGACACCTCCCGCTCCTACACCACAATCCTGCCATGCACCATCCTGATAACACCGAAATTTACCATCTGCCTCGTTATAATACATTGCACCGTTAAATCCATCAGGATCTCCGGTATCCGATTTGACATCAAGCGCAAATAGATCCGGTGACGTCGAACCGATACCTCCCGAACCTATCTGGACAACCGCACTTGATCCAACACCCGCAGGTTGGAGGGTTATATTCCCGGTTGTTGTTTGAAAAATCGATGCTGCCTTACCTTCTATGACAAGTCCTTCGCCATTAGCTGTGGTTATATCCGTCGGTGCACCGGATATCACAAGCCCGGTTGATCCTATTGTTTTATTTGTGAGCGTTTGTGTCGTTGCAGTATCAACTAATGTAATCGTCCCTTCCGGAAGTGTAGCGTTCGTTTCAGCGCTTACTGTCAAAGTTAAAGGAAATGCACCGTCTGTAGTAAACGAATCCGCAAACAGAACTGTCGTATTATCCGGAATGGTGAGTGTTCCTGTTGTGTCTGTAACTGTTAACCCTCCTACCTTTTCTGCGTTAAACGCATACGGCACGGCAGTAAAACGAATTCTTGGACTCATTTCACCATCAGAATTAAAATTTACTCCCAGGTAAATATTGTCAGTGTTAAATTCTATATTTCCCGGTAGCGGCGTAACAGCACCAAGTGATGCACGGAAGATTCCGTCGTGCACGGTGAGGGATTGTGTTTCCGTCCAAATCGGATCTCCGTTTTCACTCACGTCATATATCGAAAAAACGAAAGAATACGGTCCGTTCGTTACGTTTGTCCCATCAGTATTTACCACTTTCCCCTGAAAATTAATTTGTTTAAATATTCCGGGATCGGCGTACGCCTGAAGAGGAATAAAGAAGAATGCGCATGAAAAAACGAGAGCTAACAGGGTGTTCTGGAGAAGGGCACGCGCGTTTCTCCATAACCGATCTCTCCTGTACTCCATGTAAATAGTCCTACTCTATTAGAATAAATACTTATTATAATTACAGTCAACTATTGACAAAACTTGCATATTATTGTATATTATTATATATATTTACATATGGATACTTTCTTTAACGTCAATCAAGCTGCTTTCATCCTGAAGGTTCATCCGCTCACAATTCGAAGATATATTCGCGAACAAAAGCTTACAGCGGTAAAAGTCGGAGGTGCCGTACGTATCCGGGAAACGGATTTAAATACGATAACGAAAGATTTTATTCCGAAAAATGCAAAAGAGCGGAAACGAAAAGAACGGAAAAATATACCGCTTATTCCTTTTACCCATGATGATCCGTTTTTCCGATTTGAAGGACGCGGAGCAAGCTTTCACTTGGATAATCAGGAAGAATAAATATGCCGCTTATAAGTAAAAAAGTATTTCTCGCACCGGATGTGTTATTGGCATTTATAGACAGAAATCACTCTAAACACGATCAGGCATCTGCGTTTTTCCGTTATTTTGCGCTTGAAGGATATCACCTATCGACAGACCTCCTTTCCATGAATGATACCTACCACATCATCGCGTCAACCATCAGTCCGTCTATCGCCAAAGATTTTTTACGGACCGTCATGGCAAGCAATATTACGATCATCTATCCGGATGAAAGCGATACAAAAGCTGCCATGAAACTGTATGCAAATGATAAATCAAACGAAATTCCCTTTCAGAAAGCACTCATGGCAGTTCTTGCTGACCGGCGCGGTATAGGACAAATTGCTACATTTGAATATTTCCATGCCATGTTCGGTCTGTCGATGTTCTATATTCCTTTATAACTTAAGTAATATAGGCTTGTACCAATTTGTAAAATTGAAGCTAAGTATTAAAGTTATATTGCTTCCGCAAAAATATTTTTCCTTAATAGAAAAAACTATTCTACTATGTGTATACTACATATTGCATGGGTATTTCTTTTTTTTCACAACTCGCCGTAATATTATCCATATTTATTCTGCCTTTTTCACACGTTCTTGCCGGTCCGGTCAGTGACAAATATGAACTTATCCAATATGGTTTCGGAGCAGGAGGTACGGATGACTCCGTATCAGCCGGAAACGCATACACCATGACTGCAATTGCAGGTGAACAATCGGGGGCATCCGCGTCAGCCGGAACGCATATTCTCGGACAAGGTCTCGTATTCACCATGCTTGCAAATGTTCCCGATGCCCCGTCATTTACCAATCCCGGAAGCACATACGATCGTCTTAAAATTATCATTGATACCGGAGATAACCCTACCGATGCGACATATGCTGTTGCCATTTCCGATGATGACTGGGTAACAACACGCTATATCCAGGATGACCTCACTATCGGCTCAGCGCTTGGAATTGAAGATTTCCTCGGCTATGAAACCGGCTGGGGCGGAACTGCCGGAGTATTTATTTCCCGTTTAAATCCGAGCACGACCTATGCAGTAAAAGTAAAAGCGCGAACCGGTGATAAAACTGAGTCCGGATGGAGCCTGCCATCCGCGGCAACAACGAGCATTCCGTCGCTCACATTCGGAGTGAGCGGAAATACCGTAACGTTCAATACGCTCGAACCCACGAACAGCTGGACAGACAGTACACAATTCACAAAAGTGACGACGTCTACGAACGCGTACAACGGGTATACCGTCTATGCCTACAATACGGGACCTCTCACGGATATGTATGGAAATAAAATTGACGCGTACGGAAGTTTAAACGCAAATCCGAGCCTCTGGACCGGAACCGGCTTTGGATATACGACAACTGACGACAACCTGGCAGGTGGTGTTCAGGACAGGTTTACCAACGGCGGTCCGAAATATGCAGGATTTACCGTAAACGTTCCCGGCGACCCTGTTGCTGACCATCTGGCCAAAGTAGAGGAAAATCCGATTGTCGGTGAATGGTTTAACATCGGATACCGCGTGACTGCATCAGAAAGTCATAAAGCAGGATCATACAGCACGACAATTCTCTACATTGTCGTACCGGAATATTAGTAAAGAACAATATATATCAAAATATGACTATATATAAAGCAAAACAGCATTTTATTTCAATATTTTCTCTTATTATCTTACTCTGTATATCATTATGTATACCTTTCTCAGCCCATGCTCAATCGAACGATCAAAACATATCAAAAGATAAATCAGTAGAACAAAACATCCGGGTTTCTCCTGCAATACTCCCCATCCAATTATCACCAGGGAAAACAAATATATATGAAGTACGTATTGATAACCTAACGGATATCCCCCTTCCTGTTCACATACAACCCGATCGTATTATCCCATCAAGTGATGATGTTGCCGTCCCTGAGGATGAAAAGAACGCATCTCCCCTATCTTCATGGATGGTTGTTGATAAAGAGGACACGATTATACCGGCTCGAGGCACACATACCGTTTCATTGACCATCAAAGTACCGACGGTTGTAGAAGTCGGCGGATACTACGCGACGCTTACAATTGCTCCGATGATACAAGCACAAACGTCAATTCCACGCGTGATTCCGAGAATTACCGTTATAGTTCTCGCATCTCTTGGTGTTCCGGATAACAACGCAATGGGCGATACAATCGGTTCAATCCTCTCATTTACATCACAAACAATTTCATCAGAGGGTCCGATTGACGCATCGTTTGAGGTAAAAAATACAGCCCTATTCCATTTCAGCGCGAAACCTTTTATCACCATTACCCCACTTCTGGGATCCCGTAAAGCCTATCGCATGGAAATTCCGGAAAAAATCATTCTGCCCGGAAAGATCCGATCATGGCAAATAAAAATACTTGAAAACGCCAAACCAAATATCTACCGGCTCTCCCTGGCTGTATCTGTCGGAAACGGCAGATGGACGAAACCGTACGAACAAACCGTTCTCATAGCACCGCTTTCAACATTTGGTGCTTGGGCGGGAATTATCCTAATGCTCATGCTTGTGCTTGCAGTCCGGAAAAATATCAAACGCGCTGTCAAAACGTTCTTTTCATCGAAATGAATATATTCCTTACCCCAAAATATGCGTTATCGCATTCTATTCAGACCAATCCCCTATTGACACCGTGAAATTTTTATCTGTATAGTGAATATAGAAAGGATTTATTTATGCGCCCTGCTCGAAAATCTATTGCACTCACACTTATTCTTTCTCTTGTCATTGTCCTTCTCGCTCCGTCATTTTTTGCCAAAAAAGCACAGGCTGTCACATTTACTGAGGCAAGTGTCACAATATCCGATTCCCGTGCATCAAAAGCAGATGTTTCGTATGCATTTAGTCTCGGATCACCATCCGGAACGGCAATAAAAACTGTGGATATCTACTTTTGTACGAATTCAGATCCGAATGCAGCATGTACACCGGCAAATCTCGATACCGATCCCGGAGAAGGCGGTATAGCATATTCCAATGACGGAATTGATGGTTCAGGTGAAACCGTCGCACAGATAAGCGGTGCCAATAATTCTGCCCGCATCACAGTCGGTTCGATACTTGCACAAACCACAGATCCTGTTACGTTCACGCTCGGTGGAATTACCAATACATCAGATGCAAATTCGGCTGTCTACGTCCGTATCTCAACATTTGATGATAATAGCGATCCTATCGATTATGCTGATGCTGCAATTGCAGTACTTGCTACAGATTCCATTTACGTCACCGCAGACGTGCAGTCCATATTTGAATTTAACGTAACAGCAGTAGCCACAGGAGTCGGTGTACAGGTGAATGGAACTGATCTCACGACAACTGCGACGGATTCTACTATTCCGTTCGGAACACTCACGGCAGACACGCCACAAATTGCTGCACATGATATCAATATAAAAAGCAACGCGACGAACGGATACCTCGTAACGGTTCAAGCAGATGCTGACCCACCCCTTTCAGACGGTGCAACGGGTAATAATATCGATAATTTCTCCGGATCGAATGCGGTTCCTATTCCCTGGAGCGGACCCACCGGTGAGACAAAAAACGTGAATACCGGTTTTTTCGGATACACAACGGAGGATTCCCTACTTACAGGCGATGACAACCGTTTCGATGGCGGAAATTGGGCAGGAACGACAACGAGTCCCGAAGAGGTTATGTATAACATAGCTGCACCAGGATCAGGTCTTGGAGATACAGAACGCGTTGGATGGCAAATTGAGGTAGATACCTTTCAGCCTCCGGGAGCATATACAGGCAGTGTTGTCTTAATTGCCACACCAACGTATTAAATAAGAATCGCTGCCCGACAAAAATATTTATGTCCCGTGCTCTTATTGCAGAAAACCGAGATTTAAAAATTCTCCCCTACCTCATCGCCGGAGCGATACTCCTTGCAGCTTCCGTCATCGCACAAATGACGCGCGCCCAGACTGCCAATGTAGGACAGGGTCTTGAAGTGTCTCCTCCGTCACAGGAGCTTACTGCCAAACCAGGACAAATTCTGGAAGTAAAATCATCTATACGGAACAAAAGCGATAAACCCTTGACTATACAAGCGCGTATAGAGGATTTCATCGCATCAGGTGATGAAGGACAAGTGGCTCTCACGGAAAAAGGTCCATGGTCAGTCTCGAGCTGGACCAAACTCTCGACAACAGAATTTACTCTTCGACCCAATGAGGCAAGAGAGGTTATAGCCACAGTGAGCATCCCATCCGCTGATGCGGCAGGTGGCAGATACGGATCTTTTGTCTATACAGCAGCCGGTAAATCATCGGCCGGTACTGCAGGCTTATCGCAGGAAATTGCTTCCCTTTTTCTTATTGAAATAGAGGGTCCCACAGTAGAAAAGTTATCAATTACGGATTTTACCACTCCATCATTTCTGGAGTTCGGACCCGTTCCATTTACGCTTTCGTATAAAAACAGCGGAAACGTTCACCTCCGTCCGCATGGTTTGATTGCCATTACTGACATGTTTGGGAAGAAAGTGAAAGATGTTGTTGCTGTCGGAACCAACGTATTTCCAGGTGCTGAAAGAAAAGTAAACGTGGTGTGGGATAGCAAATTCCTCATCGGCAAATACACGGCACTTGCCATCATCAACTCAGGTGGAAAGCTCAATGAAAGTTCTACCGCAACAACGACCTTCATCGTTTTCCCGATACGGATCGCAGCACTCATCGTCATTGCAATAATTATCCTTTTCGTTCTCCGCAAACGCATCATCAAGGCAGCCAAAGTGCTCTTAGGCAAGTAAATAGATACCCTCACGATAATTCCGAATCATTGACTGTGACAACCGGCTCACCTTTGATGACTAAGTAGATAAACGGATGTAAAATTGAACGTGTACCGTGTACCTCACCTTGTTTTGTCAATATCGGTGAAATGTCCGTTTCCTCTCCGCTTGCGGTGATACGGAGTGACCCGTTGGGATCCAAAACAAATGAAGCGGTCTGGAGTTGTGATTCTGACAGTTGTCCTTGCATCCCGAAGAGTCGTATTTGTCCCTGATCCGTCACATATGCTGACGCCAAGCCGGTTAAAGGGTACCAAAATTCATCCTTGTTCTCCCGGTGTCCCATCCAGCCTTTTCCATCCATATCCACCGGTCCGCCGATAAAAGCACCCTCTCCGTCAAGCATCTGAAATCCTATGAGCTGAACGATTGTTTGCCGTCCGCCAATTTCAATCGACATACCGGCAGGAATCGTGAAATCTCCACCCCAAAATGCATTATGGAAATTGGGATTGGTAATTACCTCTGTCGGATGGATGTATGGAATAGACCACTTTTTTACGCGACCTTGTGTATTTTCAGAAATCTGAATCGTCATTATTTCTTGTGACATAGAACTGCTCCTTTTCCGCACAGTATAGGGCAAATCCGTATACTGTCAAAGTTGACGAACACTTCCGACAGTAGTAGACTGACCTCAAATGGATACGATAACCAAGACACTCACCGCGTTCGGACTCTCGGATAAAGAAGCCCTCGTGTACAGAGAAGCCGTGAAGTACGAGAGCACCAATCCGTTTGCTCTTGCTAAGGCAACCAAAATACCCCGGACAACCGTGTATGAAATCATCACAAATCTGTCACTTAAAGGGCTTGTGGAACTCGAGCGGAGCGACGGAATTACGAAGCAGCAGACAAAAATCAAGGCCAAAAATCCTTCTGTTCTTCGGAAAATCATCTGGGACCGGCGCAAAAGTCTTTTTCATCTCGAATCGGATATCCTCAATATCCTGCCCGACCTTAAGTCCGATTATCACAAAACCGCAGGAGCAAATGCAGATTTCCATTTCTACCCCGGGATTGAGGGAGCAAAAAAGGTGTATGTGGCGACAGACTCTGACAATACGGATATCCCCCAAGTCGGATGGGATTATCAGACACCGATGGATGCGTTCGGACGGGACTTTATTAACGTTGACGTCCAGAAAATGAATAGAACGAAAATGAAACTGAAATGCACTCCCCGAGAACTGTTTCCCCTTTCTGACTGGTCACGTCATGTCATATCCTACCAGTATGGGCATAATCCTGACTATATAAAGGCAATTCACTACCGCTATATAGAAAATCCAATATGGGACATCAAACAGCGGATTATTGTAAAAGGCTCGTATACGAGAATCATCTGCATTGAGGAGGACGAAAGCTGGGGTTTGGAAATTGCGAGTTCCTCCCTTGCCAAAAGCCTGTTTTCCCTGTTTGAATTCATGTGGCAGTTGGGAACTCCGGTAAGTGATGAGGTTGTGAAATCATGGGGTGAAAACGAATTTCTGAAAGCCGAACGTGAACAAAAAAAATAAATTTCTGATACACTGGAGTATATGAAAAAACTCATTATTTTCACTATCATCTTTCTTGCCGGATACTACGTGCGTGGCGTCATCACACCGTATATGGTGATAGGGATGCTGCCGAAAAACGCCCTCACGAAACCGCTTATTGAAGAAGCGAAGACTATTGATAATGCCCCGGGCAACCTGCGTGTCGTATACGAAAACGGTCGTTTCAAACCGTCAAACGGCGTCATGGCAGTCAGCAGATACTTAACCATCGTCAATGGCAGTGATTCACCCATGTGGCTTGAATCCGACTATCCCGGCATTTCCACCCCGCGTGGGTACATGAGAAGCGAAACGGTACACATGAGGATCGATAAACCGGCAACGATCACATTCAGGAACAAACTCAATATTAATGCTGTCGGAACTGTAAGAGTTATCCCGTAATGAAACTTCTTATACTATTTATTTTCTCCGGATCCGGAAGATGTGCCAGTGGAATTCCAGCCAGAGAAGCGTGTTAAGTGCTGTCAGGATAAAGACCGGTAATACACGTATCCCGAGCCGCATATAAAGAAGTATATTGAGAATGCCGACTGCAAACAGGAATGTGTCGGAAAACGCATGAAATATAATACGGACCATCGTACCGGCAAATTCAAGGACAAGAGGCAGATGTACGGTCACTTCCGGAGTCAGGACAAATGGCGTACGGTCAACTAGAAGTGCCTCCGCGTTGATACTTTCTTTATGTGTGATAAATCCGTGCTTTTTTAGAATTATTTCATATTCCCTCCCGGGATCGATACGCAAGTGAAACTCACCGAGTGAATTCGTTATATCATGTCCGATGACTGTTTTGGACTTTCTGTCAACGAGAAGCACGGTTACGCCGTGAACGGGAAGCTCTGTGCCGGAGTGTTCTGTAAATCCGATAAACAGCGTATGCGTTCTGAGCTTTCCCAATAATTTGAGCGCCCACTTTTCGATAAAAATGAGAAACCCTTCAAGAGACAACTTCACCCTCCGGAGATTGGTAAAAATACTCAGTATCGACAAAATAGCGAGACTCGTGAGAAGCGACAGATCCAAAAACCGCCAGGATGACGCGAGCCTGTCGACTGAGTAATTGGCAAAGCGCCAGACATCCAGGGAGACAGTCCAGTAATACGTGATATACGTAAGAATAGAAAATGGTGCACGTTCAAGCACAACCCGTGGATACGGGGTGGTACCGGACGGGTCAAAGGAGAAGTTTTTCTGGAATGTTTTATATCCAATTGCATTGACATTGACCATGTACTCGCCCTGGGGGAGGATAAAGTCCGTACTCCCGTCAGATTCCGTCCAGCCGGGATTTTTGGATCCGAATGATTCAGACGGGAAGTATTCAAAGCGTGATTCCCGCTCATTCCACCTTTCGAGATACACGATTGCCCGCTCCACCGACTGTCCCTTTTCGTTTACAACCGTGAGAGGATCACTGACAACAAGCGTCGTCATGACGTCCTGGTTGACGCCGGTTTTCGTCCCTTCCGTTTCAAGTACCATATCGTACAAACCCCTCGTAATCGGCGCCGTAATTGTGCCCGTATATGTCCTGTGCTGCGTCTCAAGAAGCCGTACTTTCCCTTCCGCGGTATAGGGAGCTGTATCTGTTGAAATCCCGAGGACTTTTTGGTTTGCTAAGGATAACTGGACGGATGAAGGGACATCTGTTGCAAACGGAAGAAACACTTCAACAGGCACACCTTTGGGTACTGTCACATGTGTACCCATACCGAGACCGGAGGAACTTTTGAGGAGTACTCCCCGTGATGAGATAAGTACACGCTCCTGGTCTATAAGTGAAATGAGGGATGTCGAAGACGTCGTCACCTCAAACACTTCCGGTGTTTTCCGTTGGATCCCCTTCTCGTTTTCGATCATCACGCGGTAGTAATATTTCGTAGCAGGTAACAGTCCGTCTATCGTTATGAGACGCTGGTCCGTAAGGGTATCGTCTGACCACGTTTTATCAAGATTATCAGGAGATAATCCGTAATAGACAGTTGCTTTTGCAGGAACGCTTGTCACGAGAAAAAGCGTAAAAGATGCATCGGTAATTCTCCTGATTTCCAAAACGAGAAACTGCAAACCTTTGACCTCTTTCCTGATAAATTCCCCCGGCATGTAGATTTGGTCTAACGTGTCCCATGGTAAATATACATCGTTCTGATACATTCTAGCTCGAACAGTGAAATTAACGTTCTTATCTGTAACATACCGATCAGGTGTTTTCAGTTTAAACTTTAATGTTTTTCCGATGGTATTTGGCGGAAATCTTTTTACGACCCAACGGATTTTCCGGTTTACTGTGTCGACAATCGGTGTAGATTCTCCCCAGTAGTCTTTTGTCGCAGATCCGGCAACATAAGATACGATATTGTAGGAATAGAGAGATTGCTCTGGGACCGTTCCGAGGCTCCATTCTGCTTCTATTACCATCGGTGCCCAGTAGTCAAGCTTGGATCCGTAGGTTATCGTGTATTCTATCGTTGTGTCTGCACCGACTGTATTGTCAGTCAGATCTGAGGTCAGGTCAAAGAGAAAATCAGACGGACGCGGACTTACGCGTGCGGAAACAGAGAGTTCTGCGGATTTGGTGGAAACGAGAGAAACAGCGTGAATATCATTGAAATAACCAAACACGAAATACAAAAGAAGGAAGACTATCACCCGGCAGGCAAATAATTTCATACACTTTATCCATTGTACATCATATAAATAATCGGAAGAATACTTTCCGTAAAGAAGGGTAAGCTTGACGTGACAACCATAAATCTTTATGATTATGCCATGACGATTCAACTCACAAAAAAACACGCAATCATTGCCGGAATAATTCTCGTCATCCTCATCGTCACTGCCCCGTCTGTCTATTTTTACCGGCAATGGAAAAATACCAAAGATCTTCTCAAAAATCCCGCTGAGGCGGTTAAGGTAGAAAATAAGGAGCTGATTGTTACAATTGCAAAAATAGTCGATGTGCCGGTTGGTGAAGAGCCGACTATCGCCACCGTGTCTGATAAAGAGAAACTGAAGGACCAGGCATTTTTTGCACGTGCTGAAAACGGCGATCGGGTTCTTTTTTACGCGTCTGTGAAAAAAGCAATTCTCTATCGTCCGTCAACCGGCAAGATTATCGATATGTCTCCGGTAAATGTCGGCGGATCGACACCATCAGCCCAAGTTGCAGGAGCAGAAACGCAAGCTGAATCGTCTGCTCCGACTGTCACAATAGCTGCACCGGTTCGAATTGCCATTTTCAACGGTACAACAACCCCAAAACTTGCTAATAATATGGAAGGGTTTATCAAAGAACATGTTGCGAATATTGAAGTTGTGCGCAAAGACAATGCCGTAAAAACTGATTATACGAAGACGATTGTCGCCAACCTCAATGAATCAACAAGCGCGGTCAGCTCAGAAATTGCACAGGTAATCGGAGGGGTGGGACAAAATATCCCTGCAGATGAACCTAAACCTGATGCAGATATCCTCATTATCATAGGTTCTGACTACAAACCCCAGTAAGCCCCACGATTTACGTTTTAAGATTAATAATTTAAGATTATAATTTCCTGAAGTATAATCGTATCGTATAAATCGTACACCGTTACTCAACGCGGACATATTTTCCGCTTATCCAACCACTCACGTTGCCAACAGATACATGATACCAACCGTACAAAACTTCATTATACGGCACTACCGCCCCATCCTGGATCTCCCCTATTTCCGCACTTTCAACATCCGGACGGGCACGCATACGTACAAATCCGTATGCATCGGAAACAACCGTTAATGTACCGATTGTTTCTCCGAGAACTGCAGACTGGGTACTCACTTGTGCATCAGATGAAACTAGTGATGCAGATGGTGATACCCCGGGATTCTCCTCTACAGATGGTGTCGGTGCGAGTGATGAGGATGAAGTTGGCGCTATTTCGGGCTGTCCACCCGCTACTGCCTCCGGTGTCGGAGATACTACGACTGTACCATTGGTATTGGTCGTATTTCCGGATGTTCCGTCGAGACGTTTCCCGATTGTCCGCTTTTTATCCTTCACTGCAATTGCCACCCAGTTATACTCAAGATCTTTCGGAGCAGGTTCATCAAGAAGAATACTGAATCCTTTTGTATTTAAACCCGCAACAGCTGCCCGTACACCCTCAGCGAGGAATGCACTATCTGAGGCTTGAGGAATATTGAGAGATATGGCGACAATCGGTGTATCATCATACTCTTTTTCAAATGTTATATCTACTTTATTGCCCCAGACAGGAATGACTGCAACACCTGCAGTATCGTTGTTAAATGTCACCCGTCCGCTGAAAAATACCGATGAGAGAAACTGCACCGGACTTCGAAATACTGCATTTCCGACAACGTCGAGTGCTCCTTGAAGTATGGTCTGTCCGCGGATAACAAGGCCTGATACGAACTCCGAAACCTGCTCCCGGATTGCTTGTCCTGTAAGCCCTGCAGAGTTTGTTGCTGATGTCGTTCCGGCACTTCCTGTTGCCATACGGAGTATAGATTCAACAAACGAAATTCTGTCTGTTATAACTTCCAATCCTTCGATCCTATTTGCAATAATTCTGTCAGCCGTGATGGTTCCTGAGAACGATGCGTTTCCAAAGCTGTCGAATGTGACAACCGGTTTTGCAGAACCCGATGCTTCATCTTTCTGCGCAAAGATTATCATCCCTTCCTGCCCGAGAAGTACCGTTAAGTCTTTTTCCACCGGTTCTATGGAACGGGTAATAAGCTCGTCAGTGACGATCTTCGGAGAAATAATTTCAAGCCCTGCTGCTATTCTGTCAGTATAAATTTCAGAGACTGCTGACGTATCCACGATATTCTTTTTTTCATCGAGCATCTGAGCGAGCATAACACGGGAAACATTCATATCCCCCGGAACAGCACCTATATCAATTCCATTTTCTTTCATTGCTTCCTTAAGGAGCATTCCAGAGGTATACGATGTGTTGACAAGAACGAGCACCTTGCACATTTGTCCTTCCTTACAATCTGAATCCTCCAGTGCATCACCAATCGTGACACCTGCTTTCGTTGCCCGCATGGCAACTCCCGGAATTGATGATGTCGTGAGTTTATCTCCTGCATGTATTTTCCCGTTTTCTTCAGAAACTTTTACCGGTACGCGTCCTGCAAGTGCGATTGGTCTCGCGTTTCTGCTTGATCCTAATAATTCACCACCCATGACAGAAAACGGCATCGTCGAGACAATGCCTACAACCTTTTGTGATGATGACGCTTTTTCCATAACTGCTGTTTTTTCAATGCCGGTTGCAAAAGATTGATACTCTATTGAATCAGAGCTGACTGCTACAACATCTCCGGGTTCAACACCACCTTTGGTCTCATACCATTCTGCTAAATCTGCACCTGTCGAACGGTACACAAACACAACTACTACACCATCAGCACCACGTCCTCCGTCAGGATTTACTGCTTGGTCTACGAGTGCTGCACCGCCTCCGCCGGATCCGTACGCTACTCCAGCACTACCGGTTTCATTTGCTCCGGCTGCTGCCACAAGACCACCGGCTCCTCCGCCACCCCAGTAGCTTGCACCACCTACACCACCACTTGCCGCACCATTTAATCCCAAACCGTTATCTCCCGCACCTCCGGCTGTTCCCACATCACCGTCAGCACTTGCTGCACCTCCGGCACCTCCCTGGGCAACTCCAAAAGTAGTCGTATAATTTCTTCCGTTCCCGCCAACCCCATTATCTGCGGTAGTAAATATTGTCGTTGCACCTGTACCAAAAGATGAGTCCGTTCCGTTGCCGCCATTTCCACCCGCACCGCCGGTGCCGGCGGTGCCGCCGATACCAACCGAAACCGTATGAGTAGCAGTACCTAATGTTGCGGCAGTAAGCATCTCAATTGTGGTTCCGCCGGCCCCTCCACCTCCACCGGCAACTTCCGAGGTAGCATCTCCTACAGCCTCACCGCCCCCGCCTCCGCCGGCAGTTACAATCACTTGAATGAATTTAAGTCCGGAATAACTTTCTGCGTCAAAAGTCCCGTCTGATGTATACACAACCGGAGTAACACTGTCCACACCGCAACCAACGCATGATGTAACGGTAAGAGCACCTGCGTTTGTGATCGACCAGGAGTCACTGTTGATTGCAACATCGTCCAGTGCCGAACCGATATTGAGGGTGTCTTTGGTAGTATTGTTTGTCAAAATATTTATGGTGTTGCCGCTGGTACCCGTTCCGATATTTATGGTTTTTGCACTGTCACCGGTTCCAAGATTGATATTTGCCGTTCCTGCATCAATAGTGATGGGTTGCGCAGACGTGGCATTGCCGATGGTAACTACTCCTGTATCGGTGACACCGATTACTTCTCTTCCTGATTCACGGATGGAAAAGTCTCCGGACGAAGTCATGTCAAAAATTACATTGCCTGAACCATCATTGTTAAATGTTAATGAAAATGCTGAAGTCCCAAGTCCTATTGTTGTGCTGTTATCAAGTGTCATACTATCTTCAAAATATTCAAAATCAAGTGAATCAGGAGCAATCGGTCCTGCCGTACCGGTTGCGCCAGTGGGACCAGTGGCACCTGTGGGACCGAATTGCCCTGTTGCACCCGTAACGCCAGTTGCCCCTGTGGGACCTGATTGACCGGTTGCACCGGTCATACCTGTTGGACCTGCTTGACCTGTTGCACCGGTGACCCCGGTAGCCCCGGTGGGACCAGCTTGACCGGTTGAACCAGTGACCCCTGTTGCGCCCGTGGGACCGGAAATTCCGGTGGCTCCTGTGGAACCGGTGGATCCTGTTGGACCTGCTTGACCTGTTGCACCTGTTGTTCCGGTTGCGCCTGTAGGACCGGAGAGTCCTGTTGCACCGGTAGATCCAGTGGATCCTGTTGGACCTGCTTGACCTGTTGCACCGGTTGTTCCCGTTGCGCCCGTTGGTCCCGCTTGACCGGTTGCACCTGTTGTCCCTGTTGAACCTGTTGCGCCTGTAGGACCGGACTGACCTGTTGCACCGGTTGAACCAGTCGCTCCTGTTGGACCTGCCTGACCGGTTGAACCGGTGACACCTGTGGCACCGGTTGGACCGGAGAGTCCTGTTGCTCCTGTGGAACCGGTGGATCCTGTTGGTCCTGCTTGTCCGGTTGCTCCGGTTGTTCCGGTTGCACCAGTTGGTCCTGCTTGTCCGGTTGCTCCGGTTGTTCCGGTTGCACCAGTTGCACCTGTAGGACCGGAAATTCCGGTGGCTCCTGTGGAACCGGTGGATCCTGTTGGACCTGCTTGACCTGTTGCACCGGTTGTTCCGGTTGCGCCTGTAGGACCGGAGAGTCCTGTTGCTCCTGTGGAACCGGTGGATCCTGTTGGTCCTGCTTGACCTGTTGCACCGGTTGTTCCGGTTGCGCCTGTAGGACCGGAAAGACCTGTTGCGCCCGTGGAACCGGTGGATCCTGTTGGTCCTGCTTGACCTGTTGCACCGGTTGTTCCGGTTGCGCCCGTTGGACCGGAAAGACCTGTTGCGCCCGTGGAACCAGTCGCTCCTGTTGGACCGACCGTTCCGGTCGCACCGGTTGTTCCTGTTGCTCCCGTGGGACCAGAGAGTCCGGTTGCTCCTGTGGAGCCAGTGGGTCCTGCTTGTCCAGTTGAACCGGTAACACCTGTAGCTCCGGTGGGACCGGAAAGACCTGTTGCGCCCGTGGAACCGGTGGATCCTGTTGGACCTTGTTGACCGGTTGCTCCGGTAACTCCTGTGGCTCCGGTGGGACCGGAAAGTCCTGTTGCTCCTGTCGAACCAGTGGACCCAGTTGGACCTTGTTGACCGGTTGCTCCGGTAACACCTGTAGCTCCGGTGGGACCGGAAAGTCCTGTTGCTCCTGTGGAACCGGTAGGTCCGAATTCACCGGTTGCCCCGGTTGAACCTGTAACTCCTGTAGGACCGATCATTCCGGTCGATCCTGTTCCCCCTGTTGATCCGGTGGGACCAGCTTGACCGGTTGATCCTGTTGTTCCGGTTGCGCCTGTAGGACCGGAGAGTCCTGTTGCTCCTGTGGAACCTGTAGATCCTGTTGGTCCTGCTTGACCGGTTGCTCCTGTTGTCCCTGTTGCGCCTGTTGGACCTTGTTGACCGGTTGCTCCTGTGGAACCAGTGGACCCAGTTGGACCTTGTTGACCGGTTGCTCCTGTTGAACCTGTTGGACCTGTTTCCCCTGTGGTTCCGGTTGCCCCCGTTGGACCTGCTTGACCTGTAGCTCCGGTAACACCTGTAGCTCCGGTGGGACCGGAAAGACCTGTTGCGCCCGTGGAACCGGTGGATCCTGTTGGTCCTGCTTGACCTGTTGCACCGGTTGTTCCGGTTGCGCCTGTAGGACCGGAAAGACCTGTTGCGCCCGTGGAACCGGTGGATCCTGTCGGGCCTTGTTGACCGGTTGCACCGGTTGTTCCTGTTGCACCGGTAGGACCGGAAAGTCCGGTTGCACCGGTAACACCGGTAGCGCCTGTTGGACCCGCTTGTCCTGTTGCTCCGGTAACACCGGTTGCTCCTGTCGGACCGGACTGCCCGGTTGCTCCTGTGGAACCGGTCGTACCAGTAGAACCGGTAGGACCTGCCTGACCGGTTGCGCCTGTTGTCCCTGTAGCTCCGGTAGGACCTGATTCTCCTGTGGCACCTGTTCCTCCCGTTGCTCCTGTTGGACCTGCCTGACCGGTTGCGCCGGTAACCCCGGTTGCGCCTGTTGGACCGGAAAGTCCGGTTGCTCCTGTGGAACCGGTGGATCCTGTCGGGCCTTGTTCACCGGTTGCACCTGTGGAACCTGTTGGACCTGATTCTCCTGTGACTCCAGTTGCCCCCGTTGGACCTGCTTGGCCCGTAGCTCCCGTAACACCGGTGGCTCCGGTAGGACCGGAAAGTCCGGTTGCTCCTGTGGAACCGGTGGATCCTGTCGGGCCTTGTTGACCGGTTGCACCGGTAACACCGGTGGCTCCGGTGGGACCGGAAAGTCCGGTTGCTCCTGTGGAACCGGTGGATCCTGTCGGGCCTTGTTGACCGGTTGCACCGGTAACACCGGTGGCTCCGGTGGGACCTGCTTGACCGGTAGATCCGGTGACTCCTGTTGCGCCGGTTGGCCCTGTTTCTCCGGTTGCTCCTGTTGTTCCTGTTACACCGGTGGGGCCGGAAAGTCCGGTTGCACCGGTTGATCCTGATGCCCCTGTTGGCCCTATATCTCCGGTTGCTCCGGTTGCTCCTGTTGGACCTTTAATAGTATCACCGCCAACACCTGTAGGACCCGTGGCTCCTGTAGGTCCGTATAATCCTACATCACCCGTAGCCCCGGTAGGACCTGACTGCCCGGTTGCACCGGTTGCTCCGGTCGGACCGCTTTCACCGGTTGAACCTGTTGCTCCGGTTGCTCCGGTCGGACCGGATATCCCAGTTTCACCTGTAGCACCGGTTGCACCTGTTGGTCCGATGGTACCGGTTGCACCTGTTGAGCCTGTAAAACCGGTTGGTCCTTCTTCCCCTGTTGATCCTGATGATCCGGTTGGACCAAATACTCCTGTTTCACCTGTTGATCCGGTAGGACCGGATGCGCCTGTTTCTCCTGTTGTTCCAGTTCCCCCCGTTGGTCCGGACGCACCTTCAAAACCTGTTGCACCGGTTGATCCTGTCGGACCGGATGCGCCTGTATCTCCGGTACCCCCGGTTGATCCTGTCGGACCGGAATTTCCTGTTGCACCCGTTCCCCCTGTCGGACCGGATATCCCCGTTTCACCCGTAGCACCCGTTCCGCCTGTCGGACCGGATATCCCGGTTTCACCCGTAGCACCGGTTGCGCCTGTTGGTCCGATGGTACCGGTTGCGCCGGTTGAACCTGTAAAACCGGTTGGTCCTTCTTCCCCTGTTGATCCGGATGATCCGGTGGGACCGGATGCGCCTGTTTCGCCGGTTGATCCGGTAGGACCGGATGCGCCTGTTTCACCGGTTGAACCGGTTCCTCCCGTTGGGCCCGATGCACCTTCAAAACCTGTTGCACCTGTTGATCCTGTTGGTCCGTATTCTCCTGTAGCGCCGGTTCCTCCGGTTGGACCGGACGCGCCTGTTTCACCGGTTGCTCCTGTTGATCCGGTAGGACCGGAAGCACCTTCAGTTCCTTGCACGCCGGTTGATCCGGTTGGACCGGAGGCTCCTTGATCCCCTGTTGAACCTGTTGAACCAGTGGGTCCGGTAGCACCTTGAATTCCTGTCGCTCCCGTGGAACCGGTAGGTCCTGACTCTCCGGTGGCACCAGTTGCGCCGGTGGGACCGGCTTCACCGCTTGCTCCTGTTGAGCCGGTAGGACCGGAAGCACCTGTTTCGCCGGTGGATCCCGTCGGACCGGATGCACCTGTTTCGCCGGTTGACCCCGTTCCCCCGGTGGGGCCACGATCTCCTGTTATGCCTGTTGATCCTGTCGGACCGGAAGCGCCTGTTTCCCCGGTTGATCCGGTTGAACCCGTGGGACCGACTATTCCGGTAGACCCGGTTGCACCTGTTGGTCCGTTTTCGCCTGTAGCTCCTGTTGAACCGGTTGGACCCGATTGCCCGGTTGCGCCTGTGGATCCGGTTGAGCCGGTAGGTCCGGAAGCACCGACTGTGCCGGTTGCGCCTGTTCCCCCGGTGGGACCACTTTCTCCCGTTGCGCCTGTTCCTCCGGTTGGACCGAATTGTCCTGTTCCACCGGTTGTGCCGGTGGGACCGGAAGCACCTGTTTCGCCGGTACCACCGGTTGATCCGGTCGGGCCGGAAGCGCCTGTTTCCCCGGTTGAACCTGTAGACCCTGTGGGTCCGGATGCACCATTTTCTCCGGTAGCACCTGTTCCCCCTGTCGGACCACTCTCTCCCGTTCCTCCTGTTGATCCGGTGGGTCCGTTATCTCCCGTTGGTCCGGTGGCTCCGGTTGACCCGGTTGGACCTGAAGCACCAAGCGTCCCGGTTCCCCCTGTCGGACCGGATGCACCTGTTTCACCGGTTGAACCTGTTGATCCGGTTGGACCGGACGCGCCTGTTTCGCCGGTTGATCCGGTTGATCCCGTTGGACCAAACTCTCCGGTTGCCCCGCTTGATCCTGTTGGTCCGGATGCACCTGTTTCTCCTGTAGAACCGGTCGGGCCGCTCTCTCCGGTTCCCCCGGTTGAGCCGGTCGGTCCGTTATCTCCTGTTGGTCCTGTGGCTCCGGTTGACCCGGTTGGACCTGAAGCACCAAGAATTCCGGTTGAACCCGTTGGACCGGATGCTCCCTGTTCTCCGGTTCCTCCGGTAGAACCCGTTGGTCCGGACTGCCCGGTTGCTCCTGTTCCTCCGGTTGGACCGCTTGCACCAAGCAAACCAGTTCCCCCCGTTGGTCCGTTATTTCCTGTTGATCCGGTTGCCCCGGTCGGACCGGATGCGCCTGTTTCTCCTGTAGCACCGGTCGGACCGGAAGCGCCTGATTCACCGGTTGAACCTGTTGATCCGGTAGGACCGGATGCGCCTGTTTCACCGGTTCCACCGGTTGAACCCGTAGGTCCGTTTTCTCCGGTAGTTCCCGTTGCTCCGGTTGGTCCGGAAGCTCCTGTTTCTCCTGTGGCACCTGTCGGACCACTCTCTCCCGTTCCTCCTGTTGATCCGGTGGGTCCGTTATCTCCCGTTGGTCCTGTGGCTCCGGTTACTCCGGTTGGACCGCTTGCACCAAGTATTCCGGTTCCCCCCGTCGGACCGGATGCTCCTTGCTCTCCCGTTCCCCCTGTTGAACCGGTGGGACCGGAAGCCCCTTGCTCTCCGGTTCCTCCTGTTGAACCGGTTGGACCTGATGCACCTGACCCACCGGTTGCACCCGTCGGACCTGACTGTCCGGTTGCACCGGTTGCACCTGTTGTTCCCGTTGGTCCCGGAAGACCGGCAGAACCGCTTGAACCTGTTGCACCTGTCGGACCGGCATTTCCGGTCGCACCTGTTGATCCCGTTGATCCTGTTGGTCCCGCATACCCAGCAGTTCCGGTTGACCCTGTTGATCCGGTTGGTCCTGTTTCACCCACACTTCCTGTTGAACCGGTCGGACCTGAAGCACCTATACCTCCCGTTGCACCTGTTGCCCCGCTTGCTCCTGTCGGGCCGGATGCACCTTCTTCTCCTGTTGCTCCCGTTGCTCCGGTTCCTCCCGTTGCTCCGGTCGGACCAAATTCTCCTTCTTCTCCCGTTGCGCCTTTAACTCCGGTAGATCCTGTCGGACCGGATGCACCTTCGGTTCCTCCGCTTCCCGTTTCTGTTGAAGTACCGTTTTTCCCGGATGCGCCGGTTGGACCCATGCCGGTTTGCGTTGATGCGGAAAGAAATGTATCGCTTAATTGAAGTTGCACGACTCCGTCTTTTTCCGTAACGGTAAGCTGGGGTGAAAGACTGACGATATTGGAAACAGACAATTGTGACCCGCTTTGCGAAATGAGCCGAACGGTCCCTTCATCCACCGACCGCGTTGCAGTAACAGGAGATGCAATAATCCCCATGTTTGCTGTTTCTTCTCTCACGACCGGGTCGACGCGTCTGGTAAGCGGCGGCCGCACGGAGGTTATCCCAAGCACATCTTCCTCTTCTCCATGCGTTTCATACACGAGCTTCAGTATCTCGCGGGTGATAAGTATTGCTGTTCCGTCAGGAGTAGCTAAAGACGGACGGACACGAACACGTACGAGCTCACCTCTCGGAGAAAACACTGCCTGTATATCTTTTTTATCAGCGTACGCAAGGGCATGTGCGTCGCCTGTCAGCCTACCGTCATGAATGCGTGCGGTTTTAAATGTCAGGGGAAGAATCGTCCCGTCCGGCAACCGAATGCCGGCTATCATCCTATCGGCAATCGCTACTGTTTCTTTACTTCCTTTTTTCGTATAAAATATGTCAAACGTTCCGTCCCGTTCAGTTAGTGTTCCGTAATCACCACTGGGAAATCTGAGAGCTACTTCCCCGACAAATTTGCTTTCAGCTACGGTCACGTTTTCTATAAACGCATACGTGAATGATCCGTCAGTGCGAAGGACGGTGGTGATAAACGGACCGGAAAAATCACTGCGCGCGAGTACGTCCTCCGTTACGACACTGACGTGTTCAGAGGATATGTCCGTACTGGTTGACGGAGTATTTGGTGAAAACCCGGGAAGAGATTTGCCCGAAATAAAAGCAAACACGACACTTGCGACAACGGATGCCAAAAGGAGCAAGTACAAAGCGGCAAATCCGTTTGCTTGAGATGTATGGTTTCGCTTATTATATATGGAAGAAAAAAAAGAATAATCGTTCCGACAATCAAAAGTTTTAACAGAGTAAACCGGAAACAACAAAGTCCCCCTAAAGAAGCGATGTAATTTTCCCATACTCCACCTCAGACCATACCTCATGGCGCACCCTCCGCGAGAGCAAGTCCCGACCTCCTCATAAGAAACGGAATGGAAAATATGATAAGTCCGACAGCAAGAACGAGAAATACGGTGATTGCGTAGGTGTGTGTCGCACCCATGATCTGCGAGACCGGTTCAGACAACACAATTGTCCATCCCTTATCATCGATCGTATCCTCGACCGTTATATTCCTCCCGCCCCGGAAAGAAGGTATCTCATCAAGCATATTCGGGAGACTGCCGCCTGCACCTCCGACAAGCAACTTGCCGCTTTTCACATACACGCCCGCGGATTCCTGATGCGCCGTATTGACAAGCTCAGACAGCCTCATTCCGATGATGGAAGTATCGACAAATCCGATGAGAACTCCTGGTATTTCTTCATTGGATATTGCCATCGGAGAGGCAATGACAATATACGATTTACCCTCCTCGCCGGTAAAGTCGCTCATCACTGTTTGCCTGGTTGCCATTGCTTTTGCCACGATATCGATAGGTATTGTTACGAGCCCCGATGAGGCATACGGGTAGACACTGTTTACTTTCCCGTCCGGATAGACTGCAGCAATACGATAAAGAGATCCCCGCGCATCATAGAGAGCACGGAGAATTGACGTTGTGTCTTCTGTTTTTGCCTTCTTTCCGGGCACATACGACGCGATAAGTCCCGGATTATCCGATCCGTTCTCAATTGTGAGCCTCGCCGCATCGATTTGGGAATTGACGAGAAACCTTGCAAATGATGCTTTCGATGCAAGCTCCGCACGCGCGTATTCGAGCGTAACGGTCTGTACGAGCCGGACGACGGAAATTGCCAAAATAATGAGAATTAATATAGTACCCATGAGACCCGTCATAATCCTCTTGTTCCGTAAGTGTCCGTACTGTAAACGGGTCCAGGAAGGTTCTATGAAACAAAGTATTCCCCCGAGAAGAAAAAGAAATGCTCTTCCCCAGAGCATCTCATAGGCAAAAATTCCGGAGAGTCCGATACAGACAAGAGCTATTCCTCCGGTCGCTGCATGTTTAAGCCAGTACGAATGAGTGCGCGATACAGAAAATGATATAAATCCGAGAAGTATTGCAATGACTGTCACAACAATCCGTATTTCATCCGATGATCCTACAAATTCATGAATGTGCGTGATGATATACCCATTCGGTACCCACACGGCAAGTCCGATGCTTATGGCACTTAAAAGACCCATCGGGAATGCAATTCCCGGTCCTATTGATGAGACGAAAAGTCTGAAAAGGAGAAGAAGCGCAATAATTGCGTACATGATACTTCCCTCTTTGTCGCCGAAACCGAAGTACATATACGCAAGAAGCGCAAATGCCCCGGATACGAGGATATGAAAAACAGTATGCCAGAGACGGCTTTTTTTACCGGACAGGTCGCTTATGAGAAACCCGATTCCGCCGGAGAAAAGCGCTATACGGACTACGATTGACCATGAAGCAAAAGATTCTGACACGGGAAATTCTTCAAATGCATGGGTGAAAAGCATCATCGAAAGGCCGATGCATATGCTTCCGATTCCCACAAACCAATCAAATAAGTTAGAAATATCAAAGTCATGCATTTCCCCTGACAGAAAATCTACGCCCGTTGGAGAGGTATTCTCTCCCGCATGTGTGAGGGTTACGGGACTTGCAACAATCTGCGACTCCGCTACGGTTTTGGCATTTTTGGATAATCCGAGTAACCGGTCAAGTTCCGTCTGAGGAATGCGGAATCTTCCTTTGCCGACACGGACACCTTTAATCCGTTTTTCCCTGAGGAATGTATAAATGGAATTTGTTGAGTATCCCAAAATCCTGGATACTTGTTTGACGGTATAGGTTTGTTGGTTCGCCATGGGCAAGCTAAGTATATTCCTGCCCAAACCCCAAAGCGGAATAGCTCGTATTCTTCAAAAATCCCGTTCTGCTGCCCCAGAATTACATGTTTTTACAAGTATGTACCAAAAATTGTACAAGTTTTTACAACTCTATCACACTACCTATATATAATAATCATATATATCAGACATGAATGTCAATAGATAACACAAAAGTTGTTCAAATGTGGGATGGTGTACGAATGACTGATGAGGTAATTTTTATATCGGAGATATAAATCCACCGGTTCCCGGAGCCATGTTAAGCTCAGGGACAATGACAGTATCCGGTGTTGGCGTCGGAGCTGGTGCTTCTGTCGGTGAGAGTTCAACCGGTGGCGGATTATCTGAAGGCATCGTTGTTCCCGATCCAGATGCCTCCGGTGTCGGCGTCGGAGCCGGTGTGAGTATCCCTGATTCGGACGCGATTCCTGCAATATCACCGGCAAACTCCGACACGCCGACCGTTCGCTTCTTATCCTTCACGGAAACCGCTATCCAGTTGTACTCGAGGTCCACAGGAGCGAGCTGATCAAGGATGATGACAAATCCGTTACTCGTTACTTCTGCAACTGCAGCTTTTATACCGTCAGTGAGAAATGCACTTTGGGACGCCTGACTATATGCAAGCGATATCGTCACAACCGGCGGTGAAGCAAAAGGCTGGTCAAAGGGTACATCGACCCGTTTTCCAAAAACCGGTATGACTGCGGAACCTGCCATGTTAGACGGCAACGTCACGGGTCCGGTAAACTCCTCTGCCCCTTCATGCTTCACTGATCCTTTAAACAACACATTGTTTGCAAATGTCACAAACCGTTCGAATACGACATCGGAAATAAACGTTACTGCCTGTTCAAATGTCGATTGAACGCGGACGATGACGGCATCCGTCGTCGATGTAAATATCGCAGATGCGTCAGCTGATGCCGATGCAATTGACGTTTGCATTGTTGATAATCCCTGTTGTACGGTCGTCAGGTTACTCACAATTTCATTCATACCCTCAATCGTTTCTGCTTTGATACCTTTTGCTGTGAGAATGCCTGCAATCGTTGCGTTTCCTGACTCGTCAAGAGTCATAGCAGGAGAACCGGCAGGTGTGAGAATGGTCGTCAGTCCGTCCTGTATCGTGACAAGCGATTCCGGCGATATAACCGGGCCGGGAGGAGTTTCCTCTTTCACGTATCCTGCTTCATTAACAACTTGTAGGACATAGTCACGCAGAGTCACGCCGGCAATGGACAGCGAGTCAAATACCGCCTGTGAGGCGTTTATGCTTGTCGTCGTGAGTGTTCCGGATACGGAAGCAGATGTGTCAACGACAAGCTCTGAAGTTTTTGTAAACCCGGCCCGGATATTTGCGGAAACAACATCTGCAAATGCTCCTATCCGGGTTATGGTATCTTCCGGCCTGGTAAGTACGTACCGGTAATCAGAACTTTTCTTAATGTGAAAGTCTCCGGTATCCGTGAGATACACGTCGGGATCATACGTAGAAGTATTGACAAACATCATGATCTTGCCGATATATGATCCGTCAGGCAGAGCATAACAGTTTAGATCTGACGTATTTTCGTTCCAATGGATGTCATCAGGAGATGAAATTACCTGACACGTGGAAGCGTTCCAGTCTGTTGTCGGTTCAAGCGCTTTACCGACGGTTATCCCTGTCTGAGTTGCTTTCATACCAACGCCCGTAATGTCAGAGGAAGTGATGAAGTCTCCTGCATCAACTGAGCCATTTTTTGTGGTCACAATGACTGGTACACGTCCTGCAAGTGCAATCCGGTTTGTATCCATGCCGCCTTGCCCTAAGATCATATCTCCACGCGGTGAAGTAGAGACGACACCCAGAAGCTTTGGATCCATGACACCTCTTGATTTCTGTGTCAGATTTTTCATGCCGGACACGATAGACATGAGCGTTCCCGGTTCAACCTCTGACGATTCAACGCTCGGGTAGTTCTCCGCAATATCAGCTCCCGACTGTGGATTGTATAGTGTAGATGATTGTCCTGAAGATCCGCCTGATTGTGGTGCATCATCCTGCCAGACACGGAAGAAGTCAACCTCGAAAGATCTTGCCGTTCCTACACCAACGCCCACGTCAACCATGCCAGCGAGCGTACTTGTCGGAATGTTTGTCGTAATTTCTCCACAGTCAGTCATCGTAATACCATCCGAAACATCAGTATCAATATAGAAGTCAACTGATGATGTACTATTTACCCTGATCATGAGAAGGGCATACTGTGTTGTCGATAATGCACCACAAGATGCTGTCGTGCTTGTAGTACCGGCGCCGACGGTTTGTCCATACCAATTTGCCCCTCCAGAAGTATCATTGGTAAACCATATACCGTTTGCCGGATCGGCTGAGAAGGCTGAAGCGCTGCTTCCGATTCCGGCCCAATACTGTGTTGATGTTGTGTTACTAGGTCTCACTTTCATCAGAATGATGGGTTTGTTATCGGCATCAAAAAGTAACTGGGCATCTCCGGCTGCTGCTCCTCCTGTATACATGAGACACGAGCCTGAGCTCAGACTATTATAAGACATTTTCGATATACCATTTATTCCATCAGAATTTGTAGCCCAGGTGCATCCGTCGGTGTTTTCGTCCACACTCCATCCACTATCATCACCCCACCCAAGCACTGTGTCTGCTGTTAGTGATGTTACACGAAATAGATTAAACTCATCTTCAAAATACGAATCCCACTGGACGAAATCATTCGCGTATCCCTGACCGGCAACATGTAAATTACCAAGAGGACTTGTCGTCCCGATACCGACATTACCGCCATATGGATTTAATACGAGATCACCAACAGCATTATTTCCGGTTGTAAAAGCCTGTATTTTACTGAATGTATTTCCGGCTGTATCTCCAATACCCAAATAGTAACCACTTCCTACTGAACCATTAACAAAATCATTATTAGTAACAAAAATATGGGTGGCGTTTCCAGCGCTACCTGTAACCTGAAGTTTTTGGATTGGATTTGTCGTCCCGATACCGACATTGCCGGAAACAGCTAGACCTGTTCCGGCTGATATACCTACTCCATTCCCATACCCGATGATTGCATCGGTAACTGCATGCAGACTGGCCATTGGACTTGATATACCGATACCAAGATCCCCAGAAGATGATAGACGCATTCTTTCAGCGTCAGTGCTAACAGTTCTGACAGAAAATGCCATATATGAACTATCAGCTAAACCACTGACTGAACTCCATACTACATTAATTCTTCCAGCCTCAAGAGAGTTACTGCCATCATCCTCCAGATAGAACGGGATACCGATACCCATACCTGCTGCCCCGGCAGAATCAGAATCGATGAGCTCGAGCTTGAGCATATCAACCACGGATGACGCAGTCGTCGTGTCAGAGAGATCCAGTAATGTTGAGGGTGCCGTCGTCCCGATACCGACGTTGCCATTCAGAAATATTCCGGCATATTCTGTACCCGAACCGACACCCGCATCAGCATAGAGAGCATATGCTTTCTCTGAGGCGCCGGCGGCAACGGTACTTTTGACACCATAAACGGTATCCCCATTCGTAGCGGAAACATCCAGACCATATATTGCGCTATTTACATTTGTGCTCGTTCCTTCTGCAGTAAAAGATCCTCCTATGATATTTGCTACATTCCTCGCACCCAGGGTACCACTATGCGCTCCGGCATCCCTGACAAAGCTGTATACACCATACAGATTTTTTGTTGCAAATTGTGCTGTTGAACCAACGATGCTACCGGTATCAGTCATTGTAATATACTCTCCATATCCATATCGTGTTGCTGCTGACGTGTCTGCGGTGATACTTCCTGACCCGGTAAATGAATCATAGTAACCGATGTCGGTTATGGTAGTGCCACCATCAATATTTTTCGTACCCGTGCGTTCCAGATACACAGCTGTGTCATTTTCCGTCGTGAGTTTTATCTGGAGATTGCCAAGCGACGGCGTAGAAGTCCCGATGCCGACATTACCGGAATTTATCCATGAGTACCCAAAGTTCCCTGTTGTCGTTGCGTTGAGGTAAATAAGTGCTGAAGTTGTGGCTGTTGTGGATTGACCGCCTCCAACGGTGCTGCCTAATGCAATACTTCTGTCGACAACAGGATACGGGTGAATTAAATTACCGGTCTGTGACCATAATGCCTGACCATCAGGACCTAAGGATCCCATTGGTCCCTGAAGACCGGTTGCTCCGGTTGGACCCTGAATTCCGGTTGCACCGGTTGAACCGGTCGGTCCGGTCATACCGGTCGCTCCGGTTGATCCGGTAGATCCGGTTGCCCCGGTTGGTCCTGCCTGCCCGGTAGATCCGGTTGTTCCAGTAGCTCCTGTTGGTCCTGAAAGTCCGGTTGATCCCGTTGATCCCGTAGGACCGGATTTACCGGTTGCTCCTGTAACACCCGTTGCTCCTGTGGGACCGGAAATTCCAGTAGCTCCGGTGACCCCTGTTGCTCCCGTGGGACCGGAAAGACCGGTTGCTCCTGTTGAACCTGTTGCACCTGTCGGACCGGAAAGACCGGTTGCTCCTGTGACACCGGTTGCTCCTGTGGGACCTGCCTGGCCTGTTGCGCCTGTGGAACCTGTTGCTCCTGTGGGACCGGAAATTCCGGTTGATCCCGTTGATCCTGTAGGACCTGTTTTACCGGTTGCTCCTGTGACACCGGTTGCTCCTGTGGGACCGGAAATTCCAGTAGCTCCGGTGACCCCTGTTGCTCCCGTGGGACCGGAAATTCCTGTGGCACCGGTTGATCCTGTCGGACCGGAAAGTCCTGTTGCTCCTGTGACACCGGTTGCTCCGGTTGGACCGGATTTACCCGTTGCACCGGTGACTCCTGTTGCACCTGTTGGTCCGGAAATACCGGTTGCTCCTGTGGAACCCGTTGCTCCTGTGGGACCCGAAAGTCCGGTTGCTCCGGTAGTTCCGGTTGATCCTGTAGGACCTGCCTGTCCTGTTGCACCCGTGGATCCTGTTGCACCTGTTGGTCCTGAGATACCGGTTGCACCGGTTGATCCTGTCGGACCGGAAAGTCCTGTTGCTCCTGTGACACCGGTTGCTCCTGTGGGACCGGATTTACCCGTTGCACCGGTGACTCCTGTTGCACCTGTTGGTCCGGAAATACCGGTTGCTCCTGTGGAACCCGTTGCTCCTGTGGGACCCGAAAGTCCGGTTGCTCCGGTAGTTCCGGTTGATCCTGTAGGACCTGCCTGTCCTGTTGCACCCGTGGATCCTGTTGCACCTGTTGGTCCTGAGATACCGGTTGCACCGGTTGATCCTGTCGGACCGGAAAGTCCTGTTGCTCCTGTGACACCGGTTGCTCCTGTGGGACCTGCCTGGCCTGTTGCGCCTGTGGAACCTGTTGCTCCTGTGGGACCGGAAATTCCGGTTGCTCCTGTGGAACCCGTTGCTCCTGTGGGACCCGAAAGTCCGGTTGCTCCGGTAGTTCCGGTTGATCCTGTAGGACCTGCCTGTCCTGTTGCACCCGTGGATCCTGTTGCACCTGTTGGTCCTGAGATACCGGTTGCACCGGTTGATCCTGTCGGACCGGAAAGTCCTGTTGCTCCTGTGACACCGGTTGCTCCTGTGGGACCGGATTTACCCGTTGCACCGGTGACTCCTGTTGCACCTGTTGGTCCGGAAATACCGGTTGCTCCTGTGGAACCCGTTGCTCCTGTGGGACCCGAAAGTCCGGTTGCTCCGGTAGTTCCGGTTGATCCTGTAGGACCTGCCTGTCCTGTTGCACCCGTGGATCCTGTTGCACCTGTTGGTCCTGAGATACCGGTTGCACCGGTTGATCCTGTCGGACCGGAAAGTCCTGTTGCTCCTGTGACACCGGTTGCTCCTGTGGGACCGGATTTACCCGTTGCACCGGTGACTCCTGTTGCACCTGTTGGTCCGGAAATACCGGTTGCTCCTGTGGAACCCGTTGCTCCTGTGGGACCCGAAAGTCCGGTTGCTCCGGTAGTTCCGGTTGATCCTGTAGGACCTGCCTGTCCTGTTGCACCCGTGGATCCTGTTGCACCTGTTGGTCCTGAGATACCGGTTGCACCGGTTGATCCTGTCGGACCTGTCATACCTGTTGCTCCTGTGACACCGGTTGCTCCTGTGGGACCGGATTTACCCGTTGCACCGGTGACTCCTGTTGCACCTGTTGGTCCGGAAATACCGGTTGCTCCTGTGGAACCCGTTGCTCCTGTGGGACCCGAAAGTCCGGTTGCTCCGGTAGTTCCGGTTGATCCTGTAGGACCTGCCTGTCCTGTTGCACCCGTGGATCCTGTTGATCCGGTTGGTCCTGAGATACCGGTTGCACCGGTTGATCCTGTCGGACCGGAAAGTCCTGTTGCTCCTGTGACACCGGTTGCTCCGGTTGGACCGGATTTACCCGTTGCACCGGTGACTCCTGTTGCACCTGTTGGTCCGGAAATACCGGTTGCTCCTGTGGAACCCGTTGCTCCTGTGGGACCCGAAAGTCCGGTTGCTCCGGTAGTTCCGGTTGATCCTGTAGGACCTGCCTGTCCTGTTGCACCCGTGGATCCTGTTGATCCGGTTGGTCCTGAGATACCGGTTGCACCGGTTGATCCTGTCGGACCGGAAAGTCCTGTTGCTCCTGTGACACCGGTTGCTCCTGTGGGACCGGATTTACCCGTTGCACCGGTGACTCCTGTTGCACCTGTTGGTCCGGAAATACCGGTTGCTCCTGTGGAACCCGTTGCTCCTGTGGGACCCGAAAGTCCGGTTGCTCCGGTAGTTCCGGTTGATCCTGTAGGACCTGCCTGTCCTGTTGCACCCGTGGATCCTGTTGCACCTGTTGGTCCTGAGATACCGGTTGCACCGGTTGATCCTGTCGGACCTGTCATACCTGTTGCTCCTGTGACACCGGTTGCTCCTGTGGGACCGGATTTACCCGTTGCACCGGTGACTCCTGTTGCACCTGTTGGTCCGGAAATACCCGTTGCTCCTGTGGAACCCGTTGCTCCTGTGGGACCCGAAAGTCCGGTTGCTCCGGTAGTTCCGGTTGATCCTGTAGGACCTGCCTGTCCTGTTGCACCCGTGGATCCTGTTGATCCGGTTGGTCCTGAGATACCGGTTGCACCGGTTGATCCTGTCGGACCGGAAAGTCCTGTTGCTCCTGTGACACCGGTTGCTCCGGTTGGACCGGATTTACCCGTTGCACCGGTGACTCCTGTTGCACCTGTTGGTCCGGAAATACCGGTTGCTCCTGTGGAACCTGTTGATCCGGTAGGACCGGAAAGACCTGTTGCGCCCGTTGACCCGGTTGCGCCTGTGGGACCTGCCTGGCCTGTTGCGCCTGTGGAACCTGTTGCACCGGTTGCGCCTGTCGGTCCTGAAAGTCCGGTTGATCCTGTTCCTCCTGTTGATCCTGTCGGACCGAACTGGCCCGTTGAACCGGTAGACCCGGTTGGACCGGACTGACCTGTTGCACCGGTTGATCCTGTTGTTCCGGTTGCTCCTGTGGGACCTACTTGTCCTGTAGAACCGGTACTTCCTGTTGCTCCTGTGGGACCGGAAATTCCGGTAGCTCCGGTTGAACCTGTTGCGCCTGTTGGTCCGGAAAGTCCGGTTGCACCGGTTCCTCCGGTAGAACCTGTAGGACCTGCTTGTCCGGTTGCACCGGTTGCACCGGTGGAACCTGTTGGTCCTTTCGCAATATCTCCACCTGCTCCGGTTGATCCGGTAGCACCGGTCGGACCATAATTACCTACGTCTCCAGTTGAACCTGTTGGACCAGCTTCTCCTGTTGCTCCTGTCGAACCTGTCGGTCCGGAAAGTCCGGTTGCGCCTGTTGATCCTGTTGCGCCGGTTGGTCCTGAAAGTCCGGTGGTTCCGGTTGAACCCGTAGAACCGGTTGGTCCTGAGAGTCCCGTTGCTCCTGTTGAACCTGTGGAACCTGTAGGTCCGGATTGTCCAGTTGATCCTGTTGCACCAGTTGATCCTGTAGGTCCGGATTGTCCAGTTGATCCTGTTGCACCAGTTGATCCTGTAGGTCCGGATTGTCCAGTTGATCCTGTTGCACCGGTGGAACCTGTCGGACCGGATTGCCCTGTTGCTCCGGTTGAACCTGTTCCTCCGGTTGAACCGGTTGGACCACTCTCACCTGTTGAACCGGTGGATCCTGTAGGGCCGGATTGACCGGTTGCGCCGGTGGAACCTGTTGATCCGGTTCCTCCTGTTGGACCCATACCTCCACCTCCAATTGTTCCTGTTCCTCCGGTTGCACCTGTTGGACCCAAAGTTCCTTCTCCTCCTGTTGCACCGGTTGATCCTGTAGGACCTGACTGTCCGGTTGCACCGGTAGCACCTGTGGAGCCGGTGGGTCCGGACTGCCCTGTCGTACCGGTTGCTCCGGTGGAACCTGTGGGGCCTGACTGTCCGGTTGGACCGGTTGCGCCTGTAGATCCGGTAGGTCCGAACTGACCGGTTGGACCGGTAGCACCGGTGGAGCCGGTTGGACCTAAATCTCCTGTAGTTCCTGTTGATCCTGTTGATCCTATGGGTCCTGACTGCCCTGTTGCACCGGTTGATCCTGTTGATCCGGTTGGACCTGAATCTCCTGTCGATCCTGTTGAACCGGTAAAACCTGTGGGACCAGTTTCGCCTGTGGCTCCGGTGGCACCGGTGGGACCGGATTGACCGGTTGCTCCGGTTGGACCTGACTGTCCGGTTGCACCGGTAGAACCAGTAGAACCGGTAGGTCCTATTTGACCTGTTGCGCCTGTTGCGCCTGTGAATCCTGTAGGGCCAAATTCTCCTGTTGATCCTGTTGCACCTGTTGAACCTGTGGGACCGGACTGTCCGGTTCCCCCTGTCGCACCTGTAGAGCCTGTAGGACCAGAGGCTCCAGTTTCACCGGTTGCTCCTGAGGAACCCGTTGGTCCTGATTCCCCTGCTGCTCCGGTTGCACCTGTTGAACCTGTGGGACCGTCTTGTCCCGTTGAACCTGTAGAACCGGTTGGTCCTGAAAATCCTGTTGCTCCGGATGCGCCGGTTGAACCTGTCGGTCCTGATAGTCCTGTTGCTCCTGTTGATCCGGTCGTTCCCGTGGGACCTGACTGACCGGTTGCACCTGTTGAACCCGTAGAACCGGTAGGTCCGGACTGACCTGTTGCACCGGTTGAACCGGTTGATCCTGTGGGTCCGGAATCCCCTGTTCCTCCGGTTGAACCGGTTGGACCACTCTCTCCCGTTGCGCCTGTTCCACCGGTTGCTCCGGTAGGACCGGACTCTCCTGTTGCGCCGGTTGAACCTGTTGAGCCTGTTGGTCCTGAATCACCGGTTGCACCTGTGGAACCTGTAGCTCCGGTAGGACCGGAAAGACCAGTAGCTCCTGTTGATCCGGTTGATCCTGTGGGACCTGGTTCTCCGGTTCCCCCTGTGGAACCGGTAGGACCTGAATCTCCGGTTGCTCCGGTTGAGCCTGTTCCTCCGGTTGAACCTGTTGGACCACTCTCTCCCGTTGCGCCGGTTGAACCTGTGGGACCTGACAACCCTGTTGCTCCGGTTGAGCCTGTTGATCCGGTTCCTCCTGTTGGACCCATACCTCCTCCTCCAATGGTACCCGTTCCTCCGGTTGCTCCTGTTGGACCCAACGTTCCTTCTCCTCCTGTTGCACCTGTTGATCCTGTGGGACCTGACTGTCCGGTTGGACCTGTCGCACCTGTTGCTCCGGTTGGACCTGATTCTCCGGTTCCTCCTGTTGCACCGGTTGGACCTGACTGCCCTGTTCCCCCTGTAGAACCGGAGGCACCTGTCGGACCGGAGGCACCTGTTTCACCGGTGGAACCGGTGGATCCCGTTGGTCCTGCATCTCCGGTTGCTCCTGTTGCACCTGTTGATCCTGTGGGACCGGACTGCCCTGTAGCCCCCGTTGATCCTGTTGATCCGGTTGGTCCTGATTCTCCTGTAGCTCCTGTTGATCCTGTTGATCCTGTGGGTCCTAATTCTCCTGTTGCACCCGTTGCTCCGGTGGGACCGGATTCCCCTGTAGCTCCGGTTACCCCGGTGGAACCGGTTGGACCGCTTTCGCCCGTGGCTCCGGTAGAACCGGTGGATCCCGTAGGACCTGCTTCTCCCGTTGATCCTGTAGAGCCGGTTGCGCCTGTCGGACCAAAGGCACCTGTCTCTCCTGTTCCTCCTGTTGAACCCGTTGGACCGTTTTCGCCCGTGGCTCCGGTTGCACCTGTTGAACCTGTCGGACCGGACTCCCCGGTGGCTCCGGTGGAACCGGTTGATCCTGTAGGTCCGCTCTCACCTGTTTCACCAGTAGCTCCCGTTGAACCTGTTGGTCCGGATTCTCCGGATGCGCCGGTTGAACCAGTTGAACCTGTTGGTCCGGATTCTCCTGTTCCACCGGTTGCTCCGGTAGGACCGGACTCTCCTGTTGCGCCGGTTGAACCTGTTGAGCCTGTTGGTCCTGAATCACCGGTTGCACCTGTGGAACCTGTAGCTCCGGTAGGACCGGAAAGACCAGTAGCTCCTGTTGATCCGGTTGATCCTGTGGGACCTGGTTCTCCGGTTCCCCCTGTGGAACCGGTAGGACCTGAATCTCCGGTTGCTCCGGTTGAGCCTGTTCCTCCGGTTGAACCTGTTGGACCACTCTCTCCCGTTGCGCCGGTTGAACCTGTGGGACCTGACAACCCTGTTGCTCCGGTTGAGCCTGTTGATCCGGTTCCTCCTGTTGGACCCATACCTCCTCCTCCAATGGTACCCGTTCCTCCGGTTGCTCCTGTTGGACCCAACGTTCCTTCTCCTCCTGTTGCACCTGTTGATCCTGTGGGACCTGACTGTCCGGTTGGACCTGTCGCACCTGTTGCTCCGGTTGGACCTGATTCTCCGGTTCCTCCTGTTGCACCGGTTGGACCTGACTGCCCTGTTCCCCCTGTAGAACCGGAGGCACCTGTCGGACCGGAGGCACCTGTTTCACCGGTGGAACCGGTCGATCCCGTTGGTCCTGCATCTCCGGTTGCTCCTGTTGCACCTGTTGATCCTGTGGGACCGGACTGCCCTGTAGCCCCCGTTGATCCTGTTGATCCGGTTGGTCCTGATTCTCCTGTAGCTCCTGTTGATCCTGTTGATCCTGTGGGTCCTAATTCTCCTGTTGCACCCGTTGCTCCGGTGGGACCGGATTCCCCTGTAGCTCCGGTTACCCCGGTGGAACCGGTTGGACCGCTTTCGCCCGTGGCTCCGGTAGAACCGGTGGATCCCGTAGGACCTGCTTCTCCCGTTGATCCTGTAGAGCCGGTTGCGCCTGTCGGACCAAAGGCACCTGTCTCTCCTGTTCCTCCTGTTGAACCCGTTGGACCGCTTTCGCCCGTGGCTCCGGTTGCACCTGTTGAACCTGTCGGACCGGACTCCCCGGTGGCTCCGGTGGAACCGGTTGATCCTGTTGAACCTGTAGGTCCGGACTCACCTGTTGATCCTGTCGGACCTGAAGCTCCTGTCTCTCCCGTTGCACCGGTTGCTCCGGTTGCTCCGGAAAACCCCGTCGGACCGGTCTGCCCTGTTTCACCTTGTACACCGGTCGCACCGGTTCCCCCTGTTGCCCCTGTTGCACCGGTAGGTCCTAAATCTCCGGATGCACCGGTTGGTCCGATCTCACCGGTAGATCCTGTCCCTCCGGTTGATCCTGTCGGTCCTAACTCTCCGGAAGCACCGGTTGGTCCGAGTTCTCCGGTTCCCCCTGTTCCTCCGGTTGAACCTGTAGGTCCTGAATCACCTGTTGAACCTGTTGGGCCTGAAGTTCCGGTCTCTCCGGTTGCTCCTGTTGATCCGGTGGCACCGGTCGGACCGGTATCACCTGATGATCCTGTCGGACCAACATCACCCGTTGCACCGGTTGATCCTGTGGAACCGGTTGGACCAATTTCTCCGGTTGCACCGGTCGGACCCGTCTCTCCTGCTCCCCCTGTTGATCCGGTTCCTCCTGTCGGTCCTATTTCTCCTGTTGATCCTGTTGGTCCTGTCTCACCTGTTGCGCCTGTTCCTCCGGTAGAACCGGTTGGTCCGAATTCACCGGTTGATCCGGTCGGACCGGTTTCACCTGTTGCGCCTGTAGAACCTGTAGATCCTGTTGAACCGCTCTCTCCCGTCGGACCAGCTTCTCCGGTAGTTCCTGTCGGTCCGTTATCACCAGTTGGTCCGGTTGCACCTGTTACTCCTGTCGGACCGGTCGGGCCGGCTTCTCCTGTTGCACCGGTTGGCCCATTATTTCCGGTTGCACCTGTTGCGCCGGGAAGTCCCGTTTCTCCTATACTTCCAGCATCACCCGTTGCGCCTGTTGCACCCATTGGACCCGATGGACCCGTCTCTCCTGTCGCTCCGCTTGTCCCTGTTGCACCAAGTGGTCCGGTTGCACCTTTATCTCCCGATGTACCTTGCGATCCCGTCACACCTTTATCCCCGGATCCTCCCTGCGAACCGGTCGTTCCCTTATCTCCGGATGAACCGGTCGGTCCCGTTGATCCTTTATCACCCGTCGCACCTGTCGGGCCGGACTCCCCGGTTGCTCCCGTTGTACCGGTTGGACCTGATGCTCCGAGCACGCTGCCTATCTGATCTGTCTTTTGCGTGGTGCCGGACGAATTATTCCCGACAACAGCATCCCCGTTATCTTTAGCCCGCGGGAATATTCCGCGTGCGATATCTGATCCGAAAAATGAGGTCTGTACGAATATTCCACCTGCTCCAAGGAGAAGAAGTAATAATAAAAGAATGAGTGCTGTCCATTTTTTTCCGTTGTTCTTTGTATCAGTATTTGATGGATTGATATTGTTTGATAGATATTCAGGAGGCATCGGAACCCCAGAAAATGCCGTGGTGGTAGGAACGACAAATGGTATGACAGCGGCGTTATACTTTTCATCCTCACTATCTGCATTCTCATTTTGTACACTCTGAATTTCGTTCGTATGTGTGAATTCCGGATTCTCTGATTTTTGTTCATTACTCTCTGAATTTAATGTTTCATTTTTATCTCCCTGGGTTTTCCAATTCTTCCATGCATCGGATAAAAGAAATACATCGACATCAACGGCTTTGAAAATACGATACCCATTGTCCTGCCGGACGGATGGAAGTATATTACTATCGGCTATACGACGAAGTGTTGACGGAGAAACTCCTAAACATTTTGCCGTGTCTGCAACGGATAAAGTATCCGCGTTTTTAATTCTGTCTAAATCCGAAACAGAGAACATTCTGTTTTTTCCGTCCGGTCGGATGGCTGAAATTTTACCTGAGGCTTCCCAACGCCGAAGAGTATCAAGTGATACACCGAGGTATTCTGCTGATTGTCCTATGGTTAAATATTTTTCGCCGGCAGGCATATCTATGCAAAGGTTTTCTTATAATGGTATATATATCTATCTGAGCACAAAAAATATGAGCTTGTCAAGCGAAACGGAAAGTTTTCACAGGGGTATCCGGAGCGTCATAACAGGAAATAATATTTCGGTTCATTTTGCTCCGTATTTCTTGTACTCATATTATAGATTGTCAGAATGATCCAAGAAAGCCTTTGCATACATATGATGCGGTAATACTTTTCATCAAAATCTATGGCCAGCCTCAGATTGTTTCAGAAAATATTATTCGTACACTTTTTCTATTCAAAGAACAATTTTTCTTTCTTTTTTTTTGGTGTATAAGCATCCGGGAAATTTCTTGATATTTTTATATTTTTCTTTCAATTTTTTTCCTTTATTCAAAATATGCGAATAACATAAATATGCAATTTCCATGAAGTGAAATTATCATGCATACGCTATTTTTCTATTTATTATGAGCTTTTATTTTTCATTATCATCAATACGAGTCATTCATTTCCGTAAACATCATTGCTTAGTCTGTATTTGTCAATATTAATATATATCAAACTATATTTATCCATTACTTTTTATTTTTACCATGATATCTTTTTATATTTAAATATTATTGTATGATATATTTATTATTTGTCTTGATTTCTTTTCCTGAATATTTACAATGAAAAACACACTATGTTATCCCACAAGAAACAAAAATATATAAAGAAACATCTCTCATCGGATTTACCTTCTGATATTGCCAAACACCTGGAGGTAAGCGAACAGGAAGTACACACATATATTCAGAAGCAACTCCATGGCAGGGAGTCACCCATTATGAGCGCTTCATGGCGGAAGATAACAAAGACTCCCCAATCTGTTTGGAACATTATATGTTCTTCCAAACTGATATTTGTTATTCTGACAGTGATTATCTGTATATCCTATGCCAATGCCCTTCGGGGAGAATTCCTGCAGGATGATATCCCATACCTTGTAAACAATCCGCACATGACGTCTTTCCAATTCGTATTGGACCGTCCCATGACCATCGCCTGGGCATTCATCAACTGGCTTACATACCTTGTCGGAGGATTACACCCTATTCCGTTTCACATCGTCAACATAGTGCTCCACACGGGAGTTACTTTCGCTCTCTATGTGCTGGTGGCAATTATGATAAACAAACGGACCGCACTCATTGCTGCAGCAATTGCTGCCGTTCACCCGATCGCCACGGAAGCAGTGACGTGGATTGTGGGCGGTACGTACGTGCAGTACAGTTTGTTCTTCCTCCTTTCAATGATTACTTACATTGTAAGCATTGGAAACAAACGATGGTATATAGCTTCGCTAATTTTTTTCACCCTCATGCTTGCATCCTGCGAAAAGTCCATTCCCATGTCGCTTGCGTTTGTTACCTATGAACTCGCGTTTGGAAATCTGAAAAAGAATTGGAAACGGGTGATTCCCTTTGTTGCACTCACCATGCTCTGGCTGTTTTTCATCTTCGGACCGACGCAGTACTTCCAAACGCGGGTAGCAGCGCTTCAGAAAACAAATTACGATGCTGTCGGAATATTCAATCCCTTTGTGCAGATACCGATTGCGACATCCATCTATCTGGATCTTATCGTCTGGCCGGATAAATTGGCTTTTTTCCATTCGCAACTTGCATTCCCGCTTACGGAATACATGCTCCGGCTGCTGGCGTTTATATCCGTTGCCGGCATCATGATAGCCAGCTGGTTCGGCAACCGCCGCCACTTCTTCTGGCTGTCTGTCCTTTTCATCAGCCTCTCTCCCTCGTTTTCCCCGATCATCATCTCCTGGATGGCAGCTGAACGGTATGTATACCTCGGCGCGTTGGGAGTAATCGTTCTGATTGCCTATACAATGGACTGGGTTTTTGCCAAGATCAACAAACCCACAGGCGTGTACCTTCTCCTTGGTATTTTGGTAGCGGCTCTCACTGTCCGTACGGTCATACGGAACAATGACTGGAAAGACCAGTACACGCTCTCGGCCGCATCCCTGAAAACCGCCCCCAACGATGCACGGCTCCATAACAATATCGGCGTGTCTTACTACCGTCAGCAGGATTATACAAACGCGCAAAAGGAGTTTGCAATCGCCTCACGGATCAACCCGAAATATGCCGGAGCGTTGTATAACATGAGCCTCATAGCTGATGCCACCAACCAGCCCGACCAGGCAAATGAGTACCTCATGCGCGCCATCCGACTTGATCCGAACTTCTCTGCCTCGTTTGAACGCCTGGCGTCTAAATATTATGACGAAGGGAAGTATACAGAAGCAAAAGCCGTCATTGAGGCAGCAATCAGGGCAGGACACACCACCTCATATTTTTACTCAAATCTGGGTATGACGCTCAACAAACTCGGTGACCGGGAGAAAGCCAAAGCGATGCTCCGGAAGGCAATTTCATTGGATAATGAAAATATTCAGGCACAGGAGTGGCTTGCTATTTGGGAAAAACAAACGCAGTAATGCGCGGACACTGCTCAAATCCCGGATCAGCCTAATTTCCTGATCCTGTTGCCTCCCGGAAATGGGCAATCTCTACGATTTTATCCAGCTTCGGACTATATAAAACTACCTTATTTGTATAGACAAGGAGCACATCACCATTCTCTGCGTTGGCAAAAAACGGCTGCGTTTTTTTCAGCTCTTCCGCGGTGACTACCGGAACCACCTTCGGCGTTTCGGGGGGTAGGATCATATGGCGCCCGACACGGGACACGACATCGTTTGATGCATCCGTTGTGGCAGGAGTTATCTGAGCATCTCCGGTTTGTACGGATAATCCGGGTGTACGGTTTTTCTGCCACAAAAATATTCCGGCAATGACAACCATCACAAACACTGCAACTCCCGCAATGCCGGCTGCCGTGATGACCGGTTTTTTATCTATATCCATACGCATACAGAGAGTAGCACAACTCCGGCATTCTGAACAGACAATAAACGCACATGTCCCGTCTCATCATATGTACCACGCACTTCCCGTGACGAACCGTACGGATTATGTGTGTATCGATCTCTTCGATTGCATAACGGCACATGATAGGTATAATAATCGTAATGGGTCAAATCTGCCTGAACAAATCCCGTCTGAGGAGAACCGTCTCATATTGCCTGCACCGGTACGCAAAAACGATACCGGTACAGAAATCCCCCGCACCTGCTGAATCTCCGAAAAACAACCGTTTGGCAGGCATATCCATGATCGAAACGCTGGTTGCCCTGGCGGTTATCGGCATTTTTTTCACTTCCATAGCCACTATTGTCCAGGTTGTCATTGAACAAATTGCCCTTTCCAGAATCCAGGTGACCGCTCTGGCCCTGGCGCGGGAAACCATCGAAGAAGCCCGCAATCTGCCGTACCTTCAGATCGGAACGGTAGGCGGTATACCGAACGGCCCGCTCCCCCAATCCAGAACAGAAACCATCAACAGCCAGGTCTTTACCGTGACGACGTCTGTCGTGTATATCGACGACCCGTTTGACGGATTGGCGCCGGCGGATATGATAAATACGGATTATAAACGGGTGCGGGTACAGGTGCGGTGGACCGGACCATATCAGTCACGCGAACCGGTAACGCTCGTCACCAACTTCGTCCCGAAGGGGGTAGAGACGGTCGAAGGCGGGGGGACACTGCTTGTACAGGTATTTGACTCTGCCGGCCTGCCGGTTTCCAATGCGACAGTGAACATCGATAACACTTCCGTTGTTCCGCCGATACACACTACAACCCTCACCTCGGCAACAGGCACCGTCGTCATTCCGGGCGCTCCCGCGTGTGTCCTTTGTTACCGGATAACCGCATCAAAAGCAACGTATTCATCGGACCGTACGTACTCACCAAGCGAAGTGACCAACCCGATACTCCCGGACCTCACGGTTATCGAAGGACAACTGTCACAGGCGTCACTCGCCATAGATAAAACATCAACCATCAAAATCGACTCAGTGAACCAAGCCATGCAGCCCATCGCCAACGTGTACTTTACCCTTCGCGGCGCCAAACTCATCGGGCACGATGCAACCGACGAATCGGTGTATAAGTATGAGTACAGGACAAATACGGGCGGGAGCACCGTCACGATCGTCGGACTTGAGTGGGACGTCTATACGCTCGATTTTACCGATTCCGCTCATATGCTCGCCGGCTCCAGCCCCCTGCTTCCCTACCTTTTACCTGCCGGAACGAACGGTTCCGTTGTTATCGTCGCGGTTCCCAAAACACTGGCATCCTACCAGCTGACCGTCAAAGACACACTCCTCACGCCGCAGGCATCAGCGAGCGCGCGTCTTTTGAACGTACCGCTCGGGTACGATAAAACTGTCATAACTGCAGCGACAGGGTCAGCCAGTTACGGGCAGGCATATTTCGGGTCGTTGGGTTTGGGTCAGTACAGCGTTTCGGTAAACTTACCGGGATTTCAGGAAGCCACGACGTCCGTAACCATTTCAGGCAACCAAAGGGATACAATCATATTAAATCCGTATGTACCGATTCCGTAAAACACGATCTCAGGGCTTTACGCTGGTAGAAATGGTCGTCGCCGTATTCATATTCGGCAGTGTTGTCCTGGCTGTTTCTCTGTTCTCCGTTTATTACCTGCGTAATACATCCTTTTCCATCGAAGAAGCCCAGCAGGTCACAAGAGTACAAAATGCCCACACCAGGATGATACGGGAACTCAGGGAAGCCAGGATGGGTGATGACGGATCATGGCCGTTTTTGTTGTGTGATGATTTTGCGATAACGTTTTTCGCAGACGTGACCAATGACGGCAGGCCGGATAAAATCCGGTACTTTCTCGAGGGGACAACACTCAGACGGGGAGTTACCGAACCGACCGCAGTCCCGGTTTCTTACCCGCCGGCAAACGAAAAGATAATAAGTATTGCGGATAATGTCGTCACGTCAGGGGGTCCGATGTTTTTGTATTATAACGGTGACTGGCCGGACGACATCGTGAACAATCCGCTGCCAACCGCGCAGAGGATTTTAAATACGCGGTATATCCGGGTGCAGCTCGGTATCAGCATAACCGATAATTTTGCCGCCGGACCGTTTTTTGTACGAAGCGGAGTGGCGATCAGGACACTGAAAACAAACCTATGAAACAACTATTTTTACATACATACCGGAAGGGCGGCATATCCATCCTGGTGTTGGTGATCGGCGTCACCATGTCCATTGCCATAACCGGTATTGTGCTTATCGCCGGCGTCCAGTACACGGCATCAACGCGTACCGTCGTGTATGAAAGGGCCATCGATATAGCGCAGGCAGGCGCCGAATACTACCGGTGGCACCTCGCGCATGCCCCGAATGACTTCACCGACGGCACCGGAAATCCCGGTCCGTATGTCCACCAGATGCCGGACCCGTACGGCAAAACGGAAGCGGTATTCAGCCTGAACGTCACCCCTCCTGCATCCGGATCCTCCATTGTTACGATCGAGTCTACCGGATGGCTGACAAGCTATCCGGAAATTAAACGGAAAGTGAAAGCGCGGTACGGTATCCCGTCGCTTGCAAAATATTCATTCCTCCATAACGCCAACGTCTGGTTCGGTACGGGTATCACCGTGCACGGAAAAGTGATGAGCAACGGCGGCATCAGGATGGACGGAGCGAATGATTCATCCGTCGAAAGCGCCCGCCAGACGTATACGTGCGGGAGTGAAACCGGCTGCAGCCCGTCAGCGACGAGAAACGGCGTGTGGGGCGCGGGCGGTCCGTCATCACTGTGGTCATTTCCTGTTCCTCCGGCTGACTTTAACAGCCTCCAGATTGATTTTAATCTCATGCGGACCCAGGCACAGAATAACGGTGTCTATCTGGCGGCATCAGGCGCGTACGGATACCATTTGGTCTTTACCGCAGACGGAAACGTGACGGTATACAGGGTCACCGGTGCCAATACCGTGAGAGGATGGAGCCCTGACGGAGGATGCGAAAGTCTCCGCCAGGATATAACCGGCCAGACGCTCATCGGTACCTACTCACTCGCACTCAAACCGATTATTTTTGCCGAAGACCATCTTTGGGTCGACGGGGTCGTCAACGGCAGGGCAACGGTCGTTGCAGCCAGGTTTCCGTTGGGTGTCAACTTCATGAACATATGGATCAATAATAATCTGACATACATCGCCAAAGACGGCCACACGCAACTCGGAATCTTTTCCCAGAATAACATTTATTTCCGGTATAATATCCCGACGAATTTTGAAATTAACGGCGCACTCCTGTCTGCCAGCGGCCGGATTATCCGGCATAACTACCGCTATTCCGGGTGCAGTACGCTTTCAAACGCCGTACGCAACTCCCTGACCATTTACGGATCGGTCATCAGCAACCAGAAATCCTATTGGAATTTCAGTACTCCGCCGACATCAGGATTTACCACGAGGTCCATCACGTATGATACCAATCTGTACTTCACACCTCCGCCGTATTTCCCCAGTCAGGGTGATTACGAGTTCATTTCCTGGGAAGAAGAGTAATCCTCCATCACACATTTTTTGAATTTCTCATCTTCGTGTCTCAAAGACATCAAATGGGTGAAATAACACTCCCCCGGGGTGTCGGTGTGGGAATAATTAAATCTATAACAGACGGTGTCGGAGAGATACTATCCGGTACAGCAGTCGGCGCAGGTGCCTCTGACGGAATCGGACTCACAATCCCGCTCCCGGTTGCATCTCCCTGCGGGAGAAACTCCGGTATCGGTATGGGTGTGATAAGTTGAATCGGTTCAATCGTCGGTCGCAGTATCTGATTGGGTGTCGGCGTCGGAGCCTTATTTTCCACGATCCACCAGCTGAACGTTGCATCTTTTGCAGTCGGCTGATCCAATGACAGGGTAAAGTTCAGACCCGGGTCCTTTTTCGATATAAAATACCGGCTTGCAGGCGCGTAGTCGGACTCAAACGTGATCTGCACGACGCTCGTTGCCGTGACGAAGGAACTGGAAACCGTTGCGTCTTTGGAACCGGCAACTATCATCGATGTTCCGGCATTATCCGTAAGCGTTATGGAACCTACTTTCAGGCTGGCAACGATCAGATCGTCTATGACTGCTTTCGCAATAAACCCGTCAAACGGTTGAACGGGTGAAGTTTGTGTGGTTGGTATCGGGACGTCAACAACAAGTGATGTAAAGTAATCACTTCTGCAGGAGTAGTCTGACAGATTACATTCCGGTGTCGGTAAAACAACGCCGGGGCGGATCAGCGCTGACACTTTCCCAAGGGTAAGAGACGATGCGAGTGTGTCCAAAGAACTACCCTGAGTTTGTGCTGATGCGGTCGCTTGCGTGTTGATAAATGCATCTATGGATGAGGCAGACGGAGTCGCAAAGTCATAGTCAGAGAGTGCGATGCCCAATGCCATGCCTGCACGGGTGGCTTTCATAAGAACTCCGGGAGTTGCCGAAAGCGCGAGGTAATCCCCTTTCCGTATGGCACCGTTTGCGGACGTGACGGACACGTCTGCCGTACCGGTGGATATGACACGGACGGTGGTATCCGTGACACCCGTCACGACACCCAACAGGTCGCTCCCGTAGTTGCCTGTCGCTTTCTCAACCTGACGGTCCCCGAATGGTGCAAGCTTCACCGTATCTCCTGTGGCAAGTATCTGTCCTCCTACCTGCGTAAACGTTTCCATGGCAGGATAGGACGCTGTCGGCGTTGGTGTATCCGGCGGACTTGGTGTGTCAGTCGGAACAACCAGGTCCCGGATAATTGTCTCCTGATTGATAATTGTGGCACCCGGACTTGCCGGCTGTGCCGGACGCGCAAGCTGATCCAGAAGGTCTCCGGACAAAGATGCCACCTGACTGGAGAGGTCGGTCAGTTCAGCCGATATGGATGCTATTTTCGTTTCCTGCTCATTAACTGCGGAAACGAGAAGCGCCGTTATCTGGCTTTCATTAATGCCCATATTCCCCTTTTCGCCAAAAACCGCACCCGGCAGAACCTCTGCCACATCCTGTGCAATAAACCCAAATCCGTCCCGTCCTGATGCAATATCCTTGTATGCAACAGGCTTGAGGAGTGAAAGCAGATTAAGTGCCGATGAGATACTCGCAACGTTCTCTCGTTTCGACGCGTCAGCGCCTTCGATAATAAGCCCGCTTGAGGTGATCTTTGCTCCTCCGGAGGTGTCGACCAGTATTCCGCTCTCCGTTGCCGGTGCCTTCGTTCCGACACCAAGTGTGGAGGTCCGTGCCTTTTCCGTTGTTATGCTGCCGGTGTCGATCTCACCTGCTGCGACTTTCTGAAATGCGCCGATGTTGGTCACCAGATGCCCGTACTGGTCGGCTACCGTGTATGAATTTTCATCCGGCTTATCGTAGCGGGTTATTTTCAGATCACCGCTCGTGTCAATCTCATACCCCGGATCATAGTAGGAAGGCTTGATAAACATGAGTATCTGACCGCATCTCGTACCTTCCGGACTATCCGCTGGACACGCAAATGAAACCCCTTCAACACCGTTATCCGGATTAAACTCAGCCATTGCTACCCCAATCACCGGCCCGGCACGGTCATTTTTCATCGCATATCCGGGTGTAGATGATGTGGAAAGCAAATCCCCGGGCTTGACCGGTCCTGCTTCATCGGTGACAAACACCGGTACCCGTCCCGAAAGGGCAACAGGTACACCACTGGCTGCTTGAGGATCGTCAACCGTGCCTATGAGCATTCCCGGTTTAGTGGACACCACCCCAAAAGCACTTGCATCGTAGCTGATACGCGTTTTTTCTACTCCGGCTATGAGCGCAGGATCTCCGCGTACCACGTGTCCGGCAGTAATCGTAGTATCGTTGGTGGAATACATTTCCGCGTAGTCAGACGAAACCTCCGTAACTTCCGAAAGCACGACATCAATCCGGTCTATAGTACCGGCGGAAGAAGAGTTATTCGAACTGCAGATGGTATAGTACACAACGCCGGTGGTATTGGGTGAATCAACAAGTACCTGCGTAATGAGCACGTCAGAGCCTCCGCGGGAAGACTGCACGGATGACCGTGATCCGATAAGGGTACTCGAGCAGGCGGCAGCGCTCCCGACATTCCGGAGGAGTGCCGCTCCGATTTCCTGGTTATTGGTTCCGATCGATATGCCTATCGTGACACTGATCATGATCTTATCTGTGGATAAGTACGGTGTCAGGTTGGGTTGCGTCCCGTCCCAGTATTCGGTGCTGGTTCCGGTGACAGCACCGTCTGTCGTCGTATCGGTGAACGACCGGACGGCGCCGATGGATGAATTGCAGGAAAACTTGTTGGTGGTGGCTGACCATTGCAGTTTATCAGAAGGATTGGAACACGCCTGGAGACCCGCTCCCTGAAGTCCATTTACACCTAAAATTCCGGACACTGTTGCATTACCGACCACGTCAAGTGCCATACCCGCGCCCGGATTTGTTTTTCCTATCCCGAGTGCTCCGCCTATGTAAACGTCTCCTGCATGCGTACCCGTTCCGACGACTTTAAATACGGCGCTTGATGTGGCAACGCCGCCGACAGCCAGATCGTCGGTGATATTTACCGGAGACACAACCCCGTTGTTTCTTTGCCAGTAATTGGTGGCGCCTGCCACTTCCGACCAGGTCAGATTTCCCGCACCGTCATTTTTGAGATACGTGCTGGACGCACCCTGGGTACCGGGGAAACTGTATGCGATGTTATTGATTTTTGTAATGTTTCCGGTGGAATCCACTTCAAATTGCGACCCGGTCCCGACGGTAAATTGCTTGGTCGGATTGGTATTTCCTATACCGATATTCCCGACAATGAAGTTTTCCTCTCCGCTCCTGCCGGAGAACCGGATGAGCGCTGACGACGTTGCGCTGGCGCCCATGAGAAAATCATCAGTAATCGTAGTCGGAGATATGGCCCCGCCGAGCCTCGTCCAAAACCCGCTTCCTGCCACAGCCGACCAGCTCGTTTTACAATCGCCGCCGATGCAGTAACCGGTCGTTGTATTGACGTATCCTGACACATCCAGCGGATAATTGGCGCTACTCTGCCCGACCCCGACGTTGCCTGTTGCATCGGGCTGGAGGTAAATGTTGCCGCTGCCGTTGGGATTTACGAGAAGTGCTTCATTTGTATCCTGTGTGGTAATAGTCGGTGATGTGCTGTTTAATCCCAAAACCAGATCTCCAGCGGAAATGTCACCTGATACACCATTGAGAAGAATAAGCGCGCTCGCGGTTGCAGTCGTCGCCTGTCCCGGACCAGCTATATTACCGAGAGCTATAGTCCGGCTGACGACCGGATAGGTATATATAACCCCATTCGCTTCATCAAATAGATTTTGTCCCGCAGCACCGCGTTCTCCTGTAGCGCCTGTTGAACCGGTCGGGCCGGACTGGCCGGTGGCTCCGGTGGCGCCGGTTCTGCCGGTCGGACCGGATTCTCCGGTGGATCCTGTGGAACCGGTAGCGCCTGTTGCACCGGTAGGTCCGGACTGGCCTGTTGCTCCTGTAGAACCGGTTCTTCCTGTCGGACCGGACTGGCCGGTAGAACCGGTAACTCCCGTAACGCCTGTGGGACCGGACTGTCCGGTTGCGCCGGTAGAACCTGTCGCACCGGTCGGGCCGGACTGGCCGGTGGCGCCGGTTGCGCCGGTGGAACCTGTGGGACCGGACTGGCCGGTGGCTCCTGTTGACCCTGTGGAACCTGTTGGACCGGATAAACCGGTGGCTCCCGTAGAACCGGTAGAACCGGTTGGACCGGACTGGCCGGTGGCTCCTGTTGAACCGGTAGATCCTGTTGCGCCGGTGGGACCGGACTGGCCGGTAGATCCGGTGGAACCCGTCCTACCCGTCGGGCCGGACTGGCCGGTTGCTCCTGTTGATCCTGTAACTCCGGTTGGGCCGGATTGGCCGGTGGCACCGGTGGAACCTGTTGCACCGGTTGGTCCAGATTGACCCGTGGCTCCTGTGGATCCTGTTGCGCCGGTTGCGCCTGTCGGGCCGGACTGGCCGGTTGCACCGGTTGATCCTGTTGCTCCGGTTGGACCGGACTGGCCGGTTGCGCCGGTAGAACCGGTCGGGCCGGACTGGCCGGTGGCACCGGTTGATCCTGTCGCGCCGGTCGGACCGGACTGTCCGGTTGCGCCGGTTGATCCTGTCGCGCCTGTGGAACCGGTCGGGCCGGACTGGCCGGTTGCGCCTGTAGAACCGGTTCTTCCTGTCGGACCGGACTCTCCGGTTGCGCCTGTGGAACCGGTCGGGCCGGACTGGCCGGTTGCGCCTGTAGAACCGGTTCTTCCTGTCGGACCGGTTTGTCCCGTAGTTCCGGTTGCGCCTGTCGTACCGGTTGCACCTGTCGGGCCCTGCTGGCCGGTTGCGCCTGTCGTACCGGTTGCTCCCGTAGGACCTGTTTGACCGGTTGCTCCTGTTACTCCTATCGGACCTGTTTCACCTGTGGCACCGGTTACCCCTGTCGGTCCCTGAAGTCCGGTTGCACCGGTTGCACCGGATGCTCCGGTCGGACCCTGTTGACCGGTTGAACCGGTTGCGCCGGTCACACCTGTCGGGCCGATTATTCCTGTCGCGCCGGTTGATCCGGTAGAACCGGTCGGGCCGGACTGGCCGGTTGCGCCTGTTGAGCCTGTAGGTCCGGATTGTCCCGTTGCGCCTGTTGAACCGGTCGGACCGGATTGGCCGGTAGCTCCGGTTGCGCCTGTTGAACCGGTCGGACCGGATTGGCCGGTAGCTCCGGTTGCGCCTGTTGAACCGGTCGGACCGGACTGGCCGGTAGCGCCTGTGGATCCTGTGGGTCCGGATTGTCCTGTTGCACCGGTAGAACCGGTAGGTCCTGTTTGACCGGTCGTTCCGGTTGAACCGGTTGCACCGGTAGGTCCGGACTGGCCTGTCGGACCGGTAGCACCGGTTGAGCCCGTAGGTCCTGTTTGTCCTGTGGTTCCGGTTGAACCTGTTGAGCCGGTCGGGCCGGTCTGACCGGTAGTTCCGGTTGAACCGGTGGAACCTGTCGGACCGGACTGGCCGGTTGCACCGGTTGATCCTGTAGAACCGGTAGGTCCGGATTCTCCGGTTGCACCCGTTGCGCCGGTTGATCCTGTCGGACCGGTCTGACCGGTAACACCGGTTGAGCCTGTTGGTCCTGTTTCACCGGTTGCACCTGAGGCGCCTGTCGGGCCCTGCTGACCGCTCGCACCGGTTGCGCCGGTTACCCCTGTCGGACCGACCGTTCCGGTCGGACCGGTTGCGCCGGTAACACCGGTTGGACCCTGTTCACCGGTTGCTCCGGTAGTACCCGTTGTACCGGTGGGTCCTGCTTCCCCTGTTGCCCCTGTCACTCCTGTTGGTCCTGTTTCACCGGTTGCGCCTGAGGCGCCTGTTGGTCCCTGCTGACCGCTCGCACCGGTTGCACCGGTTGCACCGGTGGGACCGGAAGCTCCTTGTACTCCGGTTGCGCCTGTTGAGCCGGTTGGACCAAATTCACCTGTTGCACCGGTTGAACCGGTGGGACCAAATTCACCTGTTGCGCCCGTTGAACCGGTGGGACCGGACTGGCCGGTTGCGCCGGTAGCACCGGTTGAACCCGTAGGACCGGACTCTCCCGTCGGACCTGTTGCGCCGGTTGAGCCGGTCGGACCATTATCACCGGTTGCACCGGTTGAGCCGGTCGGACCGGATTGTCCGGTAGCGCCGGTTGAACCGGTGGGACCAGACTGCCCTGTTGTGCCGGTAGAACCGGTTGAACCGGTCGGACCGGTTTGTCCAGTGGCACCGGATGCACCTGTAGATCCCGTCGGTCCAAACTCACCTGTTGGCCCTGTTGCACCGGTTGCACCGGTCGGACCGGTTTGTCCGGTAGCACCGGTTGATCCAGTAACACCGGTTGGACCGGATTGTCCGGTAGCGCCGGTTGATCCCGTAACGCCTGTCGGACCGGTTTGACCTGTTGCGCCTGTTGCGCCTGTTGCGCCCGTCGGACCATAATTGCCGGTTGCACCGGTCACTCCCGTAGGACCGGTTTCCCCTGTCGCGCCGGATCCGCCCGTTGGTCCCTGAAGACCGGTTGCACCGGTTGCTCCGGTTGAACCGGTTGGACCGGTTTCTCCGGTTGCACCGGTTGAACCGGTTACACCGGTTGGACCGGATTGTCCGGTTGCACCAGTTGAACCGGTTGAACCGGTAGGTCCGGTTTGCCCGGTTGCACCGGTTGAGCCGGTGGGACCGGTTTGCCCGGTTGCACCGGTTGAGCCGGTGGGACCGGACTGACCCGTTGCACCGGTTGCACCGCTTGAACCTGTAGGACCATATTCACCGGTTGCACCTGTGGATCCGGTTGAGCCGGTGGGACCTATATCTCCCGTTCCCCCTGTTGAACCGGTAGGACCGGACTGACCGGTTGCACCGGTTGAACCGGTAGGACCGGACTGACCGGTTGCACCGGTTGCCCCTGTGGAACCTGTCGGACCGGACTGACCGGTTGCACCGGTTACCCCTGTGGAACCTGTCGGACCATTATTTCCTGTTGAGCCGGTTGAGCCGGTGGGACCTGATTGACCCGTTGCACCTGTGGAGCCTGTCGGACCGGACTGACCGGTTGCTCCTGTTGATCCGGTTGAACCGGTTGGACCGGTTTCTCCGGTTGCACCGGTTGAACCGGTAGGACCGGTTTGGCCTGTTACCCCGGTTGAACCGGTAGGACCTGATTGTCCGGTTGCACCGGTTGAGCCGGTTGATCCTGTGGGACCGGACTCCCCTGTAGGACCGGTTGAGCCGGTTGAACCGGTAGGACCGGTTTGGCCTGTTACCCCGGTTGAACCGGTAGGACCTGTTTCACCGGTTGCGCCAGTTGAACCGGTAGGACCAATCATTCCGGTTGCACCTGTTGTTCCTGTCGGACCGGTCTCTCCCGTTGCTCCTGATGCTCCGGTTGGCCCTTGTTTACCGGTGGCTCCTGTTACACCTGTAGGTCCGGTTTCACCGGTTGCGCCGGTTGAACCGGTAGGACCAATCGATCCGGTCGGTCCGGTTGCACCGGTTGTACCGGTTGGACCTGTTTCTCCTGTGGCACCTGTAGTTCCTGTTGGCCCTATTTGCCCTGTCCCTCCGGTTGAACCGGTTGGACCGGACTGCCCGGTTGCACCGGTTGAACCGGTTGGACCGGTTTCTCCGGTTGCACCGGTTGAACCGGTAGGACCTGACTGTCCGGTTGCTCCCGTTGATCCTGTAGGACCGGTATCTCCCGTTGCTCCCGTTGAGCCTGTTGGACCGGTTTGCCCTGTAACACCGGTAGAACCTGTTGGGCCGGATTGTCCTGTCGCTCCGGTTGAACCGGTAGGTCCGGATTGCCCTGTAGAACCCGTTGATCCGGTTGAACCGGTAGGACCTGACTCTCCGGTTGCGCCTGTTGATCCGGTAGATCCGGTTGGACCAATATTACCGGTTGCGCCTGTTGAACCTGTTGGACCGGACTGCCCCGTTGCTCCTGTTGATCCGGTTGGTCCGGTTTGTCCGGTTGCTCCCGTTGATCCGGTTGATCCGGTTGGTCCGGCGTTTCCTGTTGCACCGGTAGCACCGGTGGAACCGGTAGAGCTCCGGATTGACCTGTCGCTCCGGTTGAACCTGTCGGACCGGTTTGTCCGGTTGCACCCGTTGATCCGGTAGGTCCGGATTCACCGGTTGCTCCGGTTGAACCTGTCACTCCTGTCGGACCGGTCTCTCCTGTTGCACCGGTTGAACCTGTAGGACCGGTCTGACCTGTGGAACCGGTTGATCCTGTCGGACCGATATTACCGGTTGCACCAGTTGAGCCGGTTGTTCCGGTTGGACCTTGTTGACCGGTTGCTCCGGTTGAACCGGTAGATCCTGTCGGACCCGTTTGACCGGTAACTCCTGTAGATCCTGTCGGACCCGTTTCCCCTGTGGCACCGGATGCACCTGTAGGACCCTGAAGTCCGGTCGATCCTGTTGCGCCGGTGGGACCTGACTGACCGGTTGCTCCCGTTGATCCGGTTGGACCCGATTGACCGGTTACTCCGGTAGAACCTGTCGGTCCAGCATTACCGGTTGCACCGGTTGAACCGGTTGGTCCTGACTGCCCGGTTGCACCCGTAGAACCTGTTGATCCTGTTGGACCTGTTGACCGGTTGCACCGGTTGAACCAGTTGAGCCGGTAGGACCTACATCTCCGGTTGTTCCTGTAGATCCCGTTGGTCCGGTTTGACCGGTTGAACCTGTTGATCCTGTTGGTCCTGACTGACCGGTTGCTCCGGTTGAGCCGGTTGAACCGGTGGGACCTGCACTTCCCGTTGATCCGGTAGCACCGGTAGATCCGGTTGGACCTGACTGCACCTGTTGCTCCGGTTGAGCCGGTGGGACCTGACTGACCGGTTGCTCCGGTTGAGCCGGTGGGACCTGATTGACCGGTTGCTCCGGTTGAACCGGTTGTTCCGGTTGGACCTGTTTCACCCGGTTGCACCGGTTGAGCCGGTGGGACCTGTACTGCCCGGTTGCACCGGTTGATCCGGTGGGACCTGACTGCCCGGTTGCACCGGTTGATCCCGTTGTTCCGGTTGGACCCTGTTGACCGGTTGGCCCTGTTGATCCAGTTGATCCTGTCGGACCTGGTTTGACCCGTAACTCCCGTAGATCCTGTTGATCCTGTTTCTCCCGTTGCTCCCGAAGCACCAGTCGGACCCTGAAGTCCTGTTGCTCCGGTTGACCCTGTCGGACCCGTTTCACCGGTTGCTCCTGTGGAACCTGTTGGACCGGTTTGACCCGTTGCACCCGTTGATCCGGACGGACCGATATTACCTGTCGCACCGGTTGATCCGGTAGGACCGGATTGTCCGGTTGCTCCGGTTGAACCGGTTGAGCCGGTAGGTCCTGACCATTCCGGTTGCACCGGTTGATCCGGTTGAACCGGTAGGTCCGACATTACCCGTGGCTCCTGTGGATCCTGTAGGTCCGGTTTGACCGGTAGCTCCGGTAGAACCGGTAGGACCGGTTTGACCGGTTGCTCCAGTAGACCCGGTTGAACCTGTGGGGCCGGCATTTCCCGTTGATCCGGTAGCACCCGTCGAACCTGTTGGGCCTCCCTGCCCTGTTCCTCCTGTTGATCCTGTCGGACCGGACTGGCCTGTAGCACCAGTCGAACCGGTTGGACCGGACTCTCCCGTTGCGCCGGTTGAACCGGTTGACCCTGTTGGTCCGGTTGCTCCTGTTGCATCCGGTTGAACCGGTAGGACCGGTTTGACCGGTGGCTCCGGTTGAACCGGTTGGTCCTGTTTGATCCGGTTGCTCCTGTTGAGCCGGTTGATCCTGTCGGACCTTGTTGGCCAGTTGCTCCCGTTGAACCGGTTGAACCTGTCGGTCCGGTTTGTCCGGTTGCTCCGGTTGACCCTGTTGGTCCGGTTTCTCCTGTTGCACCGGATGCACCTGTCGGTCCCTGAAAGCCTGTTGCACCGGTTGATCCGGTTGGACCGGATTCTCCTGTGGCACCGGTAGATCCGGTTGGACCGGTCTGTCCGGTTGCTCCGGTTGAACCGGTAGGACCAGTAGAACCGGTTGCGCCGGTTGATCCTGTAGGACCGGACTGACCTGTTGCTCCGGTTGAACCTGTTGAACCCGTCGGACCGGTTTGACCCGTCGCACCTGTTGATCCGGTTGAACCGGTTGGACCAGCAGAACCGGTTGCACCGGTTGAACCGGTAGGACCTGTTTGACCAGTCGCACCTGTTGAACCCGTCGGACCGGTTTGACCCGTCGCACCTGTTGAACCGGTTGAACCGGTTGGACCAGCACTTCCCGTTGAACCCGTAGCACCGGTTGAACCGGTAGGACCTCCTTGTCCGGTTGCGCCTGTGGAACCGGTTGGGCCGGACTCCCCGGTTGCGCCTGTTGAACCGGTAGGTCCGGATTCTCCTGTTGCCCCGGTTGAACCGGTTGAACCGGTTGGACCGGACTCTCCCGTTGCGCCGGTTGAGCCTGTCGGGCCGGACTGTCCGGTTGGTCCGGTTGATCCTGTAGGACCGGTTTGACCAGTCGCACCGGTTGATCCAGTTGAACCTGTCGGGCCGGACTCCCCGGTTGGTCCGGTTGATCCTGTTGAACCCGTCGGACCGGTTTGACCGGTTGACTCCGGTTGATCCTGTTGATCCGGTTTCTCCTGTTGCTCCTGAAGCACCAGTCGGACCTTGAAGTCCGGTTGCACCTGTTGAACCGGTTGGGCCTGATTGACCTGTTGCTCCAGTTGAACCGGTTGGACCGGACTCCCCGGTTGCGCCTGTTGCACCTGTTGATCCGGTTGGGCCGGACTGCCCGGTTGCGCCTGTGGAACCGGTAGGTCCGGACTGTCCGGTTGCGCCTGTGGAACCGGTAGGTCCGGATTCTCCTGTTGCTCCGGTTGAACCAGTTGATCCGGTTGGGCCGGACTGCCCAGTTGCGCCTGTGGAACCGGTAGGTCCGGACTGCCCGGTTGCGCCTGTTGATCCTGTGGGACCGGACTCTCCGGTTGCACCGGTTGATCCGGTTGAACCTGTAGGACCGGACTGCTCCGGTTGCGCCTGTTGAACCGGTGGGACCCGTTTGACCGGTTGAACCGGTTGAACCAGTAGGACCGGATTGATCCGTGGCTCCTGTTGATCCTGTAGAACCGGTTGGTCCGGATTGATCCAGTAGCTCCTGTTGATCCTGTTGGTCCGGATTCGCCGGTTGGAACCGGTTGATCCGGTTGGACCGGACTGGCCGGTTGCTCCGGTTGCTCCGGTAGAGCCTGTTGGACCGGACTGGCCGGTTGCACCGGTTGCACCGGTAGATCCTGTGGGACCGGACTCTCCGGTTGCACCTGTTGATCCAGTCGGTCCTGATTGGCCGGTAGCACCGGTTGATCCTGTCTGGACCGGACTGGCCTGTTGCACCGGTTGCTCCGGTTGATCCTGTTGGACCGGACTCTCCGGTTGCTCCTGTTGATCCAGTCGGTCCGGTTGCGCCGGTTGCACCGGTTGATCCTGTCGGACCGGATTGCTCCGGTTGCACCGGTTGCTCCGGTTGATCCTGTTGGACCGGTAGCTCCGGTTGCACCTGTTGACACCGGTTGGTCCTGTTGGACCGGTAGCGCCAGTTGATCCTGTTGGACCTGTTCGCCGGTTGCTCCGGTTGCACCTGTTGATCCGGTCGCACCTGTTGCTCCGGTTGCTCCTGTTGACCCTGTTGGACCGGATTCTCCGGTTGCTCCTGTTGATCCTGTTGGACCGGTTGAGCCTGTAGCTCCAGTTGCTCCTGTTGATCCTGTTGGTCCTGATTGCTCCGGTAGCATCCTGTTGAACCGGTTGGTCCTGTTGCTCCGGTGGCACCTGTTGACTCCGGTTGCTCCTGTGATCCTGTTGATCCGGTTTGACCGGTTGCTCCTGTTGCACCGGTTGCTCCGGTCGGCCCGGTTGCACCGGTTGCTCCTGTTGCGCCGGTTGGACCGGTATCTGACCGGTAGCTCCTGTTGACTCCTGTTGGACCGGATGCACCAGTTGCTCCTGTTGCTCCGGTTGGACCGGTTGCTCCTGTTGCTCCGGTTGCTCCGGTTGGTCCGGTTGGACCGGTTGCACCCGTTGCTCCGGTTGATCCGGTCGGACCGGTTGCTCCGGTTGCTCCTGTTGCTCCGGTTGAACCGGTGGGACCTGTTGCTCCGGTTGCTCCGGTTGCTCCGGTTGGACCGGTTGCTCCTGTTGCTCCGGTTGATCCAGTCGGACCGGTTGCACCGGTTGCTCCTGTTGCACCTGTTGATCCGGTGGGACCGGTTGCTCCTGTGGCTCCGGTTGCTCCGGTTGGTCCGGTTGCATCCTGTTGGCGCCAGTTGCACCGGTTGGCTCCGGTTGCGCCTGTTGCTCCGGTTGCACCGGTTGCTCCGGTGGGACCGGTTGCTCCGGTTGCTCCTGTTGATCCGGTTGGACCGGATACGTCCTGTTGCTCCGGTTGGTCCGGTTGGACCGGTTGCTCCGGTTGCTCCGGTTGCTCCTGTTGAACCGGTTGGTCCTGTTGCACCGGTTGCTCCGGTTGCATCCGGTTGGCTCCGGTTGATCCTGTTGCTCCGGTTGCTCCGGTTGGACCGGTTGGTCCTGTAGCTCCAGTTGCACCGGTTGATCCCGTTGGACCTGTTGCTCCGGTTGCTCCGGTTGATCCGGTTGGACCGGATTGCTCCGGTTGCACCTGTTGCTCCGGTTGGACCTGTTGGTCCGGTTGCTCCTGTTGCTCCAGTTGCTCCTGTGGGACCGGTTTGCTCCTGTGGCTCCGGTTGCTCCTGTTGGACCGGTTGCTCCTGTTGCACCGGTTGCACCGGTTGGACCGGTTGGTCCAGTTGCTCCTGTTGCATCCGGTTGCTCCGGTCGGACCGGTTGCTCCTGTTGCTCCGGTTGCTCCGGTTGGACCGGTTGCTCCTGTTGCGCCGGTTGATCCGGTAGGACCGGATTGCTCCTGTTGCACCGGTTGATCCGGTAGGACCGGTTGCTCCTGTTGCACCTGTTGATCCTGTTGGTCCAGTTTGCTCCTGTAGGACCGGTTGCACCTGTGGAACCTGTTGGACCGGTTGCTCCGGTTGCTCCGGTTGCACCAGTAGGTCCGGTTGTCCTGTTGCTCCGGTTGATCCTGTTGGACCGGATTCGCCTGTAGCACCTGTTGCTCCGGTTGAACCGGTAGGACCGGTTGGTCCTGTTGCTCCGGTGGCTCCGGTTGGACCTGTTGTCCGGATTCACCTGTAGCTCCTGTTGCTCCTGTAGCACCGGTTGGATCCGGTTGCACCGGTTGCTCCTGTTGACACCTGTTGGTCCGGTTGCTCCGGTTGCTCCGGTTGATCCGGTAGGTCCGGATGCACCTGTTGCTCCAGTTGATCCTGTTGGTCCTGATTGCACCTGTTGCTCCGGTTGCTCCGGTAGGACCGGTTGCTCCTGTTGCTCCAGTTGCACCTGTTGGTCCGGATTCACCTGTTGCTCCAGTTGATCCGGTAGGACCGGTTGCACCTGTGGCTCCGGTAGCTCCAGTTGCTCCTGTTGCACCGGTTGCTCCTGTTGCTCCTGTTGCTCCGGTTGATCCGGTAGGTCCTGTTGCACCGGTGGCTCCTGTTGATCCGGTAGGTCCGGATTCGCCTGTAGCTCCAGTTGCTCCTGTTGCACCGGTTGCTCCTGTGGCTCCTGTTGCTCCGGTTGATCCTGTGGTCCGGTTGCACCGGTTGCACCGGTTGCTCCTGTTGCTCCTGTAGGACCGGTTCACCTGTAGCTCCTGTTGATCCTGTCGGTCCGGATTGCTCCGGTTGCTCCGGTTGCTCCTGTTGGTCCGGATTCACCTGTTGCACCTGTTGCTCCTGTTGGACCGGATTGTCCTGTGGCTCCGGTTGCTCCTGTTGGTCCAGTTTCACCTGTTGCTCCTGTTGCACCGGTTGCTCCTGTAGCACCTGTCTGCTCCAGTAGCACCTGTTGCACCTGTTGCTCCTGTTGATCCGGTTGCTCCTGTTGCTCCGGTAGCTCCTGTTGGATCCTGTTGCTCCGGTAGCTCCGGTTGCACCTGTCGGCACCGGTTGCTCCGGTTGCACCTGTTGCTCCGGTTGGACCAGTTGCACCTGTTGCTCCGGTTGATCCTGTAGGTCCGGTTGCACCAGTTGCTCCGGTTGATCCGGTCGCACCGGTTGCACCTGTTGCTCCAGTTGCTCCGGTTGGACCGGTTGCTCCTGTAGCTCCGGTTGCTCCGGTTGATCCGGTAGCGACCTGTTTCACCTGTTGCTCCGGTTGATCCGGTTGGACCTGTTTCACCTGTTGCACCGGTTGCTCCAGTTGCACCTGTTGCTCCTGTTGGCTCCAGTTGCACCGGTTGCACCTGTTGCTCCGGTTGCTCCGGTTGCTCCGGTTGCACCTGTAGCACCAGTTGCTCCTGTGGCTCCGGTTGCTCCGGTTGCACCAGTTGGTCCTGTTGCACCGGTTGCTCCTGTTGCTCCAGTCGCGCCGGTTGCACCTGTAGCTCCGGTTGCTCCGGTTGAACCTGTTGGTCCTGTTTCACCGGTTGCACCGGTTGATCCTGTTGGTCCGGTATTGCACCAGTAGCTCCTGTTGCACCTGTTGGCGCCAGTTGCTCCTGTTGCACCTGTTGCTCCTGTAGGTCCAGTTGCACCTGTTGCACCGGTTGAGCCTGTAGGTCCGGATTGCTCCTGTTGCTCCGGTTGCACCGGTTGGATCCTGATGCTCCTGTTGCTCCGGTTGAACCGGTTGGATCCGGATTGTCCTGTTGCACCGGTTGCTCCGGTTGGACCTGATTCTCCTGTCGCTCCGGTTGATCCTGTTGGTCCGGATTGCGCCAGTAGCACCTGTGGATCCGGTTGAACCTGTTGCTCCTGTTGCACCGGTTGGATCCGGTTGCACCAGTAGGCCCTGATTCACCTGTTGCTCCGGTTGAACCTGTTGGTCCTGTTTGATCCGGTTGGTCCGGTTGCACCGGTTGCTCCAGTTGGACCTGTTGCTCCAGTTGGACCGGTAGCACCGGTTGATCCAGTGGGACCAGTTTGACCGGTTGCACCTGTTGATCCGGTAGGTCCAGTTTCACCAGTTGCACCGGTTGGACCGGTTGGTCCTGTTGCACCAGTTGCACCTGTAGCTCCGGTTGCACCTGTAGGACCGGTTTCTCCCGTAGGCCCTGTTGCACCGGTTGGTCCGGTTTCTCCTGTTGCACCGGTTGATCCGGTTGGACCGGTCTCTCCTGTTGCACCGGTTGATCCAGTTGCACCGGTGGGACCGGTTTCTCCTGTTGCTCCTGTTGCACCGGTAGGACCTGTTGCTCCAGTTGCACCTGTTGCACCTGTTGGACCTGTCTGCTCCGGTTGCTCCTGTTGCGCCTGTTGGACCTGTTGCTCCTGTTGCACCGGTTGCTCCGGTTGGACCGGTTGGTCCGGTAGCACCGGTTGATCCAGTAGGACCTGTTGCTCCAGTTGCACCTGTTGATCCTGTAGGCACCTGTTGCTCCAGTTGCTCCTGTTGCACCGGTAGGTCCTGTTGCTCCTGTTGCTCCTGTTGATCCTGTTGGTCCGGTTTCTCCTGTTGGACCGGTAGCGATCCTGTTGATCCTGTTGGTCCGGTTGCTCCTGTTGCACCTGTTGCACCAGTTGCTCCTGTTGGACCAGATTCACCAGTTGCTCCGGTTGTTCCTGTCGGTCCGGACTGCTCCGGTTGCACCGGTTGCACCGGTTGGACCAGTCTCTCCTGTTGCACCTGTTGAACCAGTTGCTCCTGTGGGTCCAGATTCACCAGTAGCTCCGGTTGTTCCTGTCGGACCGGACTGCCCGGTTGCACCAGTTGCACCGGTTGGACCAGTCGCTCCTGTTGCTCCTGTTGCTCCGGTTGAACCTGTAGGTCCAGTTTCACCCGTAGGACCTGTTGATCCGGTCGGACCGGATTGCTCCGGTTGCACCGGTTGATCCTGTAGGTCCTGATTCACCAGTTGCTCCGGTTGATCCGGTTGATCCTGTTGGTCCTGTTGCTCCGGTTGGACCTGTTGATCCTGTTGGTCCTGTTTCTCCGGTTGGACCTGTTGATCCTGTTGGTCCTGTTTCTCCGGTTGCACCGGTTGATCCTGTAGGTCCTGATTCACCGGTTGCACCGGTTGATCCTGTTGGTCCTGATTCACCGGTTGCACCGGTTGATCCTGTTGGTCCTGATTCACCGGTTGCACCGGTTGATCCTGTTGGTCCGGAAAGTCCGGTTGCGCCTGTGGCACCTGTTGGTCCAGATTGCACCTGTCGCTCCGGTTGCTCCGGTTGGACCGGTTTCCCCGGATGCACCGGTTGCACCGGTCGGTCCGGATTCTCCGGTTGCTCCGGTTGTTCCTGTTGGTCCAGTTTCTCCTGTCGCTCCGGTTGTACCCGTTGGACCGGTCTCTCCTGTGGCTCCGGTTGCTCCGGTAGGACCGGTTTCTCCGGTAGGACCCGTAGCACCAGTCGCTCCTGTAGGTCCTGTTTCTCCTGTAGGACCTGTTGAACCAGTAGGTCCTGACTCACCGGTAGCTCCGGTTGTTCCTGTCGGACCGGTTTCTCCTGTTGCTCCGGTCGTTCCTGTCGGACCGGTTTCTCCTGTGGCTCCGGTTGTACCCGTCGGACCGGTCTCTCCTGTGGCTCCGGTTGATCCGGTTGTACCTGTCGGACCAGTTTCTCCTGTTGCTCCGGTTGCACCTGTCGGACCGGTCTCTCCTGTTGCTCCGGTTGTACCCGTCGGACCGGTCTCTCCTGTGGCTCCGGTAACACCGGTAGGTCCACGATCACCTGTTGCTCCAGTTGCCCCTGTCGGACCGGTTTCTCCTGTTGCTCCGGTTGAACCAGTTACCCCTGTCGGACCGGTTTCTCCTGTTGCTCCGGTTGAACCAGTTGCCCCTGTCGGACCAATTTCCCCGGTTGTACCGGTTGCTCCTGTCGGACCGATTTCTCCTGTGGCCCCGGTTGCACCTGTCGGACCGGTTTGTCCTGTAGCACCTGTCGATCCGGTTGCACCGGTAGGACCTGTCTGTCCTGTAGAACCTGTTGATCCTGTAGATCCGGTAGGTCCGGATTCGTCCGGTTGCACCGGTTGCACCTGTCGGGCCGGATTGTCCGGTTGCACCGGTTGAACCAGTCGGACCGGATTCACCAGTTGCACCCGTTGCCCCCGTAGTACCTGTAGGACCTGATTGTCCGGTTGCACCGGTTGAACCGGTAGGTCCTGTTTGTCCGGTGGCACCTGTCGGACCCATATCTCCTGTTGCTCCTGTTGCTCCCGTAGGACCGCGTTCTCCTGTAGCACCAGTTGCCCCGGTAGATCCGGTTGGTCCTGTTTGACCAGTTGGACCGGTTGCACCGGTTGGACCTGAAGCACCTTGCGCACCCGTTGCACCAGTTGCCCCTGTTGGACCGGTTTCTCCTGTTGCTCCTGTTACTCCGGTTGGACCAGCTTGACCTGTTGCTCCGCTTGCTCCTGTAGGACCTTGCTCTCCGGTTGCACCTGTAACACCTGTCGGGCCTTGCACACCTGTTGCACCTGATGCACCAGTAGGTCCTTGTGTACCGGTTGGACCGGTTGCACCGGTTGATCCTGTCGGACCAGTCTCTCCTGTCGGACCGGTTGCACCGGTTGGACCCGACTGACCGGTTGCACCGGTTGTACCTGTTGGTCCGGTTTCTCCTGTTGAACCGGTTGCACCTGTTGGACCGGATGATCCCTGTGCACCTGTACCACCGGTCGCACCGGTTGGGCCGGTGTCTCCTGTTGCTCCTGTTGAACCGGTTGCACCTGTTGGACCGACATTTCCCGTTGCACCGGTTGATCCGGTTGGACCGGATTGACCAGTCGCTCCGGTTGCGCCGGTTGATCCGGTTGGACCGGATTGACCAGTCGCTCCGGTTGCGCCGGTTGATCCGGTTGGACCGGATTGACCAGTCGCTCCGGTTGTACCTGTCGGACCGGCTTGACCTGTCGCTCCTGTCGGACCCGGATCACCTGTCGCACCAGTTGATCCTGTTGAACCGGTTGGTCCCTTTTCACCCGTCACGCCTGTTGCCCCTGTCGGACCCGTATATCCCGTAGATCCGGTAGATCCTGTCGGACCGGACTGTCCGGTTGCACCGGTTGATCCCGTTGCACCTGTCGGACCGGTATATCCTGTTGCACCGGTTGAACCTGTTGATCCTGTCGGACCGATCGTTCCGGTTGCACCTGTTGATCCTGTCGGACCGAATTGTCCTGTTGCACCAGTAGGACCATATTCACCTGTCGGACCGGTGGCACCTGTTGGACCAGTCTGTCCGGTCGCTCCCGTTGAACCGGTAACACCTGTTGGTCCTTGAATTCCGGTTACGCCGGTTGCACCTGTGGGACCACCTTGCCCTGTAGCTCCGGTTGGTCCTGCTTGACCTGTAACACCGGTCACGCCTGTTGGCCCGTAATCTCCGGTTGCTCCTGTTGTACCTGTTGCTCCTGTCGGACCGGTATATCCGGTTGCGCCGGTTGATCCGGTTGGACCTGCCTGACCAGTGGATCCTGTAGGACCTGCCTGACCCGTAGCTCCGGATACACCTGTCGGTCCGGCCTGACCGGTTGAACCTGTTGGTCCGGCCTGACCGGTTGAACCTGTTGCACCTGTTGGTCCGGTTTGTCCTGTCGCGCCCGTTGCGCCAGTAACACCTGTTGGTCCTGTTTGTCCGGTTACTCCTGTTGCACCGGTCGGACCCCCTTGACCGGTGGATCCTGTTGGCCCAGCCTGACCGGTTGGACCGGTTGCACCAGTAGGTCCTCCTTGTCCTGTAGATCCAGTTGGTCCGGCTGATCCAGTCGCACCCGTTGATCCGGTAGGACCGGATTGACCTGTTGCACCGGTTGCACCTGTACGACCTGTTGGACCAGCTTGACCTGTTACTCCTGTTGCACCGGTCGGACCAGTATAACCCGTCGCACCGGTTGGCCCCGCAGATCCTGTCACGCCCGTTGATCCGGTTGGACCGGATTCACCTGTTGCACCTGTTGCACCGGTTCGTCCTGTTGGTCCTGCCTGACCGGTCACACCTGTTGCACCGGTCGGACCACCTTGTCCCGTTGCGCCTGTTGGACCGGCTTGTCCTGTAGCTCCCGTAGAACCGGTCGGACCGGACTGTCCGGTTGCACCTGTTGCACCGGTTGATCCGGTTGGACCTGATTGACCGGTTGCTCCTGTTATACCTGTGGGACCACCCTGACCGGTTGAACCCGTAGGACCAGGTGCACCTGTTGCACCTGTTGTACCGGTTGGACCTGTTTCACCTGTTGCTCCGGTTGCACCGGTTGGCCCGGATGCGCCCTGTGTGCCTGTTGCACCCGATGCTCCTGTCGGTCCAAATTCACCGGTAGCACCAGTAGTTCCGGTTGGTCCGGCTTGCCCGGTTGATCCTGTAGGTCCGGGTTCTCCTGTTGCTCCTGTTGCACCGGTTGGACCTGTTTCGCCGGTTGCACCGGAAACTCCGGTTGGTCCACCAATACCCGTAGAGCCTGTTGGCCCCGGCTCTCCTGTTGCCCCTGTTGCACCGGTCGGTCCGTTTCTCCCTGTAGCACCTGTTGCACCTGTCGGACCTGATTGACCGGTTGTTCCCGTCGGACCGGGTTCTCCGCCGGATCCTGTTGATCCGGTAGGTCCGGACGCTCCGGATTCTCCTGTTGTACCGGTACCACCGGTTGGACCGGCAATACCGCTTGTTCCTGTCGCACCGGTAGCACCTGTCGGACCAATATCACCCGTTGCACCCGTTGAACCTGTCGGTCCCTGTTCTCCGCTTGATCCCGTAGGTCCGTTCAAACCAGGTGTTCCTGATGATCCTGTTGCGCCGGTCGGACCCAATTCTCCTGTCGGACCTGTAGCTCCGGTTGGACCGCTTTCACCGGTAGTTCCGGTAGGACCTGTTTCTCCTGTGGTTCCGGTAGGTCCGGTATACCCGGTAACGCCGGTCGGACCGGTTTCACCTGTTGCGCCTGTAGGACCTGTTCCCCCCGTTGCACCTGTTCCGCCGGTGACAAATCCCGGGAGCGGTCCGCATTTTACTAGCTTGTTTGTCGGCAGATCAATACAGATATGCTGCCCATCCCCGTCAGCAAGTCCGGTAAAGACGATATCACCTGCTGACGTCACTCCCTGTGCTTCGGCTACAACCCCGCCAGGTGTGACAAGAAACGCACTTTCCGTACCCACTCTAAGAGATCCGGAAAATGATGCGTCACCCGTTACATTCAGTCGCTGATTGGCGCCCACATCAACGTTAAATTCTAATACGCCCTCTTCTGTCGTTCCTGCTAAAACCTGACCGGAAACCTGCGGAGGGGTTATTATATAAGGAGAAAAAAAATAATTATCCGGTTGTGTTTCTGCATTACTAAAAAAATAATCAAAAGGTTTCAAAGCATCCTTTTTTATACCAAAAAGCATCAAAAATAATGACAATAATAGCAAAAGAGGCAACCAACGCTGCCTCCGTCGCTTCGTCTCGACCGGATATATACGTTCTTCCTCCTCAGGATGCCAAAATACTGCCGGAATTCGTACCTCTTTTCCCGTAACAGGTATCCCGCCACCGCCCACATCAAGTAAATTATTATCTAGTCCATACGGGCCAATTCCCATCATTTCCCGCGCACTTTTCAGTATGCTGCTTTTGTGTCCAAGTACCCGATCAATCAGATTTCCTATACCTCGGGGTATAGATGACAAACCCAACCATGATAAGAGTCCGAATATCCACAATTGTTTCTGATCTTTATATCGGGAAGTTTTGCGGTCGGCTATCTTTTCTTCTGTTTCACGCATTCCCGGTGCAATATGTACTGCCGGTATAACCCCGTCTTTCTTTTCAGGATGAGCCCATTGGAGGAATTTATTCATTGACGCGACATACCTTTGCACTGACGCCTCAGGAGTTCCGTCTGCCCGGCAAGCTTTTGCAAAATCTGCAAGCTCATTTTTTGTTATCAAAGATAAAGTAAATTTACCGCCAGTTTGTTTGAGATACCACCGGATAAAGTGATGGAGATCAGCCGTATAATTGCGTATTGATCCTTTACTTAAGCCTTGAGAAAGCAAGGACGCCATGTACTGATCAACAACAATCTCAGCCGATAGTTTTTGTGAAAAGGGTTTTTTAGAAACATCCGGCATATCGCTTTGTATAGGGTTAGATACCGGTTCAAATGTGCCTGTTTTTCCTGCCCAAGAAAAAAACTTCTTTAAGGAGGTGAGTGTCCGTTTCTTCGTAGCATCCTGAGTCTTTGAACGTATGAGAAATTGTTCATATTCTCCGAGGTGTTTTTCTTTGAGATTGGACGGAGAAAAGGATGGTGAAGATGTCTGCTCAAACCATGCGATAAAGCGACGCATGTCTGCGACATAATTGCGGATTGATCCGCGGCTCAAGCCATGTTGAGTAAGGAATTGGGCGTAATCCTTCGGCAAGCTACTCACAATTTTTACCCTTTCGGGAATTATTTCTTAGATTGTGTAATAGGTCGTAATTCCGGTCTATTACATAAATTTTATTACTCTACATATATAATAAGCATACTGCTTACGAAACCGTCAAGAGGTCGTTTATAGATCATTCCATATCGTTTTACCGTAGTTACCCATTATTCATGATTTCACACTTAGATATATAGTGAAAGGAAACTCAGGTCTTAAATATCTCAATTATTTCTGTTATAAGATATATATATGCGCATATTGGCACTCACTCTATAGAAATGCTAAATTTTATATGTATTACAGGAATCAATTAGAAATCAAATTTTCGAAATTTTCCATGAATATCATTCAATTTCTATATACACTTATGAAACTGTTTCTCATATACCTTGGTAAAGTACTATAGACCATAAGGTTTTTTTACCAAAAAAAATATCTTATAGTACTATTCTCTTTAAAACGGATTGTCCGGATAAGACAAAAACTGATATATAGTTTTTAGTGGACTATATGTGATCACTAAATCACAAACGACTCCGGAGAAAAAATACACATTTACTTAGGAAATACACTTAATACTGCCTCTTTTACCCTGTACAATGCCGAGTAAATCTTAAAAAGTTCATTTAGTACGTATTTATCCGGAATTTATCTATCAAATTTATACATTAAGAAGGATCTATAAATCTACAATTTGGTCCGTATTAACGACATATTTATCTAAGGTCTATGTCTGGTATTTTTGAATTATTCTGTTTAAATAGAGGTATTCCGGAGGTGTATATTTCCGAAAATGTGAAACATGTTTAATTAGTAAAATCAATACATATATATTGATTAAGAATTTATATCGTTTTGTACTGCGTTTTCATCATTAAAATAATATATCCCTATAACTATTATTCCATTTCCCGTATTTATCGAAAAAGTGATAATTGCATATTTTCCGCATGCGGAAATCGATTCCCGTATAGACATGATAATCATCGAATTTCCGCAGAAAAAAATAAGAAGATTATTTATATATTTGTATAAATGAAGACCTTATTGGAATGAGCATAAAGGACTGTACGATCATACTTATAGGTTTGTACTTCCTTCGCGCTTTTCACCCGGATATCTTTTTTTTCTATAATGGTTATAAAATTGGTATGCATCGGCAATATGTCAAACGGTCCTTCAGTATTTTCACTGGATACCCACTCTGCTTCCCCCTCCCAAATGATTTTTTCAGGGCTATTGATCCGGACATGTATCAAATCTGCCATAATAGTAAATAACAAACTATATTTTTATATAAACTTCCAATACATTTATGGATTCAACATTGTGTCTTTCAATTCTTCTTTCATCTAATGAGACGTCATTTTTTCAGAAGTGCATGTATCACGTTTTGCAGTGATTTGAAAAACCATCTTATATCAGTTTCGCATCCGCGAGACTTCCCACATACATGAGTTTATCCTCCGGCACTTTATCCAGTTTTCCCTCCAGAATCGCCGCTACGTCGCTGACAGTCGTTGCTCTTTCGACAAACACGCCTTTTTTAGCCGTCTGTGATTCCATGGTGAAAAACGGTTGCGTCATATAGTTGATAAGCCTTTTTGCACGCTGGTACGCAAGCTGATCGGCAGGTGCAAGCTCTGCTTCACCGACAATAGCCACGATTCTTCCCAAGCGTTGGTGGTTGTTGAGTGCCTCCAGTGCCCGGGTGGCTGTCTCATAGTGTTTATCACCGACAATACGTTTATTGAGTGTTGAGGATGTGGATACGAGTGCATCTATAGGAGGGTAATACCCCCGGCTTGCCCGGTCACGGGACAAAATGACCTGCGCGTCAAGGTGTGACAAAATTGCTGCCACGCCTACGTCAGAGAGCTCATCTGCCGGTACATATACCGTCTGGCAGGATGTAATGGAGCCTGTTTTGGTGGATACCAGCCGGTTTTCAAAGTTGGAGATCTCGGTCTCGAGCGTCGCCTGGTAGCCAAGCTCCGACGGGATGGAACCAAGCACGGCAGACACCTCCGCTCCAGCCTGGATAAAACGGTATACATTATCGGCAAAAAACAGGACGTCTTTCTTCTGTCCGTCGCGGAAGTACTCAGCGATGGTCGCTGCTGCCCATGCCACACGGAACCTGATGATGGCGTTTTCATTCATCTGCCCGAAAATAAGCGCGACACGCGAGATGACTTTGGACTCCTCCAGCGCTTTCATAAGCTCATGCCCTTCGCGGATACGCTCACCGATACCGGCGAATATGGAAACACCCTCATGTTTGAACGTGATGTTATGGAGAAGCTCGGTCATGAGGACGGTCTTACCGACTCCTGCCCCGCCGACGAACCCGACTTTCCCGCCCTTTACGAAAGGCGTGAAAAAGTCGATCTGTTTAATGCCGGTTTCGAGTATCTCCTGCGAGGTAACGACATTTACCGTTTGACCCTTTTCCTTAAAAATCGGAAGAAAGTCGACATTCTCTATCGGCCCTTTATTGTCCACCGGATCGCCGAAGAGGTTAAAAACCCGCCCGAGGATGGCATCCCCTACCGGAACCTTGAGCGGCCCGCCGGTTGATACAACGGTCATATCGCGGCAAAGGTTACTGCGTTTCGTGAGTGATAAACAAAACAGCGAATTGTCCGGTGCGTATGCGTACACCTCGAGCTTGACCTTCGGATTTTCCGGTGAGGTGAGAACTTCAAAAAATTTCGGCAAGTTCACCGCTTCGTCAAACGCCACTTCCACGATCTGTCCGCGTACACCCCGTACCCTGCCGATAAACTGTTTCTTGGGATCAACGGTGCCTTTGGTTACCTGAGGAGTGTTCGTCGGTATCCCGCCGGCTACAACCTGCTGTACGTTTGCCGATGGGGAGGGTGTGCTTCCGCCGCCCCCGGGCGCGCTTTCAACCACCATCACGGGCGGATGTGATATAGGATCGGAGGGTCCACTTTGGGCAGCATCACTCATACTATCAGTATGGAGAATTTAGGAAAGAAGATCAAGTGCAATGCAACACCCAATTCCTAATGACAATTTTATATTTTGATACTATAGTTTATATATTGATATATTAAGTATATTTTCAGTGAGTAAATATTATATAAAATACAGGAACAATCAATTTTCTGAAAATTCTTAATCAAATATATTCAGATATGGTCTCAAACGTCTCATTATATGGGGGTGTCTCAGTTTATGGTATGCCTGCTTTTCTATCTGCCGGATGCGTTCCCGCGTAACTCCCATTTTCGCTCCGACTTCCTCAAGAGTAAATATATGACCGTTCAGGAGTCCGTTCCGCAATGTGAGGACCCTGACTTCTCTGGGTGTCAGTTCATGAAAAACAATTTGTATGAGTTCCTGCAGCATTTCCACATCACTTTGTACACTTCCGTCTTCCGCGTTGGGCGACGGGACGAAGTCCCCAAGAGTCGAATCTTCCTCATCTCCGACGGGGGTTTCGAGTGATGCCGGATCCCGGGACATTTTCAAAAGATACGTCACTTTCGGTTCCATTACCTGGGTGCGATTCTTTATTTCTTCTTGTGTCGGTGCTCTTCCTAATTTCTTTTCAAGTTCATTTGTCGTGAGTTCCCTGGCAATTTCTGCTTCTGTCGGTGTTCTCCCATATGTCTGTACGAGTATCTTTGTTATTTTGTATATCCGTCTCAGTGTGTCTACCTGATGCACAGGCAATCGTATCAACCGGGAAGTATCTGCTTTCGCCCGTGTGACAGCTTGCCGAATCCACCATGTCGCATAGGTAGAAAATCTCAACTCCCGACGATAATCCCACTTTTGTATTGCACGCATAAGCCCGATATTGCCATCCTGTATACGGTCCGGAAATTGGCGGAAATCATTGAGAGAGTATTTCCGTGCTATGGATATCACCAGCCGTAAATTATGGTTGGTCAATTTCTTTTGCGCTTCGATACCCAGTCGTTTTAATTCAAAAAATTCCGTACGGTCAGGTGGTCTACCTCTTCCGATTGGTTTTACATGTATTTTTGATGCTTCTATTGCCCGCTCCATTGCAATCCCGCATTCGATTTCTTCCTCGGGAGTTAACAGAGCATACGCTTGGATCTCACGCAGATATAAACCTAAATCGTCGCCAGCATCGATAAGCGTCTGGAGGCGTGGATCTTTAAAGGGGTCTTCTGCTATTTCTGCTTCCAGTTTTGAAATTTCTGCTAAATGCAGGAGAATTTCATAATCATCACCATTTGCACTGACTGCCTGATGGTATTCTGTTTTCTTATCGGGAATTAGTTTTTTTTTACACGGGAAACAAGATCGTTCAGTATCTCCTCTGTCATCTCCGGGCGGATACCATATTGCGCGCGTTTACCGGTGGATGTTTGTTCTATCTGAAAAAAGAACATTCTGAACGTATCTCCCGGCCAATATGATTGGTTTCCCTTACCTATAGGTCCGTGTAATTCTGTTTTGGCTGAAAGAACACCGGATAGCTGCTGCAATATAAAAGCATCCCGCTTATTGTCTGTACCTTCAGTACCGTCTTTCCTGCAAACAAGCATATTTATGACTTCTCTCGGGAGACACCACTTTTCATCAATTCTATGCCACAATGCTCCCTGAACCCACACCGCTTTGACTGCAGGGTGTTTCTCTATAAAGTCATGCCATGCAAGGTCAAAAACGAGCGTGGGGTTATCCTTAAATGTGTCAGATAAACGGGCTGAAAGTTGTTGAAGTATGCCCAAAACATCCGTACGGTATTCACCATTCTGATCAAATCCACTGATGGAAGCATTGAAAATTTCCGGATCATTTGCATCTATACTATCGAAGTGCAGCTTTTCCCCGTGGGTTAATTGTCTCCCCAGTTCGGCAGCTATATCAAATAATTCAGAATGTTGGTTGTCGATTGCAAAATTGATAAGCGTCCGCACAAATTCTATTTCACTTCTTCTTAAATGCTGATTACAAGCCTCCAGGGTTAATTGAAGTGTTTCTACTGTTTTCGCTGCTTCTTCCTGCCAAAGAAGATATTGACCAAGCGTGGGTTGTTCTTTTCTGCTTTCAATACTCGGCATACCATCATTCATTACTTCCTAAATCAATATGGGGTTAGTAACATGTCGGGCAGAAAGTGTTTAATACTATAAACGGAATATATCCGAAAAATGTGCGTGTGACAAGTATGAAAAAACAGGTGCAAAATCCCCACACATATTACTCTATCAATCCGGTTGATTATTATTTTGAAAATGCACGGATAGTTTACAAACAAAATACATCGTGATATAGTCTTTTTTATTATGCCTACATCCGCACAGGAATCACCGCGCTTTATAACTACTGAGAGACGCTTCATGGGCGATGAACCTATCATTTTTTATCATACTGAAAGTATGATCCGCCAATTAATCACACATGATCAGCTATCAGTCATCCCTTCCGGTGATCTGAAACGGCAACCGCTTCCGTCAGATGAAACCTGGATGGGGTCCGTCGAAGGTGCTTTTTTACCGATTCTTGTTATTGCACCGAAAAAGTTAGCAGAAAAAGGAAAAGTCACGCTTCATCCGACAAGTAATCCTGATAAAATTATTTTCGAAGTGAAAGATAAGAAAAGTAGTTTCCATATCGTACAGGAACCGGGCGGACACATCCGCCACACGGTACAGGATAGGCTTAGTTCATGCACGTTCGCATCAGATGGATACATTATTCCGGCATTTCCTTACGAATTTATACCTCCGCCTTCCCTACGGTATGCCTGGAATGATGGGAGTTATGACATGGCTGTTGTATTTATAGGCTGTGACGGATTTTTGCCGGATTATGAAAATTGCGCTATTTCGACTATCATGATGTGTCATGAATAAGAATAAATTTCTTGTAGTTTCTGCCTCAACGTGATATATATCAAACCAGTATGCCTCCGTATCAGGAAAATCCTAACTTCTACAGAGAATTTAATATACATAGCCTGGAAGCACAACTGTGGCAGAGTGCCAGACTGCAATCTCCATGGAGAAATGATTTTTTCGTCCGTATAACTCTTCCCAGAGTACGGGAAGTATACGGAATTCTGCACGGTGATGAAAGATTAGGATACGGACATATAGATATTCCAGGTATTCTTAAAGGTATATACTTTACGCCCCCTGATGATACCACAGTGAAACGCATATCGGAGTTAAACCATAATGTTTTCAAAGTAAATAATGATGACGTAGCTATGTTTCATGCGATGGGTTTAACAATAAATTCATTGTATGACGGACAAATCCGCACAAAGACAAAGATTAGCAGGGATTCCGGTTATGTGTATTTTGCCCTATCAATACAACGTGTAACACCTGCAGATTCTGTTGTTGAAAAATGGAGGTACGGTCCTCCGTTTGATGATGATCAGGTACCTAGGCGTATCATTTCAGCAGTAGGATTTGCCGATGTTATAGAGCATACTTTCGGTTATTCCATCGATCCCTTTCCACCAGAACTTATTGCAGGCACGGATTTTGCAGTTGACTCGTAATCGGATCTATTTCTTCCATCCCTTCATTGCTGCAAATGTTTCAAGGAGTTTGGCATTTGTAATGGATGCCTGGATTTTGCGTATCTGGCTTTTTTTCACCTTTGTAAGCTCTCGGGACCGTTCCTCGGCGCTCGACATTGTGAGTAAACGGGCTGCAGTACGGGAAAGGTCTGCCTCCAGCATCACACGATAAAAAAGGATCGCCCGTACCTGCCGGATAAAAAATTCCATGATCATGGTGAGGTCCGGTTCATAAAGAATATTTATCTCTTCATCCGTGATTTTCCCTCCGATATCCGCAGCCTGGGTGACATCCGTTTTTCCAACGGTCTGGGACATGAGGGTTACAAACTTAGGGAAGTACATGATAACAGTACTATATGGTTTGATAGTGTCCAGAAACTTCGCGGTTTCCTCTTCTGTCGGGTTATCATGGGCAAACGGCATTTTCGTGTATAGGCGTTTCTCATCGAGAGACTCCATCGAGTCCACACCTGTCGAACCGATGATCATGAGATCACCTTCCTTCCCTTTTGTTTCAGCAAGGAAAGAATTCATGATATTGATGTTGAGGTTGCCGTAGAAACGCTGGTTTGACGTGACTGCAACGGACAGATGCTTCCCTTCTCCTGCATGCTTCCCCTTCTCCTTGGCGCTTGAAACCTGAATAAGACGGTAGAGGTGTGAAATTTCATCGTAAAACTGCTTATTCGTCTCAAAGGCATTTTTGATCTTCTGTACGCGGCTGGCCGCAACCTCCGTGAACGCCTGGGAGATAAATCCCATGGTGGTCACGTCCTCGAGTTCCTCTTTCAGTCCCTTGATGGTCGGCATATATTTACATAATACCCTGTTTTTTCCGACTTGTCTGCACACGTCCGAATAAGTTATATCCGTGTTTCCGAATTGACAGGTAAAACCTATAATGTTATATTTCTGGCAATGCGTCAAGAAACATCAATCACACCTGATTCACTGATATCAGAGCTGTATGGGGTGTGGGTACCGGGAAATATTGGAAATGAATTTGAATGGAAAAAAGATACTGCAGCTCCCGGTACACAGCTCAACAGATATAACCGGCGTCAATGGTACCGCACACAGCCTGATGAACAATTCTCCCTATCTTTACACCGCGGGGAAAAGAAACATTTTTGGGAAAAACGTCAACCCGGCACTATAGAAGTGAAACGGAAAACGAGTTTTATTACAAACCGGGAATACGCCGTTCAGACGCTGAGTATGTGGCAAGCAAATATTCCCCCGTCCGTTCTTTTCACTCACCCGAATATTCATGAAACCAGGACAACGACCGTACGTTTACATACACTCACACATCTCCCTGTCAGCATACAGTCCGGCAGATATTTCTCTTTTCGTTCTTCAGACAATCCGAATGAAGTTACGCATTTTGCAGCTGTCGGGACAATCCTTGAGTGCGTATTCCAGTCACCTGACGGACCACAAATGCAATTATATCTTCCTATCGGTGCGTATGATGTATGGGGTGCGCTATCCGGGCCAACGACAGTCAGAAAGAATGCAGACCGCACCGAATTCTCAACAGGTGATGATACATTTCTTACTCTCATACATACCGCTTCAAATCCGGACATAGAACAAAAAACAAACCCGGATGAAGAGGGCGCGAAGTGGTGGATACGGTACGCAAATACGATCCTTCGCTACACACTGGCGACACAAATATCTGTCACATCCTCGCTTCCTCAGTTCAGTAGTGATATTGTCCGCGCATCCCAAGACCATCTGAAAAGAATGTAGTTTTTGTCAAACACCCCGCTCTGGACATTTCAAGTCGTACGGATATATAATCGAAATCTGTGTTCTTTTTTGCGGTATGTCAGAAATTATTAATTATTATCAATCAGATATTCCTGTGCCGGTACACCAAAGACCCGATGCAGACGCTATCGAACAAACCGACCGCAGACGGTGGTTAAGAAACAACACACCCCTATTGCGCACGATGGAAATTGTTCCGGAGACACAGATATTGGGAGAAGCTTTGTCGCTTTTAGTTGAAGATTGTCATGAGTGTCTACCGACGTCACAGGGATGTCCGCATGAGTCAAGAACAAGAGTGTTGTTAAAATTCCGACTGCATTCGTCATTAGAATCCAAAATGAATATACCGGAAATTCCGTTAGGTATAAAAAAAATTGTCCGGGAATTACAGCGCGTATTTTTTATGGAATGGATAGGCCCTGATTTTCAAACAGTACAATCCATGTTTCAGACCTCCGGTGACCGGATTGAAAAGAAGATTGCGGAAGATCCGAATTTATCCCAGGCTGTATCGTATGCAATGGCAAACGAAGAAGTGTTAGCTCCGCTTTGGCAAACTCATTTGGACACCCTTCCTCAGCATTAAAATCTGCCCCCGCACATCAGATATTTTTCCATGTATTTTCACGAATCTATACAAAACATGATCCTTTAACATATAATCCCTGCAATACTATGGTCATGGAAGAAATACCGCATCCTCCTGATGTCCCGCACATAGAAAAATATTATTCCCATGACTGGATTCCGGTACTCTTAACCCGCCGGAGATGGATCCGGCAAATAGCACCATATAAAGACATAGACAGTTCCAAACAGATATTAGGCGAAACGCTTTCCTATTTTACCGGAAACGACGATATGAGTTTACCCTTTGAAGCAGAAGATCTCATTCAATTGAATGCAAGAGTTTTGGCAAAAAAAAGCATGCGTACGCTTCTTCATGTCGGTTTGAAAACGCCAAAATTTCCCAAGCGGATAAAAGGACACATCCGTGATGCAGCAAAGGATGTATTCTCAGAAAATTGGGAAACCGACGACGGATTACTGGAAGCCAGAACCAGATGGCAGGCATTTAAAAATCATCTCAGAGAAGAAATAGCCAAAGATAAAAATTTAACAGAAGCTGTAATGTACGCTAAGAGAAATGAAGAAATATTATATCCATACTGGAAAGCTTATATTTATGATCTATAATTTCAAATACCTCAGATGAAAAATCATCTCTCCAACGTCCTGCATTGACGAACGTTATGTTTACACAGACGATTACACTCCGATATAATCCAAAACACCGTACCTATGAAAGAAATTATTCAACCCGAAATCCGGCGCCCTGATCGCCATGATCCATATATTCAGGGAATCATTCCTGTTATTCGCCAACAATGGATGCTTTTTGTGGCTCCGCAACTGGGTATTGATCCGGTCAGACAATCTGTCGGTGAAGCACTGTCCAGAATTATCGGAGATGACAGTAATTGCTTTGTATGGACAAATGGCGGTTTTTTTGAAGAACCGTATATTTCAATACAAAAGACCGTGCTTCAGATGAGGCTTGCCAGTGAAATTTACACACCGGGAATGCCGGAAAATATACGGACACGTCTCCGGGAAATCCAAAAAAACGTTCTTGCAAAAGACTGGACGACACTCAATGGTTTTCGTGAGGCTCAAGCACAATGGTCTGACTTCAGAGATTGGGTCGAACAAGAGATAGAAGAAAGTCCTGAATTATCCTCAATAATGCAGTATAAAGATTCTAACTGGTACAAAGTAAATGAACATTGGGAAAAATTTCTTTATACGAATCCTGAATCGTAAATATCTAAATCTTCAACGCTCCCATCTCCTTCGTGAGTGTCTCGATGAGATCCTCAAGTTTATGATCTTTTATCCCTTCCGCAAGCCCTTTAAATGGTTCAGTCGTTGCAATCGTATTTATGAATTTCGCTTTTCCGGTACGTACCGCATCCACTTCCGCTTTATCAAAAAATCCGGCAAACACGAGAGACAGGAGTATGATCTGCACACCCGGTGCGATAGGTGTTAACGGTTCCTGCCGCAGAAATTCTTCTATTATCTTCCCTCTTTTGATCTTTTTTTGCGTCTCACCGGAAAGCTCGGACCCGAACTTGGCAAACTTCTCCAGCTCATGAAAGTCAGCGATGAGGGAGCGCGTTTTGTCGGAAATCTGCTTATGAATAAACATCTGAGTTTGGCGTCCCACACGGGTGACGGACCTGTCAGGCTCGATAGCGGGGTATATACCCTGAGCCCGGAGTGCCGCGGAGAAAAGGAGATGGCCGTCGGTTATGGACATGACATTCGTCGGAATGAGGCTCGTAAAATTCTCAATATTTACCTCGATGACGGGAAGTAAAGTTACAGCGCCGGTTTTAAAATGATCGTTAAACGAACCACCACGCTCAAGCTGTGACGAATGCTGGTAAAAAATATCAGCCGGGTAGCTCTCACGTCCGGGAACCCGTCCCGCCAGAAGCGATATTTCGCGTGCGTACTTGGCGTGAGTGGCGAGGTCATCAAGAATAAGAAGGACGTCATGTCCGTGGTCACGGTAGTACTCAGCCAGGGAACTTGCCACCTGCGGAGCAATCGTGATCATCGGCGCGGATTCGTTGGAAGTGGCCGCAACAATCACGGTATGCTCCCCTGCACCCTCTTTTTCCACATCCTCTGCAAACCGTTTGACCTCAACCTCGCTTCTCCCGATTGCGGCATAGATACAGACAACTCCTTTGACCTTCTGTGATACGATGACATCCAGGAAAAACGCTTCTTTGCCGCTTCTGGGTTCACAGAGAATAAGTTCCCTTTGACCTCTCCCTATGGGCAGGAGCGTATCAACAACGAGAAGTCCCGTATAAAACTGCTTCCGGATGATTTCCCGTCCGTCTATCCCAGGAGCCACGATATCAAGGTCAAGCTCTACCCCGGCTGTCGGGAGCGCACCTTTGCCGTCCAAGGGCACACCCAATGGGTTTATCGTCCGTCCGAACAAATTCACGTTGAGTGCTATGGAAAGTCCTGCCTCGGATTTTTCAAAACTGTCACCGGGCTTCGGACGCTCGGCATCAAGCATCAATGCCTCAACCGTATGTTTGGAGAGTGCAGAAACTATTCCCCGTCCTCCGTTTTTTGTCACGATAATATCGTTGACGCGCGTCGTCGGAAGCCCCTCGATATTCACGAGGTAATCCTGCGTCGATGTGACAAATCCGACTTCTTTTTTTGTTTTTGTAAATTCAGGCATACTTCCTCTATAAATATTATTGTGCGGGGAGCGTACAAAGAATGAAGCGGCTCCATTTGCTCTTCAGGATCTATCCCGTATGGATAAGAAACGTCTGCAACTGGAGACGCAAATACTTTGTATGCGACCTCAGCACAAGAGTATATAAATCTAATTATCCTCTTTATAAAATCGTGCAACGTACTCCGTGATGATCTTTTCAATCTGTGCTCTTTTTTTCATCATGTAGTACCGGAGGGAGTAATCGCGATATACACCGCGGTAAACAAACGAGCAACCCCCCAGAAGTGACGGATCGGTATGGAGGTCCACAAGCACTTCTTCACTAACATTTCCGCGAAACCACCTGCCGAGTTTGATGATCTCCGCCGGTACCGGTTCATACGGTATGTAGAGCGTTACGATAGGCAACTTCTTCATCCTGCTATTCACTGCGCTTATGAAGGAATAGAGGTTCTCTTTGGTGAATGCGCGGAAAAATCCCTCTCCCCATCCCAGAAACGTATCAATATCATCCGTTGTTGCCTGACGGGATATGAGAAATTTCGTCATTTCCGACTTTTCCGGCGTAAAGAAGCTCTTTTCAAGGTATTCCCGGAGAAGCCTCGTACGCCTTCCGATATCCGTCTTGGTATACGAACTTTTGAGTATTGTAACGATCATCTTATCCTGATCCATACGCAATTATTTGAACGCATTTTCACGTTTGGCTTCTTCGAGCGCTCTGTATACAAGCTCCGACTGCTCCACAAGCGACAACTTTTTCTCAAGCGTCACCTTTATCACGTCTTCAAGCATCTGGATGATCCTCTCGTCAATCATTTTCATCCGCCGCGCTTTATATTCGGTAAGCTCGTCGTGTGCCATAGCCAGTTCCTTGTCTATCTCCGAGCGAACCATCTCCTGTGTGTCTTTCGTCAGCTTTTCTATAGACCCTTCAGTTCTGCCGCGCATATCGTCCAGTGCCTTCCGTGCCTGCTCCGTCATAACCGCAGCTTTATCAGAAAGGATTTTTTCGTTCTGATCCATATGGTCAGCCACGGTTTTTCCAACCTGCGTGAGATACTCCTCAAGGGCCTTGTCTGCGTCATTTGCTGTGCGTTCAAAAGATTCCTGTAATGACTCCTGCACGGCACCTAAGTGCTTGCTGTACTCATCAGAGAGGGTTGACCCAGTTTTTTCTTCTTTGGCAATAATATCGACACCCTTCTTCTGAGCGCTCGCGAGTATGAGGTTTGCCCGCTCCAAAGCACCGCGGAGGATCTCTTCGGATTTCAATCGGAGCTTTTTGACAGCCTCCTCGTCCGGATTATGACTTTTTTTAAACTCACGGAACGCCCGGAGAAATACAAGAAGAATAGTTGCCTGCGTGATGACAAATAGGATAGTGAGGACCAGTAAGAGCGAAAAAAGGACAGGTTCCATAGGCTATGTCCGCACTTACTCAACTTTATTCATATAAGTTGATTAGTGCGGCATATCCAAACATTTCTGAATGTTTGGAATATCAATAGAAAAAATACTATAAATTCAGTATACCGAGTAATTATCGGCAATGGAAGAAGGCAAGTGCACTATGGAATGTTGAAGATAGAAAAGAAATTTTATGAGGCTACATTCATATGCATGGAGAGATCAATCCGCATCTTTTCCCAGTATTTTGGATCAACATACCGGAAACACTCCTCAATGATGTATCTCCATTCTTTCTGTTTGGAATTATCAAGTGTTTTATACAGGTTGATAAGCCGGTCAAAATCGTGATTGTACCGGTCCAGTGCATACTCTTCTCCGCAATCTGCCCGTGTGAATGCTTTCTGGAAAAGAAGAACCGCAGGATGAAGCGTCAGTATGGGACCGTCTTCATTCATTTTCTGATTTACTGTTGCGACAATATGAGACTCAAGAAATCCATCAGGATACCGGATACCGATAGACATATACTGTTCCGGTGTATATAGATCGATCTGATGACCCATCTGATATACTATAGCAGTCCCTTCTATAGACTGCTTAAACATGATTATGTCAGCGTCCTTATGCGGTCTTTCATCGGTCCAGGCCTCTACGGCAAGTCCGTCTGCAACTATCCATAATACATTACCTGCCTCATCATACTGCGGAAATTCTTTCAGTAAGTCCTTCAGCGCACCACGGGGATCTTTCTCTGAATGGAAGCTGATCTGATAGTACGCATTATCCGGTTGTTTCTGTTCGACGCTTATCATAGGATCATAGATCATACCACAATAGAAACGGATATGCGCTGATTGAAATTATGAATTCAAATCTTCATATACTGGCTTGAACAGAATATTCCCTTTGATATAAAAAAACATAACATAGATGGTGAGTGACAAAGAATATAATTTGTTGTATTATTATATAGTTTGTTATATATGACTATGCCTGAAACACATCCAACTTCCGACCTTCTTTTCCCTCCGTTTGATCACGCATATGTCCGTGCAAAAATTCTGTTGGGTGTGCTTGCCGGAAAAGCTGGTTTAGATGTTTTTACGGATAACGATATTCATAATAATCTGCAGATTGCTCTGAATGACCTGTGGAGCGCATCGGGACCGAAAAATCTCCAACCGTCGTTTCTGGATAATTTAAATCACTCTAATAAACGTGCTTTAGACAATGAATATGAAAACCTTACCACTAAATACCAAATTCTCACATATACAGGTTCGCCGGAACTGCGGATGCTTGAATACCGTTTGCCCGAAGTCTGGAAGCTTATAGCGGGATATTGGAATATACCTGCCGGTTCAAAGACGACATACCTGATAGTTCACAATCCCGCCGAATCAACGACGTGGTGGCATAAAATAGAAAATGCGTGCACGGGCATCCTGCCGGATCAGGTGCTCTGTGCATATCATCCCGGATGCACTTCTGTGTTTTATCCTAAAGGATCGGGAAATCCTGCCGTTATTATTTCACCCGACGGCTTTGTCTCACTGGGTAATATCGGTACTGGTCCTGATACACATCCTGCCTCTCCGCCTGTGGATGTACCGCGGATGCATATTTCTTCCGTACCTGCAATTACGCTATAATCCGTGCATGGAAATTGAATGCGTTCATGACGGTTATATTCCCGAGGATTCGTACGAAGTTCCGAAGGATTATATAAACGGAGCAGTAGTTTCTGCTAATGAAGGTTGTATTCCCCTGACACATAATCCTATCGGATATATGGCAGCTGCATGTCATGAAATCGGACACATGGAATCGAAAAAACGATCTTTTTTAGGAGGTGAAGTAGCGAGCCTGGATATTCTTGAAAACGTAGATTACCAATCGGTTTTCCGGGAGCTTATACAAGTTGGGATTCCTCAGGATTTTTTTGAACGGATACTTCTTGGGAGTGCTGATCCGTACGGGATAACAGACAGAAATCATATCCACACTGTGGTTGTGAGACTTTTCGATATCCTCATGCCCGGCGCGTTGGGTCAAAGTGATATCTCTATGTACTCCATTGACAGGCAGCCGTTTATCAAAGAAATCGTAGAACCGAATACTGCATCAGTCGGTACCGGTTCATCGTTTATACAGAAGTACTCTAAAGAATTTCATGACCACGAGGTTCCGGCTCTCTATGTCGAATATATGTGTCTGTTGATATTCGAACGGATCGCCAATGCGGGTCTTGGAAGATCAGTAAACATTCATGTACCTATGTGTGAAGGAGCCCACAAGCACCCGCAAAAAGTAGCCGTGGGGCTTATACTACAACGCGCTATTGCACCTTCTTTGGTTGATATGGGCTACGGTAACACATAATGGTATATAACTTGAAATCTCTATAGGATATAGCTATAATTCACTTTACCTGCCGGAATTTTCTCATATATGCCTTCTTATATTACTCTCGAATCAGGTCGCGTCATGCAGGATACACATCCTGATGACGTGTATATTTCACCCGAATATACTAGTCTCCTGAGTTTAATCGGTTTTATTCCCGGTTATCACGAAAATAATTTCCCTGTTATTCAGGAAGTTGCCTTGTTCAATCCATACATCGCCGAAACGGCTGTCGCATGCATAGGTGATCTGAGCCTCACCTGGACAGCTTCGAATGAACCGGTAAACATTCAAAAGTACGATGCAACACCGAAAGACAGCGCGCAGGCATCGAGATTGAAGCATGGATTACCTCAACTTTCTTCGTGTGAATACAAAATTGAAATCAAAGATACTTTTTGGATCGGTGATGTACCGGCTCTCATTGCGCTTGCCCAGCCTACCGTTGTTCCATATGAACCGCAGACGATAACATCTGTTCAAATCCGTTCCGGAGAAAAAATTGTCACAGCTGTTGCCGGCGGATATCCAAATCCGACATGGCCGGATGATCCGGTTCTGTTTCTCAATCCGAATGGCGGTATCCTGATGGACAAATACCTGCGACATGGACGCATTGTAGTTGGGTCTTTTGTACAGGCTATCACCCATATGCCTACCGTTGCTGCAAAAGTTGCTCATGAGAGGGGGACATTTTCAGGAAACCATGATATGCAAATCGGCATTCCGGCTTTATGGCGTTATGCAACGGGTGCATGTTCGGATGACGAAAAGCGTATCATCGATAATTTTATAGTAAATGCCGGCGCGAATGGCCGGTTAGTAAACTTGAATGTCCTTGGAATCAGACATCCTGCTGTAACAATCCCGACGGATGTTTTATCGGATCCAAACGCCATGAAATATTTTACAAGAAATGCATGGTATCTCTCCGCTTTTCAGAATCTCCTGCCATTCAGACAATCATTGTGTGACTACGAAAAGTTCAGTGCTTCACAAAACATCCCGACATGGGCACACGGCCAGGCAACATATGCATGGTGGAGAACTGCGCTTGATTATCTCAATCAGAGAATAGAATCCTTCAGCCGGAATCGATCCATGTGGCCCCGGTTTGCCGTATAACTTCTCAGTTTCACCTGCAATCAAATACTGATAATGACGAGAGCGAGGATAATCCCGCCTATGGAGACAACGAGAATGAGGATCACATTGAGAATGATCATTGTCTGAATGGATCCTTTTGCCAGAGGATTTCTGCCGATTGCCTCTATTCCTTTTGTAATATTGCGTCCGAACGTCCTGTAGGATATCCAGATGACGAGAAGTGCCACGAGCGCAGCGAGGATCAAACGAAGTAACCGTTCAACCTGTTTTGATGCACCTATTGAGTAAAAGACCGCATTGACGATCTGCCGGATGTTACCTAGCACTCCTCCGCTTGTTCTGATAAGAACCGGTGATGCCGGACCCACTCCGATTGCAGCAAGGACCTGTCCCTGCTGATAGTTTTTACCGTTAAAACTCACGCTTTTTCCTCCGGTACCGTCAAAGGACCCAAGTGCCACTCCCACCATATAACCGGAAAGCTCCCGTGCCTTCTGTCCCTTACCGGCAATCTCCGAAGAAGTAATGTAATCACCGACAACGATAGGTCCTGCCATATCCGTCACGTTGACCATCGCTGTCCCGTTTCTCGTTACCGGTATATCAGGGCGGGTCGTATACACGACCCGCGGATGAAGAACGAGCACACCGTACATCTTCTCATCACCCTGCTTGATCGTCCGGACGATGCTCGTTTTATCATCCGCGATACTCATGATATCCCCGTCTACTGCCTCCTTATCGGATATCTCATGCGTAACGGCAATGGTGAACTCCGGCGCCTGGGCAGATACACGCGGTATTATTTCTTCACAGTAAAAAGTGATGAGGAGAAAAGTTAGGAATACAGAAGTAAAAAAAACAAGTTTTTTCATGTATCTTCTCTAGTATACCCTACTGATTATGAATATTCTTCCTTCTATAAAGTGGTTTGTGGAAAATAAAATAGGTCTTTACAATGATAGTATAGTATTCTATAGTCCAAATTATGATAAATACCTCTCACGAAGCATTACCCATAGATACAGGTTTTATCAGACTTCATCAGGCGTTCGGTGATACGCTTATGCGTATTAAAGAAGGACAAAAGAAAGCGGTTCTTCTGCGGGTATCACACACCCTCGTTCCGCAAGTAAGTCCTCCGGAATTATCCTTTCCGTGTGTGGGAAGTATACCTGAACAGAATAATTTCTCTCCCGGGGATGCCCAACAGGCATTCGGCATATTTCTTTCTTTACTGACCACATTGGATCAAAATTCTGCAAGACAGAACATTGAACACATGTGCTGGGAAGATCCTGATAAAGTCAGACACACTAGCCATTGTGACCAGCGTACACTCACACTTGAAACGACATTTCCCGACATCAATCTCCGTTTGGAACGGGTGGATGATGATCATGGACCAATTTCTCAGACCTGGATACTCATGCGCAAAACACAACCCGTATTTCAGAAAATATTCAAAAGGTTCCGTCACCAGGCAGCATAAACCCCTTATTTGTCTACTATAGGCTTGACTATACCCCTATAACATGCTATACTCCTGCCTCAAACACACAAGAAGTGTTCAATTTCTATGTATACTACCTACGCACGGGAAATACCGTTTACTATAAAAATCTCACATCCTGTCAAACTTACATACACGTTGCTGAATGTGGGTATGTACACAACTTTTGCATTCGCTCTGTCGGTGATCATTTATGCCCAAGCTCATCTCACTGCATCATGCGTAACGCGAATCATGGATGTTCAATCAGCCGGAGGTAACAACTACTACAGGCTATCAGATGGAACAGGTTTTTGGTCACGGGAATTGTACTCTTCAGGAAATATATACTGCATTAAGCCACAATAAATTATTCTACTCGCAGTCTTTTGATGCTATACGACAAAGGGATTGAAAAAAAATACATATGTGGTCGTATCGTACTTTCTGATGATTGTTTGCTGTCGGATTAGTAATCATCTCAAATAACCAATAAAAGTAATTATCAAAACCTTCAACCCCCAAACTACTGGGAGGTATTTGATGGTCGATTGCTTCAGAAAATATTTGGGAGAATTGCGGATCACTCAGAACTAATGCAAATAATCGGAATACCGTTTCTGCTTCCGTATTCTTTAGAGTATGAACAATCGGTGTTTTTGTCAGGTCCATCTCTTCGTCGATCAATAGATAATCCAGAAGTGCTGTTCTGTCTACGGTAAAGAGTGGCATCGGAAAAACTTGTGCAGTGATTCCCTGTCTCTCATTTGATGACAGAGTCCTGAATGCGGGAACCTTTGATCTGTGAAGGACGTGATTTCGATCATCCTGTACGGCGATTATATGTAATGAAGTGTCAGGGCTTGAAGTCTGAATATATTCTAATAAATGGTGTGTCGCTTGTGACAGGGTTTTTCCGCTTTGTACCTCGTCTATCATGACAACAGTATTTAAATCACATATATTTTCCGCAGCGTACTGTAGCCAATGCTGTATTACTCTTCTCTTCTGTAATCCCCCGACTCCGGTTTCTCTGTTTGTTTGTATGACGATATGAGAACCAAGTGCTATATCAATTTCCGAGTATTCAAATCCGCGAAGTTCGGAAAATGCCCTTATAGTCCACGCAATCGGCATAGCTCCCCTTTCAGGATAAATGACCAGATCCGGACGAATCTGTTCAAGAGTCATCTGAAGCGATGCACAACCTTTAACAAATCCGTATAATTCCTTTGGCTGAATTTCGCGAAAAATGACATCCAAAACATTAACCGGATTTCTACCCTCGTATTTCTGCCAAAATACATTTTCTGAGGAACTCATAGTAAATAATAGATTTTAAATTATATGATAATTAATGATACTTAGTATATCAATCAGAGTCAATACTATCATTGATATACATTATAATTTAGGGTATCTGAAGTTGAAATCTATTATTTCGAAGAAATTCTATTCAGGATCAATAAATATTGTCCCTATCCCATCCGCATCCATTTTGATTTTGCATGGGACTGCCGGTGAAGATCCATCGTGTTTGCATGCGGCGCAATTCCCGGGGTCTATGTGCGGATCAAAAAGACGTTCGTACACGGTTTGTTGTCCGTTTTGACTTGGTATTGCTGTACCGATGCAAGGTAGTTTTTTTAAAACTCCCCTATGATCCCCTGCTGATATTGATCTGAGACCTAAATCACCTAACGTAAACTGTCCTCCGACAGGTAGGGTATCAATATGATTTATGATTTGCTGAAACGGTGACATTTCCTTCATATGCGAAAAGTATAAATCCTTTTTTTAGGTTGTCCGGACAGGAAAAGTATATGATACCAGAAGTTTTGAATTGTTTCCAGAGGACTCTTTTATTGACTGTATTTGCGAAATCACACCTGACTCATTTATGCCCTTTTTCACTGATGGGGTAAGGCTTTGATTCCGGAGGGATTTACTTAGTAATAAAATTTATTCCAACGAATAAACGGGAAATTCTTCGATATACGGTACCTGCTCAACAAGTGCTCCCGTCGTTGCATATATCCAATATTTTGGTGCCTGTTCGTCGTTTGCATGGGCAAGTTTTGTAACAGTTAAATATGCAATCCGATAATCATACACATCGGTTTGTAATAAGTTCGTATTTGTAATAAGCATTCCCGTGTGAGGCCGAAGAACAGTAAAAATTCCAAATCTCTCTCTTTCCGGAGCCCACGTGAGGCCGGCATAATGATCATGGACTATATCAAACGGTTCATCCTTATATTGTATTCTTATTGCATCCAGTCCGACACCGGATAGAAACCCCACATACCTGCTGTAGAACCTCCAGAATGCCAGTTCTTCCCGTGTCTGAACAATTGGCCGGACAGAAGATTGCAGAGCGTAGATATTATCGTTATCATGATCCCCTCTCCCTTGTTTTATCTCCTCGAGCTTTTCAAATAACGGAACAAATCCCAGTCTTCTTTCTGCTTCAAGGCCAAGTGCGTGTTTTGTTATATGATGTTCAAAATTAGATGCAAGGAGACTTAGATCCCCCGAACGTATTTCATTCCGGAACAGGTACCCCATCACTGCCATACTCATCCCGAATAACGCGCCTTCATCAAGCATCCGTATCGGATGATCCTCTGTTGCAAGTAATTGTTGAATGTAACGCTGAAGATAATACTCATATGGATTGAGGATGAGTGTTCCTTCTGCTATTTCTTTATGATTTCCTCCGCCAAAAACACCCGATATATTTCCGTATAGTATTCTCATCTCACATAGTGGTGGATTTTGATGTTGAATTTCATGCACGCTATGGAGAAACTGCTCTATAGATTGTCCCATAGGCGTTTATTATATACTATCTGTGTATACAAAAACGCTCTAAGATCTTGGTCAAGTGTAAAATATAATATCAAACGTTAAAAGGCATCATCCTGCGAGGATTTTGTGGTAAATCTGCTCATGGTGTTCTGCCATTTTCTCTACGGAGAACTCATCCATCACACGCTGGCGGCATGCAGCGCGGTCGATTTCCCCTATTCTCGTAATCGCTTCGACCAACCCTTCAACTCCGCGTTTCTTAATCATATGCTCTCCAAGAGGGTGAGGTGTATCATCACCATCCGGCGGATCAATGATAAATCCTGTCTTTCCGTCCGTAATTATTTCCGGTACACTCCCCCTGTTGTACGCAATAACCGGTGTTCCGCATGCCATAGATTCAATCATAACCATACCGAACGGTTCCTCCCACCGTATGGGAAAAATCAAGGCTTTTGCAGAACCGATTTCTGATGCTTTTTCCGTACCGCTTAAAAAGCCTGTATACCGGATGGACTCTACGCCTTGTGTCAAGGGTACTATGTGGTCTGTAAAGTACGCCAAACGGCTGTTCTCCTCCATATCCGATGTCATGATGTGTAACCCGACACCGGCATCCAGGGACGCCTTGATCGCATGGTCAAACCCTTTCTCCGGTACCATCCTGCCCATCGCGAGGATGTGTCCGTCTACACCGCCAGGACCCGCATACGGATATTTTTCGGCATCAATACCGTGGTGTATAGTCCCTGCAAAATGAAGCTTCAGGCTCTCATGGTGCCGGAATGCATCGGATATCGAGATATAGTTATGATACGAGTACTTTTGCAACAACCAGTACATGACGCTTTTCGGATCTTTCGGAAGCGGATCGTGGAGCGTGTAGACAGTCGGTATATTGGTCAGATCGTCAAAAAAATGCGCGAGACTGTCATGGTACGAGTGGATGATGTCAAGCTGTGCCTTGTGGACCATTTTATAACAGCGTTCGGTGAGGTCCATTTCATAGTTCCTCTTCGTGGCATAAAAGGATGCCCATTTTGCCCGCTCCCCGGGATGGTTTTTCAACTTCTCCTCGTAATATTCCATAGAGAGAAGCGATGCATCTCCCGGTACCAGATGCGCTTTGGTCGGTACGTCGGGAGCAGTAAAAAACCACACATCATGCCCGCGTGCGACGAGCCCGTCAGCGAGTGCTATCGACAGGTCACGCGGAGCAAAAATCATATCAGGGTACTTGCCCGGGGACATGTATATGGATGGCGATAACAGTCCGATTTTCATAATTTTATATTCAATGAATCCAAATACTTTTCTGTTTCCTCACCGACAATAGCCGCGAGTTGTCTGTATGGTACCGATTCTTCCTTTTCAACAACACCCGTATACGGATGTTTGGAAAATACAACAGAACGAAATCTTTCCCGTAATCCATTATAGTCAAAAGTAGGATCGTATTCTTTAGGAATGGTTCCATATACTTCAGGTAAGCCGACATTACGATCCGCGTAGTATTGCTTCAAATTCTGCGCCATTTCCTGTAACCGCTTGTCAGATGTTATATTTGCCAGTTCAAATGTGACATATGACGGATTATCCTGTAAGTTTTGCAGTCCTGCCGGTTGACCTTTATAAACTATTTCCTCAAATTCTTCCCATGGTTTCCCTGTAAGTTTATCAGTTATTGGATGAAGCCTACCGGTATATCCAAAACGTTTGAGAATACGCTCTGCTGACAATATTTTGGAATCTTTAAGTCCGAATGCGTCAAGCATCTCCCGGATGCGTGGTCCGTGAAACTCGGATGATAACACCGCAAACGAACCTTCCCAATGTCCTCCTGTTTTTTTATCCAATAAATTAAGAGCTTGAATGATATTTCCGAATGTTGTTCTGGCATCCTGCTCCAGGATAACGCGATCACCATCAGATATTCTTTGTTTCTCATCGTCGGTGAGACCTTTAGGGCGTGCTCTCATCAGAGTATTATCAAGCAGATCTGCTTCACTCGTGGTTTTCTCAAGTATTTGAAGAGGTGACGGATTATCTATATTAGCGTTTTGACTTTTGTATCCGCTTAAAATTACCGTTTCTGCAGCGCCATGACTCATAATAAGATTCGCTGACACTCCGTTTAGGAAATTCATAAAATTTGCTGCAACGAGATTAACATCATCGCTCCCGAGTGTCCGCGTTTCCCGTAACGCAACAGGTCCCATACCGCAAACCACCACTGCATCCAAAGGTTTTGTTGTAAGATTTTCTATTTGTTCTGACGCTTCACCCATAGGTATATATGTAACTTCATGTGGCGTCGTCTTACGATGCGAGCTTTGACAACGCCGTCTCAAAATCATTGACAAGCCTTTCCTGGTTAAAATGTTCTTCGACATGTTTACGGCAAGCTCCGCGATCGATTTCCCAAATCCGGTTGATTGCTTCTGTACATCCTTCAATCCCGCGCGACTTAACGATCCAATCATTTCCTTCCTGCTTTCCTGAATCATCGGAAACGATAAATCCCGTCTTCCCGTCAACAACCACTTCCGGCACCGCACCGCGCCCGTATGCCACAACCGGTGTACCCGTAGCCATCGCTTCAATCATCACAAGCCCGAACGGTTCTTCCCATTGTATCGGAAAAAGGAGGGTTTTTGCCCCGGCATACAATTTCGCCTTTTGGTCAAGCCCGATCTCCCCGACGTGGACGATCTGCGTTCCATCGATGAGTCCTTTTACCTTTTCTTCGTAATACGCGGCATTGCTCACTTTTCCGGCAATAACGAGCTTCATATTGAGTTTATTGGCAATTTCTATTCCTCCGCTTTGATTTTTATGCGGAGCAATCGATCCCATCATGAGAAGGTATTCACCCGGCGTGGAGGAAAACGTAAATTGATCTATATCGATACTGTTATAGATGGTTGCGAGATAGTTTATATTTGGAAAACCGTCACGCTGGGCGTTTGATATCGTGATAACCGGTGTTTGATTTTTCACAAATAATTCTGCAAGTTCCGGAAAAATCGGCAAATGCATGACTGTTGTAAACGGTTTCCCGATCTTTTTGGCAACCGGAACAAATACGGATTCCGCTCCGCGCATATTATTGAGAATGACGTCGTAGCTGTCTGCGTTTTGGTACAACCATTCTATAACCTGTGCCCAATAGACTGCTTCTTTGCGCATTTTCCTGGATGTTTCCGTGATCGTCTCATTCTTAGTCTGTTCACCCGCCGTGCCTGCTCCCTCTACGGTATCCCCGCCGCCTATCTCAACGAGCCGGTATAACCCCTCGCTTTTCGATCCTTTGGCGGCAATAAGTTTCACTTCATGTCCGCGCCGGGCAAGCCCGATTGCCTGCATGTACGCGATCCGTTCCGTCCCTCCCTGCATGATGGGTGGAATCGGGAGTGCAACAGATCCGAGTATACAAATCCTCATATATCTACTGTACTAGGAAAACTGAAAGAGAGCAACGGAGGTATTATTTCTTCTTCCCATTCCCGTTTGATGTAGCGCATCTGCCGTAGCGGGCATAAAGGTGTTCAAACTTATGTGCTATCATTTCCCAGCTGAATTTTGCTTCGACAATTTTCCGTGCCGTATCGCCCATTTTATGACGGAGTTCATCGTTATCTAAAAGTTTATTGACCTTTTCGACGATGTCTGTAGAATTGCGGGCGTGTATGAAAAACCCGTTCACTCCGTCTTTGACAGCCAAAGGTATTCCGCCTTTCCGTGTAACAACAACGGGCGTCCGGCATGCCATTGCCTCGAGAATGACAAGCCCTAACGGCTCGTCCCAAACCGATGGTGCGACAAATACGTCCGCGCGCGAGTAGTACGGTGCGAGCTTCTTGATCCCCGCCCCCAGGTGACCGACCCAATGGACGTTCGCAAGTCCCATCTGGGTCGCCTTTTCTTTCAGTCTTGCCAGTTCCGGACCGTCGCCGAGGATTATGACTTCCCCGTGGATTTTTTTTGCTGCACCTATCAGGTATTCGACACCTTTATATTTCGTTATTTTGCCGGCAAAAAGTACCGTAGGCTTGCCGTGAAGACCCAGTTTCTTATCCACCTCATTCCACCCGCTTTCGGTAAATACAAATTTATCGACGTTGACACCTCCCGGTATGACGCGGCATTTTTCATGGAAATATCCGTGGAAACAGCGTATAAACCAGTCACGGGTATACCCTGAATTAGGAATTATGCGTCTTGTCCGAAACATGGCATAGTATGTCGCGCGGCCATATCTGCGGCTTTTTTCTATCGTCGGAAGTTCAGACCCATGAATGGTCGTGATGAAGTTGATACCATATAAATCTTTCACAAAGGCCGCCGCCCACGTCAGGGGAAATGCATGATGGACATGGATGATGTCCGGATGGAAATCCTCAACAGTCGCAATCGTCGCATCGAGGAAACACTTATAAACAGTTGTCAATTCCACGTTCGTGAGTTGCGTGTAGAGCTTGCAGTCAGGCCATTCAGGGTGACCGGTAAAAGCAACGGGAAACGGAAGGTTTACGGTGTAGAGTTTTGCGCGTTCAATGGGACGCGTATCGGGAGCAAGGATTGCAACTTTATGCCGGCGTCCGACTTCACTTGCTAAATGACGTGCATACGTTCCCGATCCGGAACCCCAAAACGGAAACGTCTGTATATATAAAATCCGCATACTGTTCTCGATTATACTAAAATTCTATAACAATACACAACTTTTTGTGAGAAGAAAAAAATATAATTTATGTTGTTATAAAAGTCTATTCTACAAAAAAGTATTACGACGGATGCGGTGATGGAATGAAACGCTGTAAGGACCAAATGATATCACTGTGAATTAACTTATTGTGTATATGAACAAATTATTGTTCCCATGAAGAAGAAATAACCGGAGCTGCTATGCAGGCTGCGTGTACCCATGCGTATTCTCCTAACAGACGAAATACATATCTCCATTGTGAACCCAGTATATCGGTATATTCATCTTCAACAATCTGCAATTGCACGCGGATTGCATCGATACGCCCGGCTGCAGTGTTCATAATGCTGTCGACTATCAATTGATGTATCTCCACAAGCGTCGGATCAGAAAGGATTTTAATGTCTTCGTCTATAACTGCAAATTGACCACGTTTTCGCATAAGAGATGCCAGATCCAACGGGATATGATACGTACCGTCCGGCAACGTAAGGGTCAGCATTTCGCCTATTTGTCCGGATTTATATCCGTACACAAGTGTGCATACGCTGGCTTTCAAAGCATCGGGTTCTTTCGGCATTCTGATTCCCCAACCATCTACATGGAACAAATGCCGGCGTAATTCTGATAATGTAACCTGTCCGTACCCTCCTTTGATAAAATGCCACAATCCCCGCGCAAAAGAGTACATATCCGTGGGTGTCGCCTTATCCAGTGAAAAGCGGCCAGTAACCCTGCTTTCTAATACATATTTCCCTAAACCATGAAGATATTCTCCTTCGCTCATAGCTGGGCTTCTCAATATCTGAAGTTGTGCAGGAGGATAAGACGTCGGACTGACTGCATCAACAAATTTTCCTAACAATCCTCTCCATTGTCGTGCCCACTCCGGATATTCAGGTGAGGCTACGTTTAAACCATTGAGTCCCCAGACCGGAGGGCTGAGTTGGATATACCGTGACGAATCCTCCATACCGGAAACGGTAACATCAGGATTTCCCAGATGATACACAGCCTCACGGTTGCGTGAGGGTCCGGGCTTAACATACGCATCGGTTGCCCAGGCATATCTCCCCATCGGTTCAATCCCCGGATGGACAACTTTATACAATATGCCATTTGTACTGACAGCATTGGATATACCGGAAAGAGGATCTTTCGTACCCATCGGTGTATATAGTGTCCGGTTCTCTCCATATACATCAGGCTCTCCGATACCCAGGGAAGAAAATACTGTAGCTATGTGTGTATATACTTGCGGTAAATTTTCTGCCGTTATAGGTCCGATAGGAACGACCCATTTTTGAAGAAATCCTTCATGCATTCTTGTCCCCGCTTCAACGATTGCCTGAGAAAACAGCTGTGAAGAATTTGACCTGAGAAGTTCCGCTTGTGGCTTTACCATAATGTACGGCGAATTGTACTGCAGGTTTTACGGTGAGTCAATAAATTATAGGGTAACTATATTTTTGAATGTATATGTACTGTCGATATTACTATATATATATCTAATCAATTATCCATACGACACTATATATTATTATTCAAATCATAAAATATATTTTCATATATAGTATTTACAATTACTATATGTTATCTTATAATACTCGAATATTAATGGAATAACTGCCGGATAAAGGATGTCGTATGAAAGACCAATTAGCAACTATTAAAAATGCTGAAGCAGAATACAGTAATCTAGTACAGACAGATCCTCATTTATATTTCGCATTGATGTTTGCCGTATCCCATCCGATTACAGAAATAGCGCTTACAAATTTATTCCATTTTCCGGATTTTGCTCCGTTACAGCAGGCTGTGTCGGAATATAAATTTCAGGTTAATAACGTTCAGGAAATACATGACAGACAGGAGTCTGCAAATGGTGGAGTCTCTTTTTTTGTAGATGATAATACCGTTACTTTTGGATCCCCGTCACGGGTACATCAACATCCATCGATGGTACACGCGCAAGTGGAATGCACGCCGGTTGAAATAGAACATCTCAGACATACCGGAAAAGGTATACATCTCCTTAATAAACCAATGACCGGTATTTGGGTGACATATTCACGTAAAGAGTCCCATCCCGTCCATCAGAGAGTACCCGGGTTGTCAACTGAAGAACATATTAATTCACTGGCAGCAATTAAACCGCCTGATGTAGTATGCGCAAACGTAAATACAGTGACGGTAAAAGGATTAGGTCAATCGGTAACACTTGAAGTTCATGGGCAACAAACAGAACATGAAAGAAATGACGGTCCATTAGAATTATCGCGCATTGTGTTTGTAAGAACACAAGGCAGTAAAACCGTTTCCGCAGGCGAGCTTATCCCGTCAACAGAATTCCCAAATGGTTTTTCCGTTCCACAGGATTACTACGCCAATCGGATTTTTGTTGCACGATTAGTATCTCAATTTGAACGAAACATTCAGTAGAGGTTACTGTCAACGATTACCTTGAAAAGTCAGACGTTGCGGGGTACATCTCTCTTTCTCTGTATGTCTTAATATCCTTCAATTATCTTTCGAATGTAATTGTTCCATTCTCCCTGCAAAAAATTTCGCCATCTGGTACACGTCATTCATAGTGGAAAACGATATGATCGTACTTCGTTTTCGAAGTGCGTACGATGGATTACTTGTAATCAACAAATCCCTTCTCAATCCGCAAACTGGTCTTGGATTATACTCATGAGCGCTTGAGTATCCCCTGTTTCATCGGAAGTGGAAGAGTCCCTGAACATATGGACGGTAGTCTACTATAGGATAGTAATAGATACAACAGCAATCAATGACTGTTTTTAATCAAATTTTCTCCGCTAACAACATGTGTTGTAAGCAGGGAAAAAATCAGGTAGGTGGTGTTGGTTGGGTCGTGGTGGAATAAGGTTGGTGTAAAAAGTTTAAAAAGGTAATGGTATTGTGTTGCATTGGTCATACCAATATCTTCTTTTCTTACACTCCTATTTCACATACAACCGGTATGTGCCGCGAAAACAAATAACAAAATCTCGGGCGCGAAACGCCCGTTCGTACATTGACCCCGGAGGGTCGAGCCAGCCCCATAGAGGCGGCTGGGCTCGAAGGTTGGAAAAATTATATGCAGGTTACTAGGGAAATAACCGGTTTCCCCAGTAATTGAAAAAACCACCTATACCGTCTACGACGTCATAGGAGTGTGTTGAATGCCCTGTATCCGAGCATTCCGGTTGGATGTGACTGTAATTGTAACCATTGCAGTCTAACCCATAGCCGATGAAACCCACGAATAAACATAATACGAACAGACCTAAAAGTATTGCTATTACAATATTTCCATGTTCGCTTTTCATTTTTTCCTCTTTTTCCTTTCGAATTTTTAGTGCTTTTAAATAACACAGATTGTTTTTAATTTTTTCATTCTTAAAATTTTTTGTTTTAAATCCCCCCGTCCGGAAACAAACGGCATCATGCCTTAAAATTTGTTTCTTTCCGCACGGCGGTTTTTAAATACGTGTCCCGTTCCCTTCCCATCTACCTGATTGTTAAAGTGCTCTATCCTTATGCGGATTATCGATACGCGATGTATCGAATCCATATTCGGATAATAAAATCGCCCAATTCTAAAAAAAATGCGCCAAAACACGATTTAAACACGTTCAGGCGCAACTCTTTGGCAGGTCTATTGACATAACATACATTATAGGCTATTTCACTCTGTTTGTCAATACTATAGGGCGATATTTACCTTCAGACTGATGTATGTTTTATAGGGTATGTAACGCTAAATGCAGGCGTGAAATGTAGAAATTAAGAGCTGTTTTGCCGGAGCCTCAGATGATCAAGCATTTTATAGTACTCTTTTCTCTTTCTCAGCCACCCGTCATCCCAGGCTGCGCTGAAATGGATGCCAAAATACTCCCGTGTGGCGCCGATAATACCCAGAGCCTGACTCCGGAGTGCCCGGTCATACCATAATCCGGCGTAGACAAGGATCTGGGCTGCCGCATCTGCCACCACGGCATACTCAGGCTCGGATCCGTCCAAAAGAAGAAGCCAGTCAGGCACCCATTCAAATCCATGCTGCTCTGCCTGATCCAGAAATGAGTTAATTCCGCATCTGGATGATTTCACCTGTACGGGAACACATTGAGGGCATCCGAGCTCACGCACGAGCACGTCTTCGCTTTGAAGCTCCAGATCCCTCCCCTGCCAATCAGCCTGACTGAATGCTCCGGTTCTGCATCCATCGGAAAACGGAAGATGTGTCGTTAAAAGATCAAGTACCGTCAGTTCTCTTATTAGTCCTTTTTCCGAAGCACCGAGATTTTCAAACTTTATGCCTCCCTGTCTTTGGGGTTCATCTACCAGTATCACGGCCGGTGTAACAGCGCCCTGAGGACCCCACATGGTTTCGTCACCTCTCCATCTGTCATATTCTTTCTCAAACCGTCCAGCCATAGTTGAAAAAAAATTCAATCCATATACACTACAGATATATGCCGCCAAGGTCGGAAATCCCTAAAGGTGCGCTCGTGATATGCGGTGCATGTGAAAATCTGACGTGCTTCCAGCTGAAAGACGAAGAAGGAGGACGGCACATCCGCGGTGAACTGTATGCCCGTACCAACCAAAGTATACCGGAATGTCCGGTACTGAGCGGCACTGTGGAAGAGGAAGATTTCATTGACGAAATTCTGAACCGAAGTGACGAACCGCTCGTACCTGTTTCTCACCATGTGTTGCCTTCCTACCCGATAACGGTGTATAGTTTTCAATCCGCAATAACAGTACATCCGGCGGAAACTCCGCACCCTCAATTTTTTTCCAAAACAAAATAAATTCAATAAACGGGAAAGGAGTGTCATGTTTTCATTCCCCTTTCAACCCATGCATAAAATTCTTTCCGGTTATCGAGGACCGGCCACCATGCCCTCCTCACGCATTCTTCTACATACGGATTCTGCATCCGGGCAAACGTAAAAAACTGATTCATCTCAAACAGGACACCCTGATACAATCCAAGCTGTACGACGGCGTCGGCAACGAGAGCCTGATCTGCCCACAATCCATCCAGAACGACGCACCGGTCCCGAATCCATTCTGCGGGCGTATAACGAAGGAATTTTTTCCCGTGTTGGTCAAATCCGTTCATCTGACTCTCTGAGGAGATAACAAATACAGTTGCGGATGATGGCAGTAGTCCCATTTTTGACGGATCGGTGAATGACACCCGGAGTTCTGCATCGACCATGCCGGTCCGGCCGTTGAGAGGAATCTGAGCGACTGTGACAGCGGATAGTGCATCAAAAAGAAAATCTGATGTGCGGAGAACCGATACGGAACCGATTTCCCGTGAGGAAACATGCTTCCCTTCATCTATGAGACGGTGAAGTTGGTTTATTTCAAGCATCCTATCTCAGGCATACCCTGTTGATAGGCTCATTTCAAGATATTGATTACACCCCCATAAACGGTTTATACTAGAATTCCCCCAATATTCAATATTTAACTCAGGTGTTTTTCTTCCCGGAGCGCAGGATGAGAAAGATGAATTTCAGAAGTGCCAATTGCCTTCTCCATCGCCATGGCTCTATCAAAAGCCTCCATAACCACTCAAAGCCTATCGAACGCATTACTAATGGTGCTCTCTGAACATGACCTGTAATAATGTCGAACGATCCGCCGACCGCCATGAGGATAACCGGGAAATGCAAACCCTCCGGTATACCGGGAACTGTCTCCCTGACTGCGGGTGATGCAAATTGATGAGTTGTATCGGAGTGGTTTTGATTTTTTTGAGAAGTTAACATATTTTTTCCGTCAATCTTTGGTAATACCGGAATATGTACTGTAGATTTGTCCACCGGGATACCCCTCTTTTGGACGAAATCGGACAGCTCATACCGGAGAGCATCCATAAAATATTCCTGTTTCGGAGCACCGAGAGCGACAAAAATCATGTTTGTATTTGTCTTGATGATACGCTCTGCAAGCTTTTTAAAGTATTCGTCTTCACGTCCAATCCATCCTATAATCTGCAACTGCATTTCAGATGAATTTTTGTGTGTTTTTGGGTCACCTGTGTGTTTGTTTTCCGTGAAATATGGTTTTTGAGATTTTATCGTCACAGCGGGCTCTTCTGCCCAACCGGTCAAAGTGAGGTACTTTTCACGCAAGCACTCAAACGCTTTGAGTGCTACTCCGTCTTTACCACCTATAAGTCCTATTGTGACGCCCTGTTTGGCTCCAATAGAAACGAGATTTTCCATGAGTTCCACCCCCGGAATTCTCTCAATTTTCATCTGATTACCTGTATGTGGCAACCGAACGTTCTTTACGTTCATTGCCCATACGACTCCCGTTCCATCCGGGATTGCTACATCGGCCTGATTGAGAATTATTCTGAATTCCGGCTGGTCCCCGGCATACACAATCTGCTCAGGATTTGGGGTAACTATTATGAGGGGGTTTATACCCTTTTGAACTACATATCCTGTGTTTTTCTCATTAATTTTCTCTTTTTGCCCGGCATGCTGAAGATACTTCTTCAAATACTCGAGGATAGTTTTTTTACTGTCAATTGTAACATTTATTCCCAGTATATTTACCGCATGAAGACCTGTAGTTTCTTGTTGGGGTTTATACGTGTGTTTCATACAAAACGGAGTAAATACTACTGAACACTTTTATTTGAATATAATAATATATCAGGATTTAAGATTTATGCTTTATGAAAAATAAATTATAAGCTTATATTTTTTGGTATGATTTTTCGTCTGTTTTTCGGATTAAATCATTCTGATATATTATTATAAGCTTAATTTACTTATTTTTCATAAATTGGCGTAAAACAACACCGCTCACTTTTTTGCCACACTCCGCTTATATAACTCAATATTTTCAAGAGCTACACCAGTTCCGCGGACAACGCAAAGGAGAGGGTCATCAGCGACATGACAAACAACTCCAGTACTTGCTGTCATCAACCGGTCAATATTCGTGAGCAAGCTCGTACCCCCAGCCATGACAATCCCTTTGTCAATAATATCCGCTGCAAGTTCCGGGGGTGTATCTTCAAGAACGTGTTTGACCGATGCGATAATCTGCATGAGAACTCCTTGGAGTGCTTCCCCTATCTCGGCTCTGGTAAGCTCTATCATTTTCGGCAAACCCGATACCGCATCACGTCCGCGAACCTCCATGCTTCCGGCTTTTTTTGCCGGAGTATTTAAAATCGGTATGGTTGTATCACCTGCCGGTTCGGACAGATTCCGGACGAGTCCGCGCCGTTTGCTGATCGGGTACACGGATGTTGAGGGGTCTATTTTTTCGAGTTTTTGTTTATCCTCCGGAGTTAAGCCATGTTTAACGTAGGAGGACCTGTCCGTTACATTCAATCCTTTACTCTTCCCATCCGGCATCGCATCACCGATAGTAACTTTTATCATCTCCGCCATGCGTTCACCGATGATAAGATTGAATCTTTTTTTCACATAATTCGCGATTGCTTCATCCAGTTTATTGCCGGCTATGCGCACACTATTATGTACCACAACTCCCCCGAGGGATATGACAGCAGCCTCTGTTGATCCGCCGCCAATGTCTACAATCATATTGCCGGATGCCTGCGCGATGGGTATTTTGGCACCAATGGCGGCCGCAAGCGGTTCTTCGATAAGATACGCCATCCGTGCACCGGCCGATAATGTGGCATCCAGAACCGCCCGCCTCTCCACCTGAGTTGCACCGCTCGGAACGCAGATCATGACTTCCGGACGGAAAATACGGTTTCTGCCTGCTGTTTTATCCAAAAAATACGACAGCATTGCCTCGATGAGACGGTAGTCTGCGATAACCCCGTCCCGCATCGGACGCGATGCAATGATGTTCCCCGGGGTTCTCCCGAGCATTTCCTTTGCCTCGTTTCCGACGGCTACGACGCGGTTATCATCCATCGTGACAGCCACAACCGTCGGCTCATTGAGAACCACTCCTGTACCGGCAAGCCAGACGACTGAGTTTGCTGTGCCTAAATCGATTCCGATACGTTTGGTAAACATATAATTATATAAACAGAATCTGGCGCAGTCCGCTATACACCGCTCTGTGAGACGAATCTAATGAGTCGAACAGTAAGGTGCGGCGGACCAGCCAGACAACGCTGTTAGCGGTGCCTAAATCGATTCCGATACGTTTGGTAAACATAGAGTAACTTATTCGCATTCTACCATAGAATTCGGTATAATTGGGATACATGAGCTTGAGAAAGATCCGCGATTTTTTGATCCCTATTGTTACGGTACTTATCATTTTGAGTATATCCGCGGCAGTTATTGCGTACGGTAAAGGATACCGGCTGGACATCACCCAAAAATCCGTCAAACCCACAGGCCTCATCGCTGCAACATCAGACCCGGTCGGCGCACGGGTGTATATAAACGGAGAACTGAAAACCGCAACAAATAATACTATAAATGTCATTCCGGGATGGTACAAAACGACAATTGCCAAAGAGGGATATCAACCATGGGAAAAAAATTTACGTGTGCAGGGTGAAATCGTCACGCGGGCAGACGCATATCTGTTCCCCACCAATCCTTCCCTCTCTGCGGTTTCCACATCAGGCGTTGCATCCCCTGCGCTTTCACCTGACGGCGGGAGGCTCGCGTTTGTCATACCTGAGGGTAAAACGGCAACTGCAGACGGAGCGCTTGTCAGCCGGGCCGGTGTGTGGGTTTTGGATCTTGTTGATAAACCGCTGGGCATCAACCGTGATGCACGGCAGATTGCAAAAACCAGCTATATCGACTTTTCCGAATCCCGGCTCATCTGGTCGCCTGACGGGAAAAATATTCTGGCTACCGTTATCCATCCCATCACGCTTAGCCAGTCTAACTACCTCCTTGATGCAGACAAGTTGAATGACTCTCCTGTCCCGGTGTATGACCTTGCACCTCTGAGCGTTTCCTGGGAAGAGCTCAAACAGGTAAAAGAAAAGGAAAAACTGACCATTCTCAAGCCTATTGCAATACAGGCTCTCACTCCTGTAATGCGTATTCTTTCATTTTCACCGGATGAAACTAAAATACTGTATGAGGCAACAGCATCAGCAACCATCCCACAAATTATCAAACCACCTCTTATTGGTACAAACCCTACAGAAGAGAATCGCACTCTCGTACCGGAAACGCTCTATGTGTATGATATCAAAGAGGACAGAAACTATCCGATAGGAAATAAATATGAGCTTGGTTTTCCTAAACCGGCACCTGTCAAAAACAAACAGGCTCAATCGGTTCAGACGCAGTCCGCAAACGATATCTTTTCCCTTCAGTCACAAAATATTCTTCCTGTATTCTGGCTACCGACTTCCCGCCATCTGATCATTGTAACAAAAGGAAAAATTGAGGCTGTGGATTATGATGCAACCAACCGCATGACTATTTACTCCGGACCGTTTGAAGACGGATTTGTCATCCCGTGGTCAAGCGCTGCCAAAATCCTGATTCTGACGACCTTTACTCCTGCAGCCGGCAACACTCCGAACCTGTATGCCGTGAATTTGCGGTAGGATAACTATCTTTGAATTCTTTTGGTGTAGGGGTTTTCCGGGTGAAGTTGTCGGCGTTTTCTTTTTCTTGAGTCAATTGGGTCACTACCGTCCATATTAACAAGACCATGATCCCGCGCAGATCCTGCCCCGCATGTCAGCATCGCTTCAGGAATGACTGCGATACATTCGTTATCATCCAAAAACACCTGGTCACTCTGCCTCCGTATCCATTCTTTAACCGTTTTAGGTCCGACACCATACAGTTCTGCAGTTTCTTCTATGGTAAGGTCTGTGGTGTACCCTGCATGCAGTTCCCAGAATTTAATTGCCAGATGTATAGGATGCGCTTGAAATTTTTCGTGTGACATAAAACACTATTTTATCATCCCTTTTTCTTTTTTCAATGAGTAACGGTGTTTGAATTCTCTCTTGCAGTCCGTACATGACTATTTTATGATCATGCTAATACTATGCCACCGGAACAACTCGGTCGATATTTACCACCACCAATACCTTCGTATCATATTGATCAGGGGAAAAGACTTATTCCCGTACCGGAACCACCGGTACAAAGAAAAGGACCGCCTCAGGCGCCAATACTACCGGATGTACCGCAATTGATCATATCTCCGCATGTCTTACCGCACGCACATGCTCGATAATGATGAACGAAAACGCACATCTCACCGCATCGCATCGAGAACTTCGATGATCGCCTGCGCATCATTTGTGGAGAATAGGACAATAGTGCCTACATCCCCCTGCAGCCGGTTGGATGCGTCCACTATATACTGCGTCGGGTTTCTCCCGGCCACAAACTGGACCATGATATCAAGATTTGGGTTTGCCGCTTTATAGGTATTTATCCGTTGCATTGCAGCAGATTCAAATGCATCTCCCTGCATGGTCTCGAGAAGCTTCTGGAACTGCAAACCGAGCCCGTCGACCTGAGCAAGGATACTCGCGCGCTTATTCGTTTCCATCGCTTCTATATATGCAGATGTCGGTCCCCAGGACACTTTAAATCCCCAGGGTCGTACGATGGATACAAGATTCTGTATTGACTGGGAAATAACAGTCGGGTTTAATTCAGAATCAGGTGTCATCCCGCGTTCCATGTTCCAACTGATGCCGTCAACAGTCGTTGGTATTATGCCTATATACGTACTGATATCCGCGACAGACGAAAATGCGATAGATGTCTGTATGCCGGGGTTATCCGCCTTTACCGCATCCAGAGCGCTCAGCGCTGCCGTCACTTTATACGACGGTACCGGTGTATTGGCTTCGCTTCGGATAGCAACTGCATACGCCCTGTCACCGTTTATAAGGCGGGTCTTCAGCTGTCCGTAGTACTGGAATTAATCGTGAACTTGGTATCCGGCGAGGGAATAGGCGTCTGCAAAGGTGTCGGTGTTATCCGTTTTCGCTTCGCCCAGGAACGACCGTCAAGAGTCAGGTTGCTCCGCTCCATATAAATGACTGCAAGCGTCAAAATCGCCATCAGTATGATCGGAATAATGGGAAGTGACACTGCATTTGTCTTTTTCTTGGTAAAACGTGAATTGTCAGCCATAGTAATTACCTTCTAAACACACGGTATTTCCTTTTCTGTGTAATGTCAAATAAGAATTATATTATCTATTAACAAACACACTGAAATAAGGAAGACGGAATGGATGTATCAAAAAACTGATATATAATAGTCGGTCTTTAGGCATTCATCATATTCCCATATTCATAAAGTATAATCACTTTGAAGGATAAACATACATATGGACACAGATCAACGTGACGATAAAATTCACTAATTATTGTAAAAATATTCTGTAATTTCTTCTGAGAAAATAATCAGTTTAACTGATTATAAAAAACGTCAGTACAGCTGTTGGAACGATACTGGAACGTATCAATATTACTAATAAATCACCTTTAAAATAAGAGGTGTTTAAGAGTGCATTAGATTGTATGTAATGACGGAAATATGAGAAACACGGAATTGGGTCTTCCTTTTTGATCTAAATAAAAACCCTACACCCTTGAAAGCATCTTTAGTACACTTGTTGGAACGATATTGGAACTTTTCTTCGTACGTAAAAAACATTCAAGAATATTGTTGCAACAATGTAAATTTCGTGTGATAATGATTTCATATGGATAAGGAAACTGAAGAACAATTGCGTTCGACCGATATTCCTCAAGCGAACCAACCTTTACACACTACATCCAACGCATCTGAAGGTAATGTTTTATCAAAAAAACTGATTACAGTCAGTGGTATATTGCTCGGTTTCCTCTTGTTTGGGATAGCAGGATATTCTCTCGGAATACAGAAACAAAGTAAAGAAAATGTTGAAAATATAAACACGGTTTCTCCAACGGGAACACAATCCCCGGCAATAATACAATCTCCAACCGGTGAACCATTAGTATCGGAAAAACCCTTAACAACACCAAAAATAATATCTGTTCCTTCTACATGGAAAAAATATACATCAGATGATCAGGAATTCGGAATCAGGACGACAATGGCAATGCCGGATGGATTTTCTTTCAGATTTACGGGTTCTGAATCAATTATCCAAAACGACTTAGACACATCGGAAGTATGGGATTATTCAACATCGGTTTACGCAGATAACAATGGTGTATTAAAAAATCATTATACCGGGGGTTCACGCAGGGAATGGTATAAAAAACGCCTTTCGGAAAAGCAAAGTACCGATAAAATATTAAGCGTCAGGGAAAAACCTCTGAATTCATCAAGCTACCTGGAGATGACAGTTCAAACCCCCAACTATGATGAACGTGGAGCTCCAAACGGAACAAAGACCGGAAATCATTATGTTTATGTTCAGAATGGGATAGTGCATATGATTATTCCTTCTTCAAACAGTGCATATACACCGGAAGCACGGATTCCAACATACATTGAACCAATACTAGCTTCACTTACCTCGGTTTTAACGAAATAGTAACATATCCTCATGATAACGGGAAAAAATCAAAACCGGAAAGTCTTTTATTTTGTTATGAGAGATATATCAGAGGAATATATCTGTATAAGTACCCCCGAGAGGATTTGAACCTCTAATCTTACCCTCCTGCCCGTCAAAACTTTGTACCGATGGGGAGAGTCGGACTCCCAACCTTACCCTTAGGACGGGTCTGCTCTATCCAGTTGAGCTACATCGGCACGCGTAGTCTCCGGCAAGTTAAACCGATACGCCGCCGGAGCTCCTATATTCTAGCTTTCAATCGTTTTTTAAACAAGGTTTCGGTATATCCACCGTTCGTGACAAAGTCTGTTTCTGCTTTCGTTATTTGTTTTGATAAAAGAAAGCTTGCGAGATGACAGAGCGTGAGGAGAAGGTTTGCAGCTACTTCCTTCTTAGGTGGAAGAGTTGCTTGCTCTTTTAAGCAACCTAAGTCACTTAAGTTACTTATGTCACTTATTCTATAGCAATAATGCCGGAGTTTCTCTACTTTTATATCGTCTTTAGACCATATGGATAGCTTTCGTTGACGGAGAAAATCTTCATAATCCATAATGAGCTCTTCTAAGGACGCACGTGCTACACCGAGGAGTTTAATCTCCATTTTTTTCGAAGTTCTCGCATCTTCTATACCTTCCACGATATTCTGTTTTCCTGATCGTGCCGCCTGGATCATCTGCTCTCTGGTACGCTGATATTCCCGTTCTGACAGAAACTGGCTGCAGAATTCCACTGTCAGATCATGTATAATTTCACCATACCGGTACGTCAAAAGATACTTGTACTTTGGCAACATAAAATCAGAATACCATAAGTCACTTAAGAAACTTAAGTATCTTAAGTAACTTAGAATATTTTCGGGATGTAGTTCAGTTGGTAGAACGCACGGTTCGGGACCGTGAGGTCGACGGTTCAAATCCGTCCATCCCGACATACTAGACCATCGGTACTGTTTATCAAACCTCCCTTTTCCCTCCCTTCCATCCTACCCACAAAACAGGTATAATACCACATATTATGAACTTATCTTTCACCTCATCCAAAAGCCAGTTAGCAGCCCTCCCCATACCCAAACACATCACGCTTGCATCCCAGTCATCCGGGAGAAAACATCTCCTTGAGAAGCTCGGAATCAGGTTCCGCGTTGTTGTGTCACGCATCGATGAAGATTTGGTAGTGGGAAGCGATCCTACTTCAACGATTAAAAAACGTGCATCTGCAAAGCTTGACGCCATCCTCAAATCACCCCGTGCATACCTCATGGATGAAAAAATCCACAATCTGGTTATCGCCGCAGACTCCATGGCAATTATCGGCAAAAAAACATACGGCAAACCCACGGACCGTGAAAATGCCCGTGCGATGATCAAAGAGCTTATGGAAAAAACCCATACATTCACAACAGCAGTTGCTGCTGCGTATGTGGAGGCCGGTTGGCAGGTGAAAAAACGCTGGGAAAAGTCCGAGTCGACGAAAGTGACATTCGGCAAGCTCTCCGCATCCGAGCTTGACCAGTATGTGACGCGGTATGACTTCACGCGCGCCGCGGCTGCATATTCACTCAATGAAGCACCTTGGGATCTGATAACAAAAATTGACGGAAGCTATACAAACGTGATCGGACTTCCTTTTGAAATCATCCTTCCTATCTTCCGGTCACTGGAGCTGATAATCTAAATTCCTTATTAACCCACAGTTTTTCAAATGTTTGCTTATGACGGGGTATCTTGTTTATGCTTTTACGGAATCTGAATATTGACATGAGATTTGTTTCTTTCCGGTATTTGCTTATGCATAATATCTATTTTTCCCTGCATTTCACTAATAAGAGCGTCCCATCCTCCCATTTTTGCTAACTTCGTGAAAGTTCTTTCATCCGGTATGAGAGTGATATGCAGTCTCCCTGACCCTGTAATGTGCTGGAGTGTTTCAAGAAGAATCGAAGCGAGAGGTAAACCGTGTTTTCGAAGAACACTTTCACATATGTGTTCTGTACCTTCTCTGTTTGGTATGTCGATATATGCATATGGTGCTTTCTTTTGAAGTGCGACGAGTTCATGTGCTAATCTCCATGGAAATCCGGTTCTGGCTTCATCGACTCTATACCCCTTTGCGGCAAGTCCGATACGTATAAGTATTCCGCTCACTTTTACGTTGAGATCCTCTGCAACCGGAGAACCAATATCCAGAAACGGAAATTCAACTTCCGGGTCGGATGATTGAACAATCGGGGCTATTTCTATAGGAAGAAGGAGTTTGGACACCGGCAGTCCCTCTTCTTTTGCCAGTAACGTAAACAGTCTTTCAAGAACACTTGCCCCGCGTTTTTTGAGAGCATAAGCAAGCGTCGTCTCGTTGATATACCGTTCATTAGAGAGTAACTCATATTGCAGTTTGGCTGTCATCCGTTCAAGAAGTGCCCGTCGTACCATCGGACTTTTGGCATAAGAAACCCACTCAGCCTGAAGCCTATTCTTTTGACTTCTGCCGTTATATACAACTTCAATAACTCTTCCCTCCGGTATGACATAACCAGGATCCACCCGTTCTCCGTCTATATGCACTATACCGGAAAAATCATGTTCTCCGTTTGATAACAGGAATCCCACATCAAACGCCGTTGCCTGCCCCGGAACAACAATTGTTCTCATTTCTGTGGTTATTATCCTCTTCGTACCGTTCATGAGAATGTTGATAAGGTCCTGCTGTCTCACATCCATCGAAAGCCGTGTGAGGGATTTGTAGGTGTCTATGAGATTGCCTACACGCTCCCGCGCTGCTTCCCGGACGACACTATCCGCAGAATCCGTGTCCATAACCGAAGCCTGCCACCTGCAGTGTTCCTGATCTGTGAGAAATATGAGACGCACAGGTACGCCGTCAACCTCCATATCGATACGGATATTTGATCTTTGTGATCTTCTCTCTTCATTAAACTGATCGATAACACTATTTTTCAATACTTTCTGATCCTCCAGATACATGAGAATTTCCATAGCTTTTGCAGCCCATATATATTGTTGATTTTCCCCTTTCGGATCTGTCGGTATGACAAACGGAACGTAGAGAGGAAGCCACGCATGAGGCAATTCACGAAGCAATTCCAGATCCAATTGCTGCAATCTGACACCATCCCAAAGCCACGGTATACGGATCTGACTGGCGTGTTCATCATATAACCCTTCACGTAAACCTTTGCACTTCTTTTCAAACCGTTTTTTCACTTTTTCATATTCCTCAACCGGTACACGGGGTTGTAATGTTCCTTCAAAGACAAACTCAGAGATGTCTGCAAGTGCAGAATTTGCAAGACTAAACTCAATATCCCGAAGCCCCAGTCCATGCGCAAGAGGCACTAATACTTTCAGTGTTTCATAGGCTTTTTTTAATCTGTCTGCAGGGGTCATACTCTCACGTGTTTCCATAAAATCGATCCGGTCACCGCCGGTTTTAATTGCTCCGATACGAGGATTAATCTCAAGAAGCCTGAGAATTTTCTCGTGGGTTTGGAGAATATTTGTTCTGTCTAATTTTTTTGATCGTACTTTGGTCAGCGCATCGACATACCGGGATATGTCTTCATTGAACAGTTCCGTTATAAGCTGAATAACGTCTTTTGGTTCCATGATAGTCGTGTCTTCGGCAGTATCATGGAGAAGCGCAGTAATGACCTCATCCCGATTTCCTCCCAGACGGAATGTTTTGGTTGCAACAGACACCGCATGCCACGGTAAAGAATGTCCGTCATTCCGCATTTTATTCGGATTTCCGGTAAGCTCAAGGGTAAGGTAATATGCAAGACGTATATCGTTTCTTTCATCTTGGGAAAATCTGTCTCCGAAAGATGCCTCAAGCATACGGAAACTATCAACGGCATCGCAAAGATGTTCGGGGATTGGTTCATCAGAATTCCACCGGTCTATCAAATACCGCGAAGTAATGCGTGGTTTTATCTCTTTTTTACACTCCGGACTCATATTGTATCCTTAATTTCCAAAGATTTCGTTATCCGGCAATGATACTTCTAAACGGGAAAAAAGGCAAAAAATATAAAATAACCGGGTGTATGAGGTACAAACCCACCCTACAACATTGCCAGCAGATCAAGCGGTGTTTCTTTCTGAAGCGACTTTTCAAAAATTTCCTCTTCTACCCAGATATCTTTTTTCGGTATATAGACAAAGTATCCCTTACATTTACCACAGTGTGCGTACCATACGCCCACATCTGACTGGATACCGAGCGCGATATGCCCGGGGCACGGGGACGCCACACCACGGTGTGTGAGCTTCGCATGCGGAGGAAGTGTTTGGGATGCGTTTTTTGGAAAATGTTCCATATGAAGGATATATCCATACTAACAAATGCGAAAGGTAGGAAGGAAGGAGGAAAATACATCCCGGGAATATAAAATTGTAAATCTCTCTTTTATGTTCAGCAACCGAGGTTAAGGTCCAGATGAGGAGCTGTTGCTGCAGCCATATCAAGTATTGCTGCTTCTTCGTCGGAAATCCATTTCATATAGGTCTCCGGTTTACCCGGATCGAATATTGCCTCATCAGCATCCGGGTCTACTATCCAATATCCTCCCGGTTGAAGATCTTTCGATAGAATCGCAACTTCAGGTTGACTCATAAGTTTTTGAAATACTCAGAACAATTCTTCTGACTGAAATATAAGCCCTATTTCTTTCTGCGCCGCCTCCACCGAATCCGACCGGTGGACGACATTTTTCGGTTTGGACTCCCCGAAATCCCGCCTGATTGTACCGGGTTTGGATTCAGCAGGATCTGTCGGACCGCAGATATCGAACACTTTTTGTATCGCCCCCTCTCCTGTTGCAACCATTGCGACAACCGGTGTTACCATCATCTGCCGGCAAAGATCAGGGAAAAACGGTTTGTCTTTGTGGTGCGCGTACCACTGGTCAAGAATTTTTTGAGTTAAACGGACCATTTTCAAAGCAGAAATGGTCAGTCCCGCTTTTTCAAATCTGGCAATAACCTGTCCGATCACATGCTTCTCTACCCCGTCGGGTTTAATAAGGACAACTGTTTGTTCTTTCATATATGGCAAATATACAGGAAAACTCATCTTTCGCCAAGTAGAAAAATCTTATAGAGTCAGAAGTGTTATAAGAGATTTATCTTCCGGTTTGTTCCACACGAGGGATAAATTCAGATTTTTCGTTATAAAATATTTTTTCAATAATATATCTATTTCCTCTTTCGTGACTTTTTCTATCCGCGAAAGATACTCGTCCAGTGTCATGACCGGTTCGTTGAAAACTTCCTGCCGCCCGTAATATTCATTCATAAATTCCGGATCTTCGGCACGGAATGAGAGCATTGTTTTAAGCCTCTTTATCGATACGTTTATCTCATCCTGAGTAACTCCTTTGTTCAATACAGCCGTCAACTCTCCCATTACTGCTTTCACTGCTTCTCCCACTTTTTCCGTAGCAACGCCGGCATAGATAGACCAGTTACCGACATCCACCCAGTTGTTGGATGAGGAATGAATGTGATAACAAAGTCCCCGTTTCTCGCGGATCTCTCTGAAGAGCCGCGAAGTGAATGATATGCCCATGAGGAGGTTAAAAACGTTCCATGCAAACCGGTCTTCACTTCCGCGTTTAAATGTCCTTATGCCCAATACAAAATGCGCCTGTTGTGCATCGGGTTTCGTCGTAACTTTCACCTTCGGACTGTCCTGCAATTCTTTAACCGTTTCCAACTCTCCTGTCTTTTCTTTCGGCAATCCCCCGAACCATTCCTCTGCTTTTCTGTGTACGGTCATCTGTGTGCTTTTATCCAGTTTTCCTGCCGCAACCACTACGATCCGTTCCGGTTTATACCACGCATCGTGATACGCATGAAGCTCTCCTGACGAAACACTTTTTAAACTCTCTTCTTCTCCGATTGTCCGCATCCCGAGTTTGGTTTCCGGATACATCATGGTATGGAACACTTCCTCAGCTTTGGCTGATGGCTCATCTTCATACCGCTTCATCTCCTCGATGATGACGGAGCGTTCGCGGTCCACGTGCTTTGCCTCTATAAGCGGGTTGAGCGCTAATTCCTTATTTATCTCAAGCCCGAGCTGCCAATCCTCTGCAAGCACTTTGTTATGGTAGTTCGTAATATCGATATCCGTATATGCATTTTGTAACCCGCCCTGCCGCTCGATAGTGTTGACATCATCGGTCGTCGGATATTTTTTCGTCCCTTTAAATACCATATGCTCCAGAAAGTGAGAAATTCCGTTATTCTCCCTGATTTCATACCTGCTTCCCACACTTACCATCACGGAAGTGGCAACGCTGTTGACACCCTCCATGGGAATAAGAATGAGGCGCGCGCCGTTGGGAAATACCGTTTTTTCGTAGGGTTTGGTCATTGGATCTCATGGTACCAAATAAACATGAGAATCTCCAGAGAAGAAAAATAATAAAAAAAGGTAATTATTTTATCTTGCCACCCGCTTTATCACGATTGGTTTTTGTACCTCATTGAGTGCTCGACCGAATAGTGTCATTTCTCCCGGCTCATAGATCGGTATTGTCGACTCTACAGAATGCCCAATTTGTGAAAGTGTTGTTTCCAGGATAATCTTCCCATCCGCTCCACCGTTTATGGACGTTTTCCCCGAAACATCACCCGCATACGCAACTGTAGTCCGGGGGTTTTGTGCAATAATAGCAACGTCTCTTCCCGGACCTAATACTTTTATCACGCTTGTAATTCCTTCTCCAACACGAACTTCTATTGGACACATAGGCCTATAATATATCATACCTATCCTGCTCTCTGCAAGAATTTAAAAACTCCACAAAAACATAGTGTAGTAAATGTCTGATTTAGAGTTAATTTTGTCCTTGATAGAAGTGCTATGATACACCATACTATACCTATGACAGCAGATGAACTCAGACAAAAATTGGAGCTTAATATCGTCGAATTCCTGAAAAAGGGAATTGAAAACGGAACAATCACTGATGAGCGCGCGCAGGCTATATCCCAGCACGTCCTGGCAACACTCACTCCCGGCATGACACTCGAAGAGTTCTACAAGGCTATACCGAGGCTAGATGATATGTTTTCCGAACTTGCACCTCTGATCATCCCGATCCTTGCCGACTACGAGAGAAACGTCAACCAGAAGGCGATGGAAACCGTGCGTGAACTCATTAAACAAGGCCAGTATGACGCAGCTGCGAAGCTCGGCAAACAGGCAGTTTCACAGGAAATCAAGCTCACGTGGACGGGAAGCTCAACAACTGCTCAAACGGAAAAACATAGCGTTCAGGGAGACAAGAGCGCATCCGCTGATACATTGTCCGATCCCAGCCTCCAACCGAAAACTAAGTAAAATCTGATACTATACACTTGCTTTTTCTTCTACTATAGGATATAATCCGTCAATCTTTCCTGTTGGTTTGTGAACCAAAATTATCTATGTTACCTACATCCGGTACTATCTATATTTTTGAAAAACTGCCGAACGGCAGAAAAATAACCATTCCGGTTGAAGACACGCCGGATGATTTGTCATTTCTGATGGGTCCGATTCCCCCTGCAATCCCTTCCGCTTTGAATGTTGCGGATGCAAAGCCTAAAAATTCAGTATCAGTACCGAAGGGAAATGTGTATCCGTCACGTGACCTCCAAACAAATCAGCCTCAAAAAAGCCCGTTTACCCAGGTTCCCGCACAGGATAGAATGAGTTCTCAGCCAAAGGCTCCGTTTGCACCGACACCCGCGAAACCGCGCCTTACCATGGATGATTTCTATGGAATATCAGATAGACCGGTTGGTCCTCCTGCAAATCCTAAACCTGAAACGGATACGAATGCATCTGCGCGGGATGAATTGTCACACATAGCATACACGCCAATTCCGCAAAAACCGAAGTTTCCGAAATTCAATATGCCGGGCGGATTCGGTGCCTTCCCGAAATTCCAGACCGCACCTGGTGCGTTTAAACCCCGTACCCCGGGGGCACTCCCGAAGTTTCCGCGCCTTCCCGGGACGCTCCCGACGACTCCGCGTCCAAGTCCGTTCCCGAAAGGGACAACGGAACCGACATACTTTCCGGACAACTTAAGCCCGTTCCCTCCGCCTGATGCCGTTCCTCCGGATAAACCCTTCCGCACAATGCCGACGGGTGTTCCGGCGGGTATCAAACCGTCCGGCTTTCCACCTCCGAAAGTGTCAAAAATCCCGTCAGTGACGGGAAATGAACCAATTTTCGAGCCTCAATCCACACCCAAGACTGATGCTCCAACTGCCATAATTCCGGATATCCCCCAGGCACAGACATCTGCGCCAACCGTGCCTGACTGGGATTTTGACGTTCCGGAGGATGTCTACGATGAACCTGTGCCTGATGAAACTGATGTCGTACCTCAACTTTCGGAACAATCCTCCAACGAGGATGCATATTCCGAAGATGTGCAATCAGCAGACCCGCCTATCAATCAGCCTGTTAACCCGTTCACCGGTTCTCCTTCACCGATAACAGGCGAGGCAGATAAGGGTGCGGCTGTTGAAGCAGGGATATCACCCATACCAACTCAGCCTCGAATCGTGCCTAGAAAAGGCATAAATCCGAAAAAAGGCGGTCGCGGAGGCAGTTCGTGGGGACGTGCCGGAGGGTTTCTCCTCGTCCTTTTGTCACTGGGAGGTATGAGCTTGCCGCTTATCCAGAAGGTACGCCTGGAAGCCGGATATCTGGCTAAAGAGACACAGGATGCAGTAACCATGCTCATCTCACCGCCCAAAACCCTGCCTCCTGCAGCTCCGGTCATCTTTAATCCGCTCGTAGGACCCGATGGCAAGACAATTACGCCTCTCAATACCGACTTCGGCATCATTATCCCGAAAATCGGGGTGAACGCTGTTGTCATACCGAACGTCAATCCTGCGAAGCTGAATGAGTACAATAAAGCCCTTTCTGAGGGTGTGGCGCACGCTTCAACCAGCTTCACGCCGGACCAGAAAGGTACCGTATACCTGTTCTCCCACTCTACCAACTATCAGTGGTTTGTGAATAAGCTGAACGCTGTATTTTACCTTGTCAAAAACCTTGAGGCTGGCGACCAGATCGTCCTTTTCTACAAAGGTGTCCGGTATACGTACGTACTCAGGGAAAAACGTATCGTGAAGCCAAGCTCAATTACCTATCTCGTGCCTGAAACAGACAAAAAGAGCCTCATCCTGCAGACTTGTTGGCCACCTGGAAGCGTGGCTGAGAGACTGTTATTGTTTGCGGATCTCATAAACGAGGCTGATGGTCAGACCTGACAGGTGGCTCCGTTTACGCGAAGCGTATTACGGAGCATCCTAACTCCACCGGAACGGTTACTCCTTTTTGCTGATCTCATAGAAGAAGCTGATGGTCAGACCTAACCGGGTGCTCCTTAACTGCGCATCCCAGCCTCATATCGAAGCTGGGTAAGCAGTATACGGAGCATCCTTAAAAGATAGCTGAGAGACTGCTTTTATTTGCGGATCTTATAAACGAGGCTGATGGTCAGACCTGACAGGTGATTTCGTACGTATAATGTGTATTACGGAGTATCCCCTCGCTTCTTTTTACTAATCAGTCCGATTTACGATGTAAGATTCAGGTTTTTAAAGCCTTTAAATATTTCCCACAAATCGTATTTCGTAAATCATACATTGACATTTATATAACCTATCTTATAGTACTTGACAACAAATGTTATAGGGTGTATACTCTCAACCTAATCAGTAAAGTGTATCTAATTATATCGAAAGGAATACATACATGTCTAAATATCTCGTTACATTTTTATCTATAACTCTTGCTATCATTTCTCTTGCTGCAGTTGCAGTCCGTGCTGATGAAGGTTGTACCAACGGACAATACGGCAGTAACTGTCCCCAACCGACAAATCTGACAATCGACAAAGATGTCCAAAATCCTATAAACGGTGAGTATCAGGAAAATGTTCTTGATGCAATTTTTTCTGCAAATACCGGAGTTGACGCAAATAAAGTGAACTATCGTCTCGCGATCACCAACTCATCCGGTGAAACGATGAAACCGGTTACTGTTATTGATAATGTTCCGGACAACATAGAGATAACGGATGTATTTGTCAAAGACAAAGCACCCGAGGATGCTGTTACGTTTGATAAAAAATCCATGACCGTCGTTATTCACGAAATGCCTGCAGGGCAATCACGCGAAGTCTTTATCATGGCAAAAGTAGTCGGACCTGTACCAACAGAAGATCCGTTCTGCCGTGATAACTGGGCGTCAGTTACAAGCCCGCAAAGACCCAACGGAGATAAAAACTTTGCACGCATCTGCGTCACAAACAAAGTCTTGGGTGCCACAACTCTGCCGACTGCCGGTGCCGAAGACCTTCTTGTCATCCTGCCGTTTGCCTTAACAGGCATCGGAGGACTGGCACTTTTAAGAAAGAATAAATAAGTTGATTTACGCATCAGAAATTCAGATCGGGCAAATGCTGTTTGTTGCCTGAAGGAAAATTTAAAAAGTCAATAAAGTGTTCATTCTCCCCTGCCGGGTAGAGGTACGCGAATAGAACAAAAATGGCAGGCGGATAGCCTGCTTTTTTGTGGGAGTTAGCAAGGAGGAGCATAGCGACGACGAGCTTACTCCCACATATGGTGAGGAGCCGAAGGCGACGAATCCGTTTGTGGATTCGTACGAGACACGACTCCGCCCTTGGCGGAGTAACCGATAAAAGAAGGCAGTCAGATTTGAACACCTTAACAATTTAACAAGTAAACATTCAGAGTCGTTGTTTCTGGAAATGAGGGTACTCCGAACGGCAGGTCGATTGGTTGCTTAGCGATTCAATTCATATTGAAGAGCTTAGCAATCCATCGATTCAGATCCGTCATCGGATCTGAACATCTTAGTAATTTAAAAAAGTAAACATTTGATAATTATTGTTTTCGGAAATAGGGTGAGATCGTACGGCAGGCCGATCTCCCCCTTTTCCCGGGAGCAAATCCTAGGGGTCGACGCCAGACTGTCACTTGGGCATATTACGCTCATACTGACGGAACGGATAAGACAAGCAATTCCGACTATGTCGGAAATGCACTTTAACAAACGAGAACGCAGTTTTGAGTTTCTAAACCTAACAGGTTTAGAAGTACTCAAAACTGTCCCGCGAAATCCGCTGCATGAGCCGCGCTACGAATAGTAGGTAAGGCGAATGCTAAGGATAGTGGGACAGTAACGTCTCATACATCTATCCGAAAGGACAGATAAATGGGACTATTTCGGGTATTTTGGACGCGATTACGCGTCATAAAGGATCGTAGTCATAAATAACTCTGAAGTTATTTACGAACGATCCCTAAAAAATACCCACATTCTCAACCCCGACTAAAAATCGGAGTAAATATAGTTAGTGATGGTAAACGGTAATGGTCGCGGCAATCTCCTGTTGTATGGGGAAATCATAAAGGCATGTTTCCGTATTTGCGTAGCAGTAAGCTCTCAATTTTTTGACTATTGAGTGTTTTCTGCTACGCAAAGGAGGCATAGCTATTGGCAAGTAAACACCAATTCCTGAAAAAGGAATAAACGTGACTCACGTGTTCAACGTGATGATATTCAATGTAATGATAGATATCCCCATAAGCCATTATTCCGTCCCGCACTGTGTGTGCGACAAAACTGAAGCACTTCAGTGCTCCTGAGGAAGGGAAATGGACAATTTTAAAAATCAAAGGAGATTTTGAAATGAGTACAGACGTATTGTCAAATATCACAACTCTGGCAGAACTGAAAGGTTATGCGCAGGGCAAAGAGCTTAATCTCAATCAGGCTCCACAGGTCGAAGACGATGAACCGGGCCGACGCAAAATGCGCCGCTGGATCCGGAAGATGGTCGATGTACCCACCCTTGTGGTGGAAGAACGGGTTGTTGAAACACCTGTTGTAAAAGAAACGGAGACTCCGATGGCAGAACCAGAAGGTTACACATATCAAGAACTGATTAATATGGGTGCGTCGACTGCACAGGCAAAGATAATGATTGCTGCTGGGTTGACGAAGGCTGAGTCAGACGGGGTGTTTGCGGAAGAGCAACATGAGGAATTGCATCCGCAACCCGAACCGGTGCATTTGGATCTCGAGCCAGAGGTCGAACCAACGCATGTCGACGTGGTTCAGAATATCGAACCCATCAAACACGTCGAGCCTGTTGTTGAACATGTTGACGTTGTTGAGCACGACGACGAAGTTGAAGAGAAAGAAACCACCAATAGCAATTTACCGTGGTTGATCGTTGTGGGTCTCGGAGTGATTTTGATTTTGGTTTTGTTGGCCTGGCATCCGTGGGTTCCATCCAAGTCAGCGCCGACCAATACACCGAATCCGACACAGACTGCAACCCTGCGTCCGACCGACCGCCCAACCGCAACAACTGACGCTGCTGTAGCGTTAGCTGCAACCGCAACCGCACAGGCAGCCCTGGATACATCTGCAACTGCACAGGCACCTGTACCTGGCAGTATCAGTTGGACAGACTTTAAGCAAATGCTAAGCAATCAGGGAGTGACTGATCCGTATGTGTTGGTTGATATCCTGGATGCTATGTCTCAGAAAATTGACCATCAAACCGGTAATTGGACAGTTACAGCACCCGCAAGTCTTGTCTGGACTGGATGGTACACTATCGACCCGTTACCCGAAGGCGTCTACCCGCTCTTGGTTGATGGACGCACCGGTGTATACATTGTCGAAGAGGGTGTCGAAGTTCCCACTCCCAGCGGAGAAATTCCGTTGAATAGTTGGGATGGAGATATTCCCTTAATCGGGATTGTTTACACACAACAGGTGGTCGATGTAGGCGCAAGCAATTGTGCTGACTCAGAAGCCATCGTCGGTTTCATCAAAACCTGGATGACAGTTAATCCAGACGAAGTGTTCGTTAGTTTGGATACTTACGTGGACAGCGTCCCAAGTGCACGTTTACGCGCCTCCGGACCCGGCAACGTCACGGTCACAGCCTACCAGGCTTTGATATGGACCCAGCCGACTGCCGTTACATCAGGTGCGAACTTGATCCTGGAGAGCAATGGTAAGGCTCTCTTCCTGGTAACCGAGACTGGCACCTTGAACGTAACTCACGCTTTTTCAGGAGTCCAACTCTGCCAGCCTATCAATGCTGACCTTGAGATCGTCCAGGCATCAGTTGCCGTAGAGGTAGAACAAACAGGGATTTGCGTACCGCTTGAGGTGATTTCAAGTACCATCACTCTTAATCGCGGAGATCTCGCAACTCGCGAGGAAACGCTCTACCCCGCTTTGGATGCGTTGGCGTTGCAATACCCGAATGCCACCACCATTGGCGAACCAGGCACTATCACCGGAACATGGATCCATACAGTTGTATGGGTACTCGATGGTTTAGTCAGCGACGTAGTAATCGCCCTGGACACATCGGCCAACCACTCACTGTGGTTATTCACTTCCGACGGTACTGCTCAAGCCACAGCACCATGGACCGCAATCACTATCTGCGATCCGGGCCTAGAACCCGAACGTGACTTTGGCTGGTGGGGACACTAACCATTCTTTCACCTCGTCACCTATGAGGAGGTGAAACATGAAGAACCTATTGAGGAGCCCACCGACCTACCGTTGATGGTGGGCTCCTCTTAGGTTAGAGATTGGTGGCTGGCAGACAGCAACCCAAGTCATTCCCAAAGAATGACAAAAACAAAATAATCTGTTTGGCTGCAAGCAAAAGCAACCAAAGTCCTCGAGAATGGGACAAAATTAAAAATTTGCGGAATAACAACAAAGTGGTATTTAGCTAAATGCTAAATTCAATTTTTTGGCTTATGCCACAAAATTGTTTCCACTGCGTTCTCGTTATTCTTGTAGGCTTAAGCACTTCTTGAGCCTAGAAGAATTTAACTGTTGAATATAGAGAAAATATATGAAAACTGTATATACATTTATATCCGGACATATTCATACCGCAATCATCGCGGGGGTCATCCTGTGGCTCGGTATCGTGTTCTCACACCAGGTTGACCGCTACATCGAAATGCAGGCTATAGATGCGTGTGCAAAATATGCCACGGTGTCCTGGACTGATTCCAGCGGTGTTGAGGTTAACCAACCGAATGAGACCGGATATGAAAAATGCCTGAAAGAAAAAGGATTGAAATAATCATACATATCTATGAAAAAACAAATGCATCAATCCATAAACACGACACCGGTTGTTTCTATCGTCATTCCGGTATTTAACGGTTCTGCTTACCTGGAAGAAGCAGTCCTGTCGATCCAGAAAAGCACATTCAAACGGTTTGAAATCCTCCTTATCAATGACGGTTCCACAGATAAAAGCAAAGAGCTCTGCAAGTCTCTGGAAAAAAAATATTCCAATATCACATTCTTTGACTTTCCCAGAAACCGCGGGTTGGGACGGGTGTTAAATTTTGCTCTCAAAAAGGCAAAGGGTGAATACATCTGCCGTCTCAATCAGGACGACCGGATGCTTCCGAAGCGTCTCGAAACACAGATAGCGTACTTGGAAAAACACACCGATGTGACTGCTGTCGGATCATCCATTAAACTTTTCACCAATACGGGAAAAACTCAGATAGTCCGGTTCCTCGATGATGACCGTGAGATAAAAAAACTTTGGTATATTGTGAGTCCTTTTGCAGATCCGTCCGTCATGTACCGCAAAAGTGTCGCAATTGATGCCGGAGGTTATGACCAGTACTTCTGGCCTGCTGATGATACACAACTCTGGTACCGTATGGGAATGCGGGGGAAACTGGCAAATATACGCCGCCCGATGGTAGAAGTCCGTTGGCACAAAAATGCAGCATCAGTTAAATTTTTCCGCCGGTTGGCAATAAAAACGTATCAGATGCACCGGTGGACACACGAGATGATCGGTCCTGCGCAATGGTATATCCAGTTATACTGGATTATCCAGCTGGGAGCGGGCGTACTTTTTTCCCCTGAATTCAACTGGAACGTGTACCGTTTTATGAAACGGGCAATTGCGTATTACGAAGACCGTAAAGATCGTTTCGCACGGTATATAAATAAAATTCCGGTTATACATGTTATCCCCCACCCCAAGAAACTCAGCCTTTCCGGAGTATACAAGGCATAATACGCCGCAGGTCCTGATTTGGGAATTTCAAAACAGTTGGCATACCCGTCACACTTGTAATGAGGATAAACTTTACCCATTCCGAATAATACTCCGGCAATGCTATCATACACCGCCCACTGCCGGTCATACCCCACATTGAGCTTCATAAGCGATGTGCCGTTTGTTTCCGGCTCGATACGCCAAAATGATGGCAATATCTGTTTATATGTAAATGACCGGGGTTGTTGATATATCCGTGTTCCCAAGTCCGGCACAAGACGGAGGTCATACCAGGACGCGGGAAGCTCCATGACGTCAAAAGAACCTATGGAAAATAAACCGGCATTTTCGCTGTCCTGATGAATAATATAATTCTTGGGTTGTCTGTCAGACAACTCCGGCTGAGGATAAAGAGAGGTATATGTATACTTCACCGGAGATGATGCTATTCCCTGAATGATTGCCTCCGGAGTTTTGGATTCCACAGGGTGAAGCGATTTAAACCCCGCAATATCGGGATATCCCTGATAGAGAGAAAGGTATTCCTGCATGTATGTCCCATACTTATCTTTCAGGAGAAACAACGGGTACTTTCCGGACTCCAGACTATACCCTACCAGCCATACAGAGAAAGCGCTGCTGTCAAACGGCAGCGTTTGGGATAGTTCGTTATAACAGTCGTCCACACCAAGTGTCAGCTTGTCCTGAATGAAACGGACAGTACGGTATCCTATATCGCATGGCTTATTGCTGAGAGCAAAACTGTCAAATGCGGGATTATGATAATATGCCAAAGGTGAAAACGGTACATTCCAGGAAAGCGTAAGGGTATTCTCATTCTTAGCGGATGGAAGGTTCATAACCGGGAGGACATCAGAAATTTTCAGTTCATCACTCAGAATATCCCGGAACTGATATACCATGACCGACTCCAGCGTCATGGACTGTTTCTGATAGGAGATATTTTTAAGCGCAACAACGAGTGCAGTGTCACGGTCTGCAGGAAGCGGTGATTCGCTTGGTATGCGTACATACTGGGAAGAACCGATAGAAAGTATCTGGTGTCTGTTGAGACAATCAGAATCACCTCCAGGTGCGGTTATACAGACGGATACCGTATTTGGTTTCGGGTTATTGCCAAGCGCTGAAAATATCGGTGAGCCTCTGCCGTTTCCGTAACGTGCATCCAGATCCGTACTCGTACCCCGGATAATTGTTCCTATCTCCAGGTATCCTGTTTCTTTTTCCAGTATGTCTTTCAGCTGCGCTGCAATGCAGGCAGAACCATTTTGACTTGTGAGTTCGACCTGATTTGTATTCGTGAAGGCATACGAATATCCGTTGATTTTATCGCCAAAACAGTTCGGTTCAGTGGTTAGCTGAATATTCTTCGGATCGACAGATCTCCTGTCAGATAATGCAAGAATCCGGATCCGGGGATTGAGAGTACGGATAAGCACGCTTCCGACAAAAGATTCTTTTGAACTCTCCGGAACGGGAATAGGAAGAACTGTGTCCTCAAGTACCATACGCATATTCCCCACATCCATATTGCCGAGTATGTTCCAATCGGACGCGAATGAACTTATCGGAACGGAATCAGGAGTGTATTTGGACAAGGATCCCATCGGTATGGATATTTCCTTTATCTTCTTTTTCCATTGATAACCGTTAATAAGGGGCGTATACACCTGATACAACGAAATAGTATACGCAGATATATTTTTGGCAATCGTTACGTCAATAAGGGCTTCATTTGCAGATGAAGGAATGTCAATCCGATACGGCACGGGAAATATTTGTGCGGAATACCGGAATGATACGTTGCTGCCATCCCGTATACCCGTTCCGTCTTTCCGCGTAAACGGACGGATGATCGATTTTTCGGTTGTACTTTGAATTGTATGTGTAGCATCAGGTAACTCCTGAATATCCGTTACTTCCGGATCCGTATATAAAACAGTTGATGCGAAACTGACAGGGGCGTCGGTTCTGGCAAGTGTGTATAACGAGATATAGTCTGTTTTTTGGCTATTAAACGCGCTCGTTGGTGATAACGAAATTTCCCCGACAGATGAACCTCCCGTGGACTTGGTGAAATATGAGACAGGGTACGTCTTTGTCAGTGATGCAAAATTATTTGTGACAAGCATATCCAGAAGCGCCTTTGCATCGTAATAAGAATAATTTCCCCAATAATACACACCGCGTGAAGGGATAGCTGCGGAAACAGACTCATCGAGGATAATATATGAAACACCTGATGTTTTCAAAATAGTATAAAATTTACGTGCCCGTTCCAATGTATATTCTCCCTTCGGAATCTTTTGACTATTTTGTATAAGACTGCTTACTGTGCTGTTAAATACGGCGTTCTCAATACTTCCCGGTTCAAATGTTTTTTCCATGAGCGGTTTATCCAGCATATATTGAAGAAAAGCGGAACCTAACGCGCCCCATGAATACGACCGCCAATAGACGTTGTTATCATACGGCAAATGAAGAACACGACCATACCCCGGATCTTTGTTTATGTCATCTGCAAGCCGGAAATATGCGTCAGGAATTTTGTTGTACATAAACGGTCCGATGAGATGCCCCGTAAAGTAGCTTCTGTACGGATACATGCTGCCTGCTATCAGTACAACGCATACGAGCGGGATCAATATTTTTTGCGTCGATTTCCCGATTATCCGTATATGCCGGAGAAACCAAACGACAGCTATGCCTGCGGCAACACTTCCTGCAAACGCCATATACGCATGAAATTTAGTGTCTCCGAACCGGAATAATACCCCGAAGTATGGGATATACCTGTCGGCAAGCGTATAGAGAAATCCAACGGGTGAATATTCTTTCATGCTGAGTATGAGAAACAGGAAAAGACATATAGGAGCAAATACGGCATACCGATAGCGTTTCCATGCGAAAATTATCTCGATTGAACCGAGAATGTACAAAATGGGAAACAGATAAATTCCCGCCTTATCAGGGAGTTGCGTGACAGTAAGGGATAAAGGATGAAACGGAATATCCTCTTTGGTATCCAATTTTTTCGCCCTGGTGTCGAAAAAATTAGGGTATAGGATGCTTTGCCTGGCGAAACTGTAAAATGACTTTGGTTTGTTCAGTTGTGTTTCATTTGCATCAACAAACGTCGGTGCAATACGCAGAAGCGACGATTTTTCTGCTGTATAGTTTGTAAAAGGTAAAAGCCAGAATGAGTTCAGGAACAGAAAAATCAGAAAGAAAAGAATAACTCTTTTACCGCTGGGTAAAAATATTCCGAAGAGTCCGAGGGCAAGTACTGTCGTGATCAGGATTGTCGCGGTTATGTAGCTCCCGGATGTGAGTATGGTTCCTATCAGCATGATCACTATCATTTTCCCCGATAAATGCTTCGTTGATATGTATGTTGTTAGAAACCAGAAAATAAACGGTATGGCTACGTACCGCGTGTTATAGGTAACAATCGGAAAATAGAAGGCACCGAGCGTATTGAGATTACAGAGATAAAAGACCGCACTGCACAATGCACCGATTTCACGAAATAAAGGGTCAATTTCCGGACGGACAAGCGTTAGTATTTTTCGTGTAAAAAAATACATCATGAGCGTTCCGGCTGTCAGGCAGATCAGAAAATACAGCTGATCGAGAAGCTGTGTTTGGACAAACAAAGATGATATATAAAAGAAGAGTTGCCGGAACAAGTCCACTATTTCTGAATCAGACGGGACACCAAAACCCCGGTAATCCCTCCAGACGGAAAAAAAAGTGCGGAAGATATTTGTTTTAAGGTTGAAATACGAAGAGTAATTATCCCATCCTATGAGGTAGTAACCGGGTTTGATATTAACGATGGTTATGACAGCAAGAATAATACAAAGGATTACAAATCCCGGTCTTTTATACATGACCTGCCAAACCTTTTTCATAGCTATACCTATTATAAACTGAAATATCCAAATTGTGTGGAAAGCGACTGCGTGTGAAGTGATATGTACGACTGTCAATTGTGCTACACAATGTACAACCTAACCAAGTTTATCCGGAAACGCTTGCGGTTGTGTGCGGGAGTGCGTCATACTGAAAATACATGTTATCCGTAATTCTTATCCTTATCGAGTGTATTCTTCTCTATATCCTCAGCCGGAAGTCCGTGCAGGGACTATATACAATGCTTGTTCTGGTAACGGGAAACAATAGTATAAGCATTGCGGTCATAACTCTTCTTCTTTTTCCCGGAACCGTTATCCATGAACTGTCTCACCTTTTTACCGCGGAAATCCTGGGCGTCCGGACCGGCAAACTTGAACTTTCACCGGAATGGATCCGCGGAAAGCCTATACCGGGGACAAGGCAGGAGGTCACGGCAGGGAGCGTCATGATTGCGAAAACCGGACCGTTCCGGAGGGCGGCAATAGGCCTCGCGCCGTTTCTCGTCGGACTCATCGCTACAATTGCATTGGCATGGTATGTACCGGTCCTCTACGGACAGGTGCCGTGGAAAGATGGAATACCGGTACTTCTTCATCCTGCAAGTGTCGGGCTGGTTTTCGCTCTCTATGGAATAGGATCTGTTTCATCATCGATGTTCTCTTCATCAGAGGACATGAAGGGTGTGTGGCCGGTTCTCATTCTCCTTGTTCTTGTGATCGGAGCGTTGTACTTATCAGGCGTACGATTCAACCTTACAGGCCATATCAATACCACATTTTACAGTATCATAAAATATCTTACTATCATACTTGCCGGCATCATCGGACTGCATGCGGGAGTCATCGGGATAAGCGGCATATTACTTCGCCTGTTCTACCACAAAAAATACAGGATCGTATGATAATATCCCGCACGTTCACCCGGGTTCAATAGTGTTCAAAATCATGATATAATATCATTTTGTGCCGTTGATACCTACCAAAACTATGGATTGTATGAATGGATAGATAACGCGGTATATACTATGTCATTTTTGTCTTGGCTAAAAAAACCTGAAAATAACGAACAACTTCCCCTAGTCGGAGGTTCGTGGATACTTCATGACGTTACGTATCATGTCCTTTCCGTTATTCAAAGATCTCATATAAATGATGAAATTTCATCAGAACCCACTACAACGCTCCTTCTTCATGATACACGCGCAAGTGAGGAATTAGGGGTACCACTTGATCCTGAAATAGTCACGACCATCGCTCATGTCGGAACAAACGGAATACTTACGACGGTAGGACCATGGATCACGCGCGAAGAGTGGTGGGAACAGGAAAAACGCATAAGAATGTCTGAAAGAAGTTTTCTGGGACACGGAATTGAAAAGGAATTGTAAATGATTCGAACTTTTCACCGCTCAATTGTGTTAAACCGGGAATCTTTGGATTACGGAAATAATTTCATCTGATCTCATTTTCATAACAAACGCATCGGCAAGCACTGCTACTTCACTGTTTTCATCTGTTTCACCTGAAAATAGTATTACTATTATCCCATTCTCCCGAAGAGCCGGAATAATCTTCCTCGTATCGAAGTACCCTAATCCTTTATCTATAATAACTATTTTGGGTTTCTGTTCCTGTATCATTTCGATAAGCATTTGAACTTCATGCTCATACGGCCTGATATCAGGATTTACTTTGCAGGCAACCGATGGATACCCTTCATTTGCTAACCAACGCGCAAGAGATTCGGGCATAAAATCATCAACAACAGCCACACGCGGATGACGAACACCTGTCTGCTCACGCGCTCCGTAGGGTTTCATAACACAACATTCAAGGAGTGATACCGGTTCATAACCATTTCTTTGAATTCTTACCGTATCCTGCTTTTCCGTAATCGTAGGACTACACAGTCTGCACTCAACACATATGTCCTCTAATAACTGAGGATTCAAATACGATGTTTGAAATATTCTATTTAATATTTCTATTCCATCCGGAGTTATGACTATTTCATCCCCCTTATTGGATATTACCGAAATGCCGGGATGAAAATCCTGAATGTTCTGGTATTGACACCGTCGTTCGATCGTAGGCATATGGGTCATTATATCAAAATGACCATTTCTTATACATTCTGATATCTTTTGGATAATTAATCGGAGCGGTTTCAAAACCGTACTTCGATTTTGTTTGGGGTATAAAATCAGCCTACCTAAAACTATACACTCTCCCCCCATCCTGTTTTTTCTAACGAAGCTTACTGTGTCACGGTCTCCTCTGACGGATAATCTTCGATTCCTGACGAACCTTCTATCCCACCGGTTGGTATGCCGGCCGTACCGTCCGCAGGAAGGCCGTAGCGGAGAAATTTCATGAATTCCTGTCCGTCCTTATTTGTCCCGATGAATTTATCAACAACATCAAGGAGCGGTTCCGGTATGCCGGTTTTACTCTTCGGGGCCCCTGACACTGCATTCTCTGCAGCACTTCGTGCCACCCTGTATCCGACGAAACCTACTATTATCGATAGAACCACAACAAAAACGAGACACCCGCATCCTGCGATACATCCTTTCGTCAGACACGATGAGGTGGATGACTTAGCCGGAGCCTGTGTGACTATGACGGTTGGCTGCGGAGCATTTGCAGAGGGAGGTGGCGGAGTTTGCGGTATTTGAACCTCTGCCGGTTTTGATGTTTCCTTTGATGCGGCCGCTGTAGTTTTCTCAGTTGTTTTTTTTGCCATATTCATCCCCCTTTCATACATCGTAGGAGGAATACACGCTTTCTGTCAAGGAAATATTATGTTTTTTCTGCCGGATTGAGGTGATGAAGATGTTGTCAATCATCATGTCCATTATCGACTCGTCGGTACAATGGGTTCTTTTCTGTCTACTATACATTCAGGTTCATTATCCGGTCTCTGAACGATAGCTATATGCCGGAACACATCTCTGTTTTTATTATTTCTCACAAAATACTCAAAAAATACCAGTGTGTCCTTAACTACAATAACCGGAACTCTGTCTTCACCCGGAGGTCTCGGTAAGATCTTATACCCTAACCTCACTTTCATGACATCCGAGTGCAATCCGTCCAATCCTTCTATCATGCAAATTGTGTCATATCCGGTCGAACTGACGGGCATGCCGGTTTCTCCTAAGGGATCATCTCCGTGTGCGCCGGATACCGTCCACTTTTTACCGGTCTCATGAAGAATTTCAAGTAAATGTTTAATCGGCAACCCTAATTCCCGGAGGGTATCCAGTGCGCTGATTTGCAACGGGACGCTAGGTATGTTTTCTTTTTTGAATGCATTCATATTGTTAATAGATAGTCACAGCTCCGTTACGGTTGTATAAAGAATCCTCGATTTGCATATCCGGCTCAATCAAACCTGACAGGTGTGTAATTAATTCTACCATCCGCTCAGCCGGAAACAGGGAATCTTCGCTGAAACGATCCCGGGGAATCTGTAACATGCAAATTTCCAAACCGTTTCCATCAGTCCCCCTGACAAACATCTGCTCCTGTGCCCTTCCGAGTGCGTTTCCCAGCATTGTTTCCCATGGTTGAATATCTGATGTTTCAAAACCTATCCAAATACCCTTTTCATCTGACACCAGAACAAATTCATCATCCGGACTGTCATATTCAAAAATGCGTTCTATTGGTTCTTTTGCAGTGTAATCATATCCAAACCGTTGAACGAATGACGGGTCAGTCAAAACCAGATATAACTGTTCCTTTTTTTCCGCAATGATTTTCCGCGATTCCGGGGTCATGGGAATCGGTTCAGTGAGTTGTTTTATAACACCTATAATATCTTCCGATACGCCAACGCGTGACTCTTCCTTTGCCATACGATTGGGAGTATATACCATTCTTATTCCGATTTACAGCCCTGCGTTGTCAGACGCAAGGTTCAAGTTCTTTTACAAACAAATACTCTGCATCCCCGTACGGTTGTGAATACCCGAGGTCCATAAGAATTCTCCCGATGCCCATGCGGATTCCTCCGGTTTTATCTGTTTCCGGAATAATCATAGACTCAAAAAAAAGAAGTGGCCGGCGCTCTCCTGAATTTTTATAGAGCGAACAGACTTTCTCATGCACAGCACTGATAACAATTCTTGACAACCCGACAGACCTGTTGTCACCCGGTACTATGTATGCTGACGTCGATGCAAAAACCATCTCCTTCGTCCGGTCATACATAGCCCGGATCCGGCGTATATATGCAAATCCGGCGACGCGTCCAAAATCATCAACGCTTACAACAGTAATTTTCATTCCTATGAGGAAATCATTGAAGGTCGGCTTTTCCGGCTCCCACTGGATACCCTCATTCCAAAGAGGACGGGTAGTCTGCAAATTATCCAGATAATCCTGCCACCTGCCGGTTATCGCTTCATACGCAACATCATCAGCGGGCGTACAACCCATTCTTTGTCTCAGAAGCGGTAATTCAGACTCTGATATCATGAGAGGTTTGAGGGGAACCAAATGCCGGAAATCGGAGGATCTCTTCGTTTGTCCCCCTTCATAGTCCAACCCGGACAAACGACAAGTATTCCGGTTTGTTCGGCACCCGGCATGATGAAATCCGATTTTCTTATTGACCCGCCAAACGGTTGTGAATCCATTCCGGACGAAAGCGGTTCTGATATGCTGATTTCAGATTGTGGAATACCATCATCAATATAATACTGTGTCAGAATATTGCTCATTCCGGCTCGTGTAAAAAGTGTTAAAAAAGAAATTTCCGGTGCGGAACCGCCTGTTATAACTTGCGTGTTTCCCAGTAAATCAACAGGTCCGACAGCAATAACCAGGGGTAGAATTCCGACATGTTGTATTATTGCAACGGAAAAATGATCCGGATCAATTGGTAAATACCTTTCTGCCACCCGGTTCGGAGCATTCGTGATACAAAGCGTACTTACGGCACCGCGGACAGGCAGATACCAGTCAGGATAATCGTAAACAAGCAATTCCAGTGGATTTCTTTCAATCATAGTTTGAATGACAATTGCCTGGAGTATATCATACCATCTGAAACAATATCAATTTTCTCGTATGAACATCTTTTTTGAGTTTCTGATAGGACAAATTGAATTTTTACTCTGCTTGACGGATGCCAAAAAAACCCGTATTATCCGGCCACAATCCCATGCCAACCTAAATCAGCATGATCGAACAATATAGAAGAGTAGATTTACCATCCGGAAATGGTCTTTGCGCAGCAGTTGAACAAATAACCGGGATTTTCAAATCTCTGTATGACACTCAAGCGGAGCCAGGTGCCCGGAATGCCGATGTCATAACCCCATTACGATCATTAATCGGCGCAATTCCTGATATAGATCCTGAAACGGCAGGGAAACTAACCTGTTTGGAAGGAGCATGGCGCACGGAAATTTCCCAGCCTCCGGACATAAGCATAATACTCAGAAAAAGACCACAGGATAACAGGAACAGGGCTTTGATACTCAGATACGAACAGTGGACCGCTACGTTAAGTATGACATACGGTGATTATGACCCCAATCAGCATGAACGGGAGGAGGCCGGAAGGACGTGGGAAATCATTACTCTTTCTCTTCAGCAAATCAGCGAGCGTGTATTTTTATATGACTTGACAAGAAAAACACAGCTTCATCAAAGTCGTCGGCTCGTGAGTGCTGAGTAATTCTGAAATGTAGGGTTGTGTTTAATGGTATTTAAGATATTTTTTCTAGAAGGAAATTATGGGACAAAGTCATGAAAGCATACAACCTCAAGTCATGAGCAGAGCCTGCAATGACATTTTGAAACTCCGAAAAATGTTAAAGGAAAAAGCAGATACTCCGAGATTTATCATATTGCAGTTACACAATTCGGTAGGCGACCTGTTGAATGCAATACCAAATCTCGATGAGAATGTCCGGGATGCGGTTCTCAGTTTCCAAACATCGTGGGAAATAGTAACCGGAGTGTATGACGGCGGACTTTGTCTGAATTATACAAATCCTGACAGCACTTTTACCGCGGGTGTTTCAGTCTGCGCATCGCATGAAGATAATAGCGTACTTATCTATATGGAATCAGCACGTGGACGGGAAGGAGTACAACTTCATGACGGAAACAATACTCCACCCATTGTACGGAATTATGTCAGGATGGTTATAAACAGAAACGGGAACGGCATTGCTGACGTTACCTTTAACCCCTTTTTACATAGAGAATACGGAGTGAAAATGGAATAAATCGGATGAAGCATCCTGCTTAAGCCAAATCTCTGATACGTCGCAGATACTTATTATTTACGATTAAAAATTTCCTGCGGGAACTGACGGGCTTTTATAACGACAAACCTGTAGTTTTCAAGAGTTTCCGCAATAATTCTGTTTGGCGATGATACGTCCGGAGCCTCCAGGATTGTCTGCATGGCATCCTGAAGGATACCCGATGTAGTTTCCGATTTTATTTTACTTCTCAAAAAATCCGGCGTTACAAAGAGAATCAGTGCAGTGCCGGATGCTGCAATTCTTTCGTTGTTACGCTGAACCATATTCCAAGGACCACCACGTACTCCAATCGGCTCGTTTCTGCCCGGTACGCTGCTCCCTATCGAAAAAAGGACATTTCCTTTTTGAAGTTCATCGCGGAGCATATTGACAGCTTTACGGTTCTCCTTATCTTTTCCTGCAATCATCAGCCACGTACCGATACGCTGAGCGTACAGCATCCATTTTCTTTGCTCCTCTTCTTGTTGGTCGGAATCGAAATAACCACCATCTAACGGAGTATGATCAGGCATATTCTCCAATAGTAAACTATACCACGATCAGCTGAAAGAGGAAATTTATACTCCTGAAGTATACTTTTCAAAATCATGCCGGATAAACGGGAGACCACCGTTTTTTATTCCGAATATAAAATCCTTATATTCACCGGATACCCGCTCGATAGCAAAAGTCTCAGGAATCAGTGGATTACGAGGTAGAGTTCCGCTTATTGTACCGCTGTCGTTGCATAAAAAATCAATGAAATCAAAAAGCCTCAGTTGTCTACCTCTGGGAGAGTCATAATACAAATCAAATAAATCCAATTTATCCGGCTCTTTCCCGTATAACCTATCCCGATAAAAAAGTAACTCATTTTTTCCGGATCGTTCCGTACTATTATCTGCAATTTTCCATATAAAACTTTCCGCATGGTCCTGATTATCAAAAGTTCCCTTCCCCATGCCGGATGCAAATCTATACATCATCTCTTCGACTTCAGGCAAAATGATACCGGACCTTCGAAGACAGAGACAGAAAAATGTTTTCGTGACATCCTGATTATTTAATCCTGCATGCTCAAGGATCCGGAATGATGCATCCTGCAAAACCGGGTCATACATGGCATTATATATCCAATAATTATGATAATCTGACACTGCCGCTGGCTCAAAGTATCCGCAGTTTTGGATATAATCGAAAAACAATTCTGTAAACTCGCTCATCGCCTGGGGCATATCAGGAGACCCTATCTGTGGAAATTGAAAATCACGGGCGGTTTGAAAATACTCCCCGAAGAGTTTTATTCTACCAGGCGGGCTGTTTAAAAATTCTGATCCAAATTGCCTTTCAGGTAACGGCATAGGTTAATGGCAGTATCCGGATGATATCAAATCGTATCATCACTATCAAGCCTAAAATCCTATAGTTACTCCCGTTTCAGAACCTCGAAAAAGGCTGACTGCGGAATCTCAACACGGCCGATAAGTTTCATCTTCGCTTTGCCCTTTTTCTGCTTTTTCAGGAGCTTGTCTTTACGCGTACGGTCGCCTCCGTAGAGCTTCTGGATGACGTCTTTACGGAAGGGCTTAATATCGCTTCTGGCAATCACCGCACCCCCGATTGCCCCCTGCACGGGAATATTGAACTGCTGGCGCGGAATGACCATTGCTAAGCGTTCCACGATCTCACGTGCCCTCCTTTGGGACTGTTCTTTAACCACGAGAAATGAGAGCGCGTCTACTTTTTCATGATTCAGGAGTATATCGACTTTGGACACGTCAACCGTCTGCCAGTCGAAGAACGCATAATCCAGGCTCGCGTAGCCTTCTGAGATGCTCTTCAAACGGTCAAAAAAGTCGATAATCATCTCAGACAGGGGGATGATATAGGTAAATTCTGCATTGTCAGCGAGATACGTCAGATCCATGTACTCTCCCCGCTTCTCCTGGGCAAGTTGCATGACTGCGCCGACGTATTTCTTGGGGGTGAAAATCGTCAGCGTCATCATGGGCTCTTTCACCTCATCGATAACAGTCGGATCAGGAAATTCAGATGCAGACTGGATAACCAGAACGTGTGATGAAGAATCCTCCCGGACGACCTGATTGGCGGTAAATCCCAGTTTATCAAACTTGACTCCGGGTTTGAGTTTCAGCCTGTATTCAACACTCGGGGCTGTTGCGATCATGGTCAGATCAAACTCGCGTAAAATTCTCTCCTGTACGACTTCCGCGTGAAGAAGGCCCAGAAATCCGCAGTGGAAGCCGTTGCCAAGCGCCGCTGAGGAAATCGGACGGAAGGTAAATGCGCTGTCGGACAACCGGAGCTTCTCCATAGCCTCACGCGCATCGCTGAATTCATCGGCAGATACGGGAAAAAGGCTTAAAAATACCATAGGTTTAGGCTCTTTGTAGCCGGGAAGAGGTTGAACATCACTGATAGTCGATACTTTATCGCCTACCAGAGTGACAGTATCTCCTACTTTCGCCATGCGGATATCTTTAAGACCGGTTGCAATGTATCCGACTTCACCTGTTTCAATCCCGTCAGAACGCACCATTTTCGGATTGAAATACCCTACTTCAATCGGTGTCACTTGTGCTCCTGATGCGAGAAATCGGAGGTGTAGTTGATTTTTGTTTATGTCGGTAAAAGGTATTGCTCCATCCACAACTCGGACAAATACGACGACACCTTTATGCGGATCATACTGGGATGAAAAAACAAGAGCGCGGAGCCGGTTCCCGGAAATACCCTGGGGCGGTGGTATGCGCTCAACCACTGCATCAAGCACTCTAGCGACATTAGTGCCAATTTTAGCGGAAATTTCAATAATTTCATCTTTAGCAAATCCCAACGCGCACAACTCGTCCGTACACGTACTGATTCTTGCATTCGGCATGTCGATTTTATTGATAACCGGAATGACCGTCAGTTTATGAAGCCTCGCCTGGTGAAGATGCGCAAGCGTCTGCGCCTGGACGCCCTGGGTCGCATCTACAACGAGAATGGCACCTTCGCACGCAGCCAGACTCCGGGATACTTCGTAAGAAAAGTCTACGTGTCCGGGAGTGTCGATCAGATTCAGGACATAGCTTTCATGTTTCAACTTTTCCCCATAAACTTTAGACTGATATTTCATCCTCACCGGTGCAAGTTTGATCGTAATCCCCCTCTCGCGCTCAATCGGATTAGAATCCAGAAGCTGGGCGGACATGTCGCGCATGGCAACCGTTCCGGTCATCTCCAAAAGCCTGTCGGCAAGTGTGGATTTCCCGTGATCGATATGGGCGATGATGGCAAAATTGCGGATGTGGTCCTGATTCATGAAAAGATTATATCAGGAAACCGATGTCATTGTGTCTGATGCTACTCCCTGATACTCTTACTTTAGGATTGATTACGTGTGAATACTATAATGTTGCATTTTTAAGATAATCTATCTATAATACTCCAAACTATGAGTACACAACCGGAATTTTTACGTGAAATTGTCGGGGTATATAATCCTCAATTCGTAGAAGACGCTTCATCAATGTTACAGACAGAAATGCTGTCGCCAACAAGAGCTATCGTAAAATGTCTCCTTCCTGTTTCTCACGCTATGCTTAAACCAGAGCCATTCATACTCGATGTGCAATCCGAAAAAGGTGTTTATTTGGAACCGTTCCGATTGGTTGATACATTGCCCGAAAAGGCTAACCATACGGTTGGTTTCGTCACCATTTCCTTAGGTGAACAGCGTTTAGTTTTAATATCTTCTGAATATCCGCTTTATGGTATAGATAACGAATATTTAGGAGTGGTACCACATTCCTATCTTCTCAAGACAGACCCGAACGATCCTAATATTCTGGTACAACCTATACTTCAAGAACACCAAGGTGTTCCTTACATATTAATGAATAATTATGAAGGACGAAAAGGATTAGGTTTGTATGAACCACATAAGCTGGAAATTACAGAAAAAGATGGAGAAGTATTAATAAACCGCGTATATAGGCAACGTTAACCCCGAATTCAATTTTTGTTCCTGTTAATAAGGTAATCTATAAAACAATAATAGATCTCCCCTCTTGACCGCTCCCCGGGGATGCTGTTAGATAGAATTATCCTACCCCCTGCCCCCCATGAAAAACGGAAGTATTTTTTTCATGGTTTGGCTTATCTAAATGAGACGAAAACGATTTATTCCAATTTTATTTTTCATCGCTGCACTTGGATGCGCCATAGGCATCATGCGGTACGCTCTTCAGGGAGGTCCGTCAGTCTTGGGTATTTACACCGTATATATTCCGGCAATACTTGAGGTGCACCCTACTCTTCCGCCCGCCACACCCACCCCGAGTCCGGTACATAGACCATCTGCTGTCATATACTACCCGGAAACATACCCAACGCAAGAAACAGAAACTACTCCTACTCTTATAATCCCGACTCACAGTCCCCGTTTAAGCGATACAGATCAAACAGACGTCACAGCAAATCCGACTCCTGTTCACGAAAGTTCACGAGACACCTACCCGAAAGAGATATTTTCGGAAGTGAACAGCTATCGTGTCGAAAAAGGTATGTCTCCCTATACCTGGAATGACGGACTGGCAGGGTGGGCTCAGGAGCGTGCAAACGCATACATATCCATAGGAGGTATGGACGGGCACGATGGGTTTAAAGCGGAATTTGAAACGCGCGCCAAACAGTTCAAGTTCATGATGCTCGGTGAAAATTCCTTCTATGGAAATAAGAAAGACGCACGGGCACTCATCCGTGACGTATTTGCATCGAGCGGACCGCACAATGCAAACTTACTCAGCACCGAATTTACCCATATGGGTGTCGGTGTTGGGATTAAAGACGGTACTATCTACGCAGTCGATCTCGTGTTTGGAGGAAAGGAATATTAATATTTACTTGGAAACACACCCCGGTGCCAGTACAAATCCATTCTCTTTTGCTTCCTCAACGGTACATAACCACATATCGCCGAAACTTAAATCAACGATCACCTGTTTCCAAAGAGAACAGGTCTCAGGATAGAAATACATCGTATCCGCGCGGATGTTGCCTTTGATTGTACAGCCTTCGGGAGGTTCGGTACTACGACATAATGTTGAATAAATACCAAGATTCATTGATCTGGCAGTCTCCTGCGCACTCTTTAGCACTTCATAGTAAGGACTGCGAACAAATGTGAATTTAGCTAGCCCGTCGCGTACCAATGCGCGATTAAGATAAGGATCGATCTTCGCGAAGTCTTCCTGATATCCGAGCATCTTTCTGATTTGGAACATGTTATATGCGAAGAATGCTTTCGGATCTTCAACGATCACGTTTGCCAGAATCCGCCCGTACGAATCCGTCAGGGTATTTTTCATCCGCACGTGCCTGCCGAGTGCTGCATGTTCCAACCGCAAACGCGCTTGGTCAGCCATGCACCTACCGACCTCCGGCGCATCCACACCCAGAAGGCGCACACGCCTGCCGTCTGCCAGGTCAAGAGAATCCCCGTCAGGAACGTACGTGACGATACTCCCGCGATAATTTTCTGTCAAAAAGACTGCATTGAGGATAAGAGAGATGGCAAGAACAATAAGAAGAACGGTCTGTACTATATTTTCCGTTACACAGCATGCTTTGCGCTTCATGCATCCAGTATAACGCAACGTCCTGTGAAATGTACTATTAGTATATGCAATCTGCAGAGCTTAATATTTTTTGGTATACTGCATGCCATGAAAGAAAACGGAAAATCGTTTGCGGAAGTATTTAAAGGAAGAAAATTCCACTCGGAAAAAACGAAGTATGTTGCGTACATGACGTTTGCACTGCAACAAGCAATTGAAAAATCCCATGACGGTTTACCGTTTGAAAATCCTGATAAGAATCATTCCCCGGGATATTCTGGGTCGGAATGGCTCAGAATCCACGCTCTTCAGCCTGCGTATGAGCGTGCCGGAAAAATAATGGATCCCGAAACTGTATTCGGAGCGCTCGGAGAATTGGCGTTTGAAGCAACACAAAGTTCACTCGCACTTTTCCGTGCAGGCATAAATCCCGGTACGATACAAAGTGCGTTTGAAATCTATACACGAATGACCTCAGAAGACGAAAGTAAATAATGTTTCATTTACATTATCCTTCTTTTTCCCTCACATCCTCTCTACTGTTTCTATCCCGAGGAGGGAAAGACCGTTTTTGAGAATCCGGGCAGTAGCATCGGTCAAACGTAAACGGTTGTACGTTGTAGGTTGCCCGCCTGCATCGCGTTGCGAAGCATTGCGGGCAGGTGAGTTGTCAGTTCCCAGAATAGAATGTTTGGCGTAAAACAGATTAAATGCCTGAGCTAATTCAAATAGGTATGTACAAATCGTATTTGGAGAGTAATTGTCAGCCGCATCTGCAACGATGTCCGGAAAAAAGAGAAGGAGGCGTGCGAGAGCGCGCTCTTCGGGGTTGAAGGTATACGTTGCAGGTTGTGATTTGTACGCTATTCCTTTCGATTTACTGATTACTGATTTGCACCTGGCGTAGGTATAAAGAAGGTACGGTCCGGAGTCGCCGTTGAGATTGACGGATTCTTTTATGTCAAATGCTATATCCTGAAGTGTTCCGACCTTCAGAAATGTATATTTAACCGCTGCTATTGTCGCCTTCTCTGCTACATCTTCCATCTCTTCGGTTGTTAATGATGTGTGATCGGGAGCGGACCGGTATTGTTCTTTTGCAATACTATGCGATAGATCAGTTGTACTTTGTTTACTTTCTTTATGTTTTACATCACTTTTATGCAGTATAGTGTATATCTCTTTCTTCACTTCATCCAGTAGCGCCTCACCTGTGACGACATTACCAAGCCTCGACGACATTTTTCCGTGTTTAAGCCTCACCCAGCCGTACACGAGGTGATACTGCTGCCCTTTCTGGATACCCAAAAGCTCTTCTGCCTTAAATGACACCCGGAAAAAACTCACCTGTTCAGGCCCGACGACGTGAATGAGTTTTTCTATTCCTTTATATTGGGAAAACTGAATCGTGGAAAGTGCAAGTTCCTTGCCTTCGTAAGTCGGAAGCCCGAGGCTGTTGACAAACACCCTCGTATCCAATCCATATGGTTTACCGTCAAAGATGATCGCACCGTCGCTTTCCTTCAGAACTCCTTTTTTTACGGCATCTTTGGCATAATCAACCCCCGACAGGCACTCGCTTTCAAAATACAGCCTGTCAAAACGGGAATAAACGCGTTTGTAAATGCTTTCGTAATAGTCCAGACTCCACTGCCGCGTCTCAATCCACAGTGTATATACTTCATCCAGCTCGTCTTTACGCTCTTTAACAAACGTCAGGTAATCGGTGGATATCGGCGGTAAACCCCTTTCCACTGAAAACTTAGCCGCTGACGCATAGATAAGAAAATTGTAATCATGAATGATCTTTTTGATTTTCTCATCCTTTTCATATTCCTGGCTTCCGGCTGCGTATACTTTACCGAGGAACTCTACTTTTTCTTTTATGGATTTATTTTTCACCTTCGGTAGCTCGTTTTTATACTCCGGCAGCTCCCGCATCGCATACAGACACTTGGCAATATGGAGCCCCACATCACCCTGATAGTTGGCTCGTATCACTTTTATCCCCCGGGACTCCAGAAGACGGACAATGGATTCGCCTGTTGAAATGTTCCTAAGATGACCGATGTGAAAAGCTTTATGAGTATTGGGATGAGCAAACTCGACCATAACCCGGTTTTTCCCCTGTTTTGCGCTGTTTGTTTGCGGCGTATCACGGCGGTCTTGTTCAATTAGCACTTCAGATATCCGACTGCTAAGTTTAGCCTCGGAAATTTTGAAATTTATGAAGCCCGGAGGAGCAACTTCAACACTCTCTATATCCTGTAACACGCTAAAAACCTTATTGTCTGCTGATATCTTTTGACCACTTCGGTTCAAGTTCTGATCAGGTTGGTCGTGGCTAACGCTGGAAATATGACCATCGAGAGCATCTTTAACCTGTAGTGCGATGTCCATCGGAGGCTTTTTCAGGACTTTTGTAAGCCGTAAAGCAACATTTGTCGTGTACTCCCCGTGTATGGGGTTTTCGGATATGGAAATTTCCGGGTCGATGTCACCCACCCCTAAATCCTTTAATATCGCTGATAACAAATCCGTTAATTCTTTCTTCATCTTGCCTCCATCATACCAAAAATCAGTTCAATCCACACGCACAGATTATCAGGCTTAAAATGAATCATGCAATGAGGCTATGTCAGATAAACAAAAAAATCCTCTTGGATCTCCACCCCTAAGGAGAGGTGGAAGTCCAGGAGGACGTAAAAGAGTAAAAAATATTTATACACCTCATAATGTCATCTGTCAAGTAGGGAAAATTGACCTGTCAGGATAGTCCATAATCATTTTTTTAGTAATTTTTGGAATTCTGATATATTGTGGTCTGACTGAAAACTGTGATGGTTCGTAGTGTACTTGAAATGTATCTCACGATACCGTACACTCTGTCTGTCTATTGCCCACGACAAAGACTATGGCAGGTTTGGAACGCCGATGTAATCAAGCTGGTCCCCAATGCCCTACGGGTAATGAAATCCGCAACGCAATCATCCTTTTGATGCAGAGTGAAAGCCTCATCCCCATATATCAAAGCGACGTGGAAGTAACACTTGCTGAAATTCTCGAACATAACACCGGATGTATCGGGTGTTCGAAACTTAATCGTACTTTACGGATTATCTCTGAAGCATGCAGGTACACTGTTATTGATTATAATAAAGCATCTACACAAGCGGTTGTCGAGTCCATGGCTCCGCAGACCTTTTTGTAAATTCATTCAACAAGACCGCACAGATAATGGTAAAAAGTTGTATGAATTATCCTGACAGTTTGGGGGATATTATAATGAAGGTTCAACGGAAGGTCTCATAAAATACCTGGCAAATGGATGCGTTCCCCGGAATAGCCGTCCGATTCTGTCATACGCTTCCTGTTCTTCGAAAGTCAATTCGGGTAAATCAGGTTTTCCGAGTGCGGGATGCATCTCGCGTCGCGGAAACAGTAAAAATTGCTGAAGTCTGTTGTCTGTATCCAGTGCAAAAAATATTTTTCTGAGGGAGAATGGGATTTGCTCTACGGCGTTTTTTGTTTCCCTCTGGAAATCCGATGCCTCTCTTGTCATAATCTGCCGCCATTGCGTAATACTCCCATGGATAATTCCATCAATTATATCTAACTTTGGCAGTTCCAAATTATTAAACATTCCCTGCCCTAACCCCTCATAGATATCCGGGTACAGCTTGTTTCCTTTCAGGGTTAATCCTACCCCTGCAAGATAGCGCGCAATATGAGTCGGATTGTTATTAAATTTACCGATAAAATAGGCTTCCGGACCGATCAACTTATATTCCGGAAATCCTATGTATCTGATTGCCATCCAGCTGGCAAGACCCAGATAATACGGACTCTGAATTTCCCTTATAACGTTCTCGAGTTTAATATGGGGACGCTGGCAACCCAAAGGGCAGACAAGTTGGGACCATTTGTCTGACAGGGGTGGTGCATTTTGATACCCGACAAACTCACCCGGGTGTGTTTCTGAAAGTTCAATCAAATCCATTTCCGGTAACGGATCGCCGATGATTCTGGCTCCCTTTCCAAAAATTTTCTCTGTAACACTGACATCATCAGGAGGACATATGTGTTCGCCTAGTACAAAAGTTCTTGACTGACCAGATTCAACCATCATAGAGAAGCTTGACCCTATATAGCACATTAAGACAAGAAAATCAATATAATCCTGCGCATTTGACAACACCTCCGAACAAGAGGTAGCATAGAAGTACTCCTATGATTCAGTGGATTAAACAAAACAAACTCACTGCACTTCTTATCGTTATCATTCTCGTTCTTCTCATCCCGAAATCCAGAATTATCACGCTCGGGGGTACCAATACTGTTTCTACTTTCCGGTCATCCGACGCAATGATGGAGTCAGTTCCGTCTGCCATCGGCGGGATGGCAGCGAAAAGTATAGGAATCATGCCTCCGTCGTTTGATGTAGCTCCGCAACCCGGGGTAACCAACCGTATGGTTATCCGTGAGTCAAATTTGTCGCTTCTCGTTAAAAACGTACAGGGTGTCACCGATCAGATTATCGCTATTGCCGAAACGATGGGCGGATATATGGTGTCATCGAGTGTCACGAACCCGCAGGATGCGCCGACTGCAACTGTGACGGTACGGATAGAATCAGATAAACTGAAGACTTTCCTGACAGCGCTGAGGGGTATGGCTGTCAAAGTTGTGTCAGAAAACCTGTCAGGCTCGGACGTGACGGATCAGTACATCGATGTCGACAAAAGGATCGCAATCCTTGAAAAAACCATGACGAAGTATGAGGAAATCATGGCAACAGCCCGGGAAATTTCCGATATCACGAACCTCACAAACCAAATAGTCAACATCCAGGAGCAAATCGACAGCCTCAAAGGATCCCAGGAAGCATTGAAAAATAATGCCAAACTCGCGCGCGTCACCATCTACCTTTCAACTGATGAGTTAGCCCTCCCGTATGCCCCATCAGATACATGGCGACCGGAAGTCATATTTAAAACAGCCGTACGGTCACTCATATCAGAACTCCGGAAAGTTGCGGGTGCCGGCATCTGGCTTGCGGTTTACAGCGTCATCTGGATCCCGATACTTATCATTATCTACTTCGTAAAGAAGTATCTGATAAAAAAATAGGTTTTCAGCTTTTTATTCTACCGCCTTTATCCGGAACAATTTTATTGGTGAGAAAAGACACCTGATGCCCCAAACACATTCTTATAGCTCATGCATGGAATCATCCCCATGTCTGATTCTTCACACTTCTTGACAACGTACTATAACTCCTTCATTCTGATAGTAGATCCTAAATATATAAGGAGGTGATATGTTATGGCAAAAATGAAGAAAATTACGAAATCTGCATTCAAATCGCCTATGTCTCTCATCATGCCGCTCGTTTTCATTGCGGTACTTTTGGGTATTATAGCTGTAACAATGCAGGTGGTGCAGAAAGGGAATACTGATACCCGGTCGCGTGCATCCGGCTTTGCACCGGTATGCGCTATGCCCTGGGTCAAACGAACTGCGAGTGTGCCGTCCATACGACTTCCGGGAACCGGTACTATAACGGCACAAACAGACAGTATCTTCGGAGGCAAACTGCACCAGGCAATTTACCGTTTTGATAAATCAACCGGAATGCAGTTATATATCCGTGAAACAAATATACCGACGGACCAACGCTACAACGTGTGGTCTGAATGGGCAAATACACCAAATGCAAACTGGACTGCACTATCTAATCCGATCGCGAGGCTCAATATCATCCCTTCGGTATTAGCGGCAGTGCCAAACTATATGCCCGAATCATTGAGAATCGATGCCGCATCTGACTTTATGGGGTATACACCGGGCACATCCACAATACTCTACCAGACGGTCTGGGTATCGGGTCTGTACGGCAATTTCCAGACATTCCAAAAAATGTTCCAGCGTACATACAATACGCAAACGAACTCATTCGGGAAATGGATACTCGCTCGATTCAGCGATTTGCCTACTGAAGTAGCAAATAAGAATGTCACGGCTATGTCTGAAGTACGCGTCGGCAACACATTCATCAAAACGCTCTGGTTTGAAGGAGATATTGCAGCTATAAAAAGCATGCCGGTAGACGGGTCCGGACCAACACCAACATGGGCAGTACGGACAAGAAAACAAATCGGTTTGCCCGGAACAGCACGTGTTGCGACACAATCTGACCTTGTTGCTCCGAATAACCTATACGGAGTACCGCGTTTGTTTAACAGCTTGTGGCTGGAAAACGGCGATCTGTGGGTACGGGATTATCCGATCATCAATGGAGCGGTTGCAAATCCGCAATGTCCGATCGGATGTGTCTCGGGAATCTGCAATTGAGAGCTGTTTATTCAAATATAAAAAAGAACCCCGCAGAGAGGATTTTTTGTGTTGCATATATGATATAACCGGATCTAATATTTCCTCTTCTGACAACCCAATTGCATCATAACCTATGTCCATCCTTAAATAGATATTTTTTAAGAAAAATAACCAGAAATTTTCCACTGGGTATATCCGTATTTTTTACTTTCTCTTCCCTATGCATTAGAATTCCTTACTATGACAGCAAAAAAGGAACAGATAATCGAGGTACATTATGTACCGGATGGAGCTTTCATGGCTAAAATGGAATCGTTCGTACGGCAATATCCTGACCATCTCCCTATCAATCTCGTATTATTTCAAATGTATATAAAGAATTTACGCATTGAAGGATATGAACCTCCCGCAGCTAAAATCCGTGCAAGCAAGGCAGTTCTACGGATACAAAGAGCCATACCGGAAATCACGAATACCGAAGAACCATACATAAAGTACTTCCAAACGAGAGAAAACCGATTTACAGATGAGCTGGAATCGAAACTCCCGATTCTGGTATTAACACCGCGGGGAATACAATGGATTACAGATGAGTATAATCGGCTATCAGCGCGTCCAACCAAATCGACTACATTTTACCGGTATGCTCTTTCCATGGTGCTTGAAACTGCTATGTTGTATAACATACAGACAGGTGCAGAAAGATCACATCAGTAAACCCTGAAAACCCATTCTTGCGCTAACACCCATAAATGGAGAAAATAGACGGAAAGCATATGCGTGTCCGGAAAGTCATCCAAATAATAGAAACAACCTCCTGGATAGCTCTGGCTTTATATCTGCTCTCCGGCGTTGTGAGATCCGGTTACTGGTTTTCGTTCTTTGGCGATGAAATGGTGCATGTGCAGTACGTCTATCTTATAGCCCGTGGCCAAAAATTGTTTACAGATCTTTGGATGTTTTGTACACCGATACTTCATTGGATCCTCGTTCCGCTTTTTACCGTCTTTGGTTTTTCGTTTGATACGGTATATAAAGCCCGTATCATAATGATTCTTTTTTACCTGCTGAGACTTACTTTCGCGTGGTTTTTTGCCCGCAACGTTTGGGGCGTACGGACCGGATGGATACTCGTTGTGCTCCTTCTCCTTGATCCGTTTTCCACCTTCTCCGGTATGCAGATACGGCCAGATAACATCATGCTGACACTCTGGATGGCGGGCCTTTATTTTTCGTCTGTTGCGGTAAAGAAACAGAAAGCCGCATCCTGGCTGATTGCAGGCATCCTCTTTGGGACCGGACTCATAACATCCGTTAAGATCCTTCCTGCAGCCTCCGCTACCCTCATGCTTTTTGCCCTTTGGCTCATCATAACAAGGAAAATTATGAATCTTGGCATTCTCATTGTCGGATTTCTCCTTCCATTCCTCCTGTTCGGCGGATATTTCTTTATCCGGGGATCATTTCAGGTTATGGCAACAAGCGTTGTTGTTGATGCTGTCCGCCAGACCGGAGCCATAGGTAATCCGATCCGCTTTGGCTTTTTTTACCGTCCGGACAACAATCTCATATTCGGCCTTCCGGGAAAACCGTACCATTGGATACTCGCTGCGTATGCTCTTCCGATACTCGTTATGGCAGGTTTGCTGCAATGGTTATTGAATATCCGTAAAAAAAGAGGGGAGATGGTCTTTCCGGCTGTAATCACACTTTCGCTTGTCGGACAGCTTGGGCTCATCCTCACGATTAAAAATGCGTTTGTCCAGTATTACCAACCACATGTACTTTTTGCCGGTATTATTGCTTCGTATGCGCTCGGACGGATAATGGAAACGCGGACGAAACCAATGATCTTCGGAGTTGTTGTAACAGCCATTTTCATAATTCTAATCAGTTTTCCTGTCAGGTCTGCAAGTGTTGCAAATATAGTTCGCTCAAACATGGGTTCGGACGGAGGCATCCGGGACGTTAAAGCAATATGGAGTAAAATCCCGGCGGAAGCGCGGATATATCCGGGTTATTGGTTTCGATCATTCACCTACCATGTGCCGTACGGAATATTTCTGCCTGAAGTGGCACCCCAGGTGCGCGCTCGCTATGAAGACCAGATAACTTTCTGGAAAAGGGAGAGGGTGGAGTACATCATCATGAGTGACTATGAAACGTGGTTTACACCGATCAACACGCTGGATTACCTGTACGCGAATTTCCGCCGGATGCCTGATCTTAAAGATTGGTGGGTGAGGAAGTAACTTTCTGCGTCCCTACCTTCCATATACGACCGTCGGAGATAATCTCTATGTCACCGGACAGGTCGGTTCTCACAATCCTCACTCCCTTTTTTTCTAATTTGGCAACCATTTCGGAACTTGGGTGGCCGTAGGAGTTTTTGCCGACAGAAACAACTGCCAGAGGCTGTGAACTGTTCTTGCTTTGTAAATAGCCGCCCCCGGAAGCCGTACTTGTGTATAAACGGGAAATGAGGCTGTCGGTCATCCCTGCTTTACTCCCATGATGCGGTACTTTGAGAACCTCAAGCCCGTCGGGAATGACGGGCATACCTGACAGTATCCCCGGATCTACTTCCGCATCAGCATCCCCCGGCAGAAACGCATCAAACAGCCCGTACCTGAGATGTAAAACAACACTTGCATCATTGAGATTGGTTATAGTCGCACCCAGAACCCGAGGTGAGACAGATGATATATACCCGACGGATGAATTGTCCTGTTTTATCCGGGCGATATACTCCGAGGACGGCCAGATGGTAAAAAGGGAGACTGATCCGACACGCATCGTGAGTCCCCGTGAGGCTAACTTCACCGGTATACGCTTTTGCCGGATGATGTCTTCAAATTTCGTAAATCCCTCCGTCCCTGCCGACACATCACTCCGGACGAGACTTATAACGTTGTAACGACTCAAAACGCTGATTACACCGTTCATGTGATCTTTTTCCGGATGTGTGAGGATGACGAGATCAAGCGTCCGGTCCCAAAACGGCATGTGCCTCCCCAGGCACGCCAAAACCGAGTTATTCGGACCTCCGTCGATAAGAGCATCCCTCCCGTCCGGAAAACGTATGTACGCGGCATCACCCTGACCGACATTACAAAACACCATATGGAGCTTCCCGTCAGGTAAAGAATTGAGAAACGAGAAGAGAATCATAACTCCTGTTGCAATTCCGGAGATAAGGTACCCTGTGCGGAGACGGAACATATATATAAGAGTAAAGATTCGTGAGGGAAGAGTCAAAGAAGAGATGCAAAACTACCATCCAAGCGATGCAAACGGAACGGAAGAGAAAAAGAAAACCACGCGGATCACGTAATCCAAAGCCAGCCAGCAAATCCACGCTGTAGCATATCCAAGCGGATACCAGATCAAACTACAAAGCACCATAATAAACCCCATCATGGTAAGCGGTGGGAGTATCCAGCCGATTGCGAGATTCGGAAGTGGGGAGATGAGACTTATACGGTGAAAATGAAACAGTATGATGGGAATGGTGAAAACCTGCGCAGCGAGCGTAAGCCGAAGGTCTGTCCTGAGCGTATCTTTGAGGCTCTGTACAATAACATTTACGGACGAAATTAGCTGAGACGCGAAACTTCCTAAGGGAGGCTGGTTTGAAACTTGAGAAGTAACAGGCAGTAGGGTACTGTGATGCAGTTTTTTCTTTTCACCTCCATAGAGAATCATACCAAGCGTCGCAAAAACCGACAGCTGAAAGGATATATCCGTACCGTTAGATATATCAAATACAAGCATCGCGAAGATAGCAATAATCCAACTCCAAAATGCCCACACGGAACGACCGAATATGACTCCGAGAAGTGCAATACAGCCCATAATGGCGGCCCGTATAACACTTGGAGATGGACCGACAAACCATATAAAACCTATAATAATTATAATCGTTAGCAAACTCGCTATTCTTCTCGAAACAATCCACAGGAGGGAGAGACTGACAAGTGTCGTCATAATGGTAATATTGGTTCCTGACAACGCGACTATATGGAGCGTTCCGGTCGTCACAAGTGCATCATAAAGATCGCGCGGGATGTCTGCTTTCGCACCGAAAAGAATGCCGGATAAAAGTCCTGCGTGCGGTTCGGGCAGAAACTGGGCAATGCGGAGAGTGACATCGGAAATGGATATCATAAGCATTGTAGGTTGTATGTTGTACGGTATCGGATATGAATGTTCATTTTAGTATGATGTAATCATCCGGATATCTAAATTGTGAATCATATAACCGGTACCGGTAAAATCAGCCTTCCTGGGGCATCCTGGAGGGTCGTATATAGACCGTCCCAATGCTATAAACTAATAAGAGCCTGAATTTTGGCAAATGTCGCCTTGCCGACTGCCTTTTTACTCACGAGCTCTTCCAAAGACCCATACGGTCTGCCTGCTATAATCTTGGCAATTGTTGCCGGACCGACTCCGGGCAGAGAATCAAGCGAAGTTGCATCAGCGGTGTTAATGCTAACAAGAATATTCACAGAAGTCCCATCCTGTATAAGCATGTTTTGCGACCCGGATCCGGCTGCGGATAATAGCGCCGGATCAAGTGATACGTTCGTACGTGTCGCAGAATCTACATTGTGCGATGTCGTGTCGGTATTCGTTTTCGGTATGAAAAGCTTCACTCCATCCCCCAGTATTTGTGCGCGGTTGAGTGCTTTAGCGATCGTTTCCGTGTCCGCATCCCCGGAAAGACCACCGGCTTTGAGAATTGCATCCTCTACCCGTGAATTTACCGGCAGCGTGTAAACACCGGGCTGTACTACTCCCCCTTCGATATCCACCGTTATCGACTGTGTTTTTACACCCGCAATATCCCCTTCTATATCGGAAAAACTGATCGGATCGGTACTTTGGGTCGTCCGGACAAGAAGAATGATGGCAATGATGACGGAAAGAATGCTGACTCCTCCGAGCAGTATCGGTATTTTATACTGAGAAAGTACATTCCCCTCACCACTAGGGTCGTTGAGATTTCCGGGCAGGTCCATTAGGATTAGTAAAACATAAAATACAGCCTCCTGCCAGTGGAAAAATTGTTCGCCTGAAAGATTTTTGCGTCTTACAAAACAACGAAGTTCACGAGTTTGCCGGGGACAACAATCGTCTTTGTCAGCTTCCCTTTAGAAAGGTACGTGCGGGCACCACCGGCAGAAAGCGCTGCAGCCTGCAATTTTGTTTTATTTTCAGCATCAGTTCTGGGAAGTATCAGTCTGTCCCGGAGTTTGCCGTTAACCTGCACAATCACGGTGACGGTTTCCCCCGAAGTATCAACCTTCCCGGCTGTCGGCCAGGGTTGGGAATGTATAGAATCTTTCTTTGTGATCATTGTACCGGTCTTCCCGTGCATCCGTTGCCATAATTCCTCAGTGATAAACGGCGCAAAGGGCGCGAGAATAAGGAGAAATTTTTCAAGCAATGGACCCGGCAGAGTGCCACCGGAATCGGCAACCGTATTTGTGTACTCCATCATTGAGGCAATTGCCGTGTTGTACCGACGTTTCTCTGCATCATCAGTTATTTTTTGAATAAGCTTATTCATCGCACGTTCCAGATCTTTATCCTTCTGTCCGTCTTTCTCATTTCTTTTTTCGATACTCGCTACACCCATCCGCCACACCCTGCCGATCCACCTCGCCATACCTTCCATCGATGTATCACGGAAATCTCCGCCCTGGGAAAAAGGACCCATAAACATCAAATAGAGTCGAAGTGCATCACAACCATATGTTTTTATATACTCATCCGGAGTGACTACATTTCCTTTTGACTTACTCATCTTCGCACCGTCTTTGATAACAAGACCATGCGCGTAAAATGACCGGAAACGGTTCATCAAAATCTACATACCCCCAGGTATGGAGTGCCATCGTGACAAAGCGTGAATAGAGAAGGTGCAAAACACTATGCTCTGCCCCGCCGGTATACATGGAAACCGGAAGCCATTTTTTGGTTATTGTCGGATCAAAGGATAGATCAGTGCGTTGAACGGACGGATATCGTAAAAAATACCACGAACTATCTAAGAATGTATCAGATACATCTGTTTCCCGAACAGCCGATCCTCCGCAGCCAGGACATTTTGTTTCATAAAACTCTTTGTGTTTGGCAAGCGGAGCCACACCATCGTCTCCCGGTTTATAATCATCGATTTTGGGTAAAATCAGGGGAAGATCCTTCTCGGACACCGGATACCACCCATTCATGTTATAGGATATATCACCTGTGGCATCCTCCTGATATGCCTCTTTTTTAGCTTCAGATTCTGTATTTATACCGGCATGATGATCCGGAAAATTTCTGGCGCTTATCTTGTTTGATTGATAATCGGATGCTTCCTTTGTCGTAAACCAGCTTTTCCCTGCTTTGGCACATGAAGCACAATAGATCATCGGTATCGGCGGACCCCAGTATCTTTGACGGCTGACTATCCAATCGCGCAGATGGTATGTCGTGACACGCTTCCCCCACCCTTTTTGCTCCAGATAATCCATCATCCGGTTCGTTGCCGTATGTATATCCATACCGTTCAAAAATTCAGAATTCGTCATGATACCATCATCTTCCTGCACCTGGTCTGAAGAAGTTATCGGAGCCTTTACTCCGTCTTCTCCGACAACCACACGGATAACAGGAATATGGAACTCTTGGGCAAATTCGAAATCCCGGAGGTCATGTCCGGGAACACCGACAACTGCACCGGTCCCAAACCCCATGAGGACAAAATCGGAGACATACAGAGGCATCCTGGAGCCGTTCAGCTGATTGATAGCAAACAGGCCGGTAGAAACGCCTGTTTTTTTCCTCCCCTCGCTGATACGCTCCTGATCTGATCTTTTTAATGCTTCTTCTATGTAACGGCCTATCTCATCGCGCTTTGCGTTGTCCAGCACTGACATCATATGACTGACAAAAGGGTGTTCAGGCGCTATAACGACAAAAGTAGCACCAAAATTGGTGTCGGGACGTGTGGTAAAACAAGAAATCCATCCAATATCACTACTATAGGTATCAACCACCGGGTATGTAATTTCTATCCCTTCTTTTTTTCCGAGCCAATGGGTCTGTGCGGTTTTCACAACTTCTGACCAATCAAGTGCGGGAATGTTTGAAAGGAGTTTCTCCGCATATGCGGTAATTCTAAAAAACCATTGTTCCAATAGTCTTTTTTCTATTTTATTCCCGCAACGCTCACAAACACCATCAATTACTTGTTCGTCCGCAACAACGGTCTTACATCCGGGACAATAATTGACTTTTGCCTTAGTTCTGTATGCAAGTCCGTGTTTAAACATCTGTACAAAGAGCCATTGCGTCCAGGAGTAGTATCCGGGATCATATGTCTCCACTGTCCTCGTCCAGTCAAACATTGCACCTATCGTGTGCAGCTGTTTATAGAAGTTTTGCTCTGTAATAACAGCATGATCGGCAGGATGTCTCCCTATTTTCAGTGCATAATTTTCACTATGGATCCCGAACCCGTCTAAACCGATAGGCTCAAACACATCGTACCCCTGCATCCTTTTAAACCTGCCGTTGATATCGCTGCCGGTGAAGGCATACATATTTCCGACATGGAGCCCCTCAGCTGACGGGTACGGAAACATCATCAGGTTAAAGTACGGCCGTTTTGCGTTGTTTATATCCGCCGTATCCAGTGCTATACGCTGCCAGGCTTTCTGCCATTCAGCTTCAACCGATTCATGATTGTATGAAGAATTTGGAGATTTCATGATTTCTATTATATAGCAATTGAATATCGGCTGCATCTGGAACCTACGTAAAATCGTTCGAAAATGCGGAATAAAGACTGTTTATACACTATATCCCATTTAAATAATATAGCCTCGCTCTTCCCTTTTATTTATGTGTACTTAGAAAAAATGACAGGCGGAAGCACGCTTGTAGGTGTTTAAGAAAATGTAGCAATCAAGCATTGTGAATGATAAATCAGCCTAATAACACGCTTTTGGGTATATGTAATCAAAATGTGTAGTCTTTGAAGGAATAAATACTATAAGGTATGAAATATCAATATTATGGGTTAAAGAGCAAATATAGCCCATTATGATGCTTTTTTTGATTTCCGCATTTATCATGAAATGCAATAATGCCTAAGAAATAACGGACAGTAATAACATCTATATTTAATCAATTATAATTGTAGATTGATTATATTTTATATTGTTATTTATGGCTATTTCTTATTATGCGGGAATATGTGAAATATTCATTAATGGTATGATTTCTGCACAATAACTGCGTTCACGCTTACATATCTCTCTACTACTCATCTACATCACCTCAACCTCGACAGACTCTTGACAAGCTTATTATTAATGGGTTTTACTAGTATATAGAGGAACCTCTATGGAGTCTAATGTCTTTTATTATCAAGCCAAACTAGAAAAAGAATTTTCCGAATTTCTTTCCGAAAAAAGGTCTTCAAAAAAGACCATTAAAAATTATCTGACTGACCTTCGGAATTTTCTGACATGGATAGCAAAGTCAATTTGGGTAGAAACGACTGAACCTCAGAACATACAGGACTTCGTAACTTCAATCTCCAAGGAAACGATCACTGCGTATGTAAAGAGCCAATCCGTATCACATACACCGGAAGCAACTATCAACCGCAGACTATCGGCTCTGAGAATTTTTTGGACGTATCTCACCGCACACAACTATACACGATCGACACCATTTACCGATATTGCCAACGTCCTTCCCCACTCCAAAAAAGCAGTATCGAAAATCTCAATCCTTGGTGCATTTGAACAAGCGCTCCAACAGGAAGGCGCAGCCATAACAACCGTCCGTCACTATACAAACGACGTAGAACAATTTCTCATTTGGTTTGAAGTAAATTATAAGACATCCGGATAATTTTATGCGTATCCCTGCCGAATCCGTTAACGCGTACCTTGATTCCCTTTCCGGGAATGGCACTGCCCCATCCACAATAGCCAGAAAACGGGCTTCCATCAATAAATTTATCCAATGGGGAACGTCAGAAAATACGATTGAAACGGATACGAAGCAGCCGACTGATATAAATACCCTCAAACAACCTGCTTCGGATGTACCGCAAACAATAGTCATCAACAGCGAAAGCGTCCCAAAAAGACGATCGGTTCTTCCTTTTCTTTTCTTCCCGATCGGGGGCGCTCTGTTAATCCTGGCAGTCCTTCTTTTAAACCGCCAAAACATCATTTTCAGGACATTTTTCCCCCGCGCAACAGAATTACCTGCATCTGCCGGTAGTCTTTCACAATATAGTAATAAAGCCACAAACAATGGTTTTTCTGCTGATGACAACACCTGGATCATCGCGTTCCGCGGTATAGTGAAGGATCGTGAAGAAAAACCGGTTACCCAGCCCGGAGTGATGCAATTTTCCCTGTATACAACTGAAAACGGCGGGACGCCAATATGGACATCTGCAACGAAAAATGTGAAACCTGACCCATCAGGACGTGTCGAAGTGAAACTTGGCGATACGCTAAATGGTGACTCAATGATTCCGCGGGATTCATATTTTACCCATGAATATGTGTATTTGGGCTTTCATTACTCGCCAAATCCGGAAGCTATAAAAGATGTTCCGGAATCTACACCACGAATACGTATAAAAACAGCTGTCCATATAGCGGACGACTCAGGAGAATCTTCGACAGTAATTCCTATGATTGGAAGCGATGGGGTACTTTTGCTTGCCGGTGCAAATCCTGCAATTGTTGCAAAAACCGGTAATTTTTCCATCACCGGCGAAACAGTCACCATCACTACCCCATCATTTACCAACGGATCCATAACACTTGCTCCAAACGGAGAAGGTCAGGTTCAGATCAGATCCAATGTGAGTACAAATAACGCCATTGATATCCGGAATGCAAATCTGACAACCGGAAATGTGATATACGCCAATGTCGGAAATACTAACGAACACTATAACTTTATAAAATTCACGAATGGTCCGTCGGAAATCGTTCATTTTACCGTAGATGCAAATGGAAATGTGTATACCGGTGGTAATTTATCAGTAGATGGAACGCTTCTGACAGATACAATCAAGTCATTCAGCGGAGGACCGATAAATATACAGAGTAATCTTTCTTTTGATACAGATACAGATATTAGGACTGCTTTTGGTAATATTGTGATATCCCCTGCACAGACACTCATCATTACCTCTGATGCGAAATTTACCCGTCAGATACAAGTCGGCGGATACTCCTCTGCCCCGACTGCTATGGGAGCCGGAGCTCTTTATTACAACACGACTGATAATAAATTATATTGGTATAACGGCGGATCATGGACAGCGGTCGGTGAAGGCAGTGGCGGAGGTGGAGGCGGTGGCGGTGGCGTTACGGGACCGACAGGAGCAACGGGAAATATTGGCGGACCTACCGGTGCAACCGGTCCGACTGGATATAACGGACCGACCGGACCTTCCGGAGCAACAGGGTCAACCGGAGCAACAGGAGAAACAGGACCGACGGGACAATATGGTCCAACGGGAGCTACCGGAGAAACCGGTTTATACGGACCAACAGGAGGTACTGGTATAGGAGGTACTTCAGGCGCATCAGGTCCTACCGGAGCAACGGGTACTGAAGGAGAATCAGGAGAATTCGGACCAACTGGGGCAACAGGACCTACAGGACAAAACGGACCGGAAGGTGCAACGGGAGAAACCGGTATAACAGGACCAACTGGGGCAACAGGACCTACAGGACAAAACGGACCGGAAGGTGCAACGGGAGAAACCGGTATAACAGGACCAACTGGGGCAACAGGTGCAACCGGAAATAACGGTCCGACGGGAGCTAGCGGTGCGACAGGCGAAACCGGTGCATCCGGACCAACAGGGTCTACAGGTTCCACAGGTGATCAGGGAGCATCAGGTCCAACCGGAGTAACTGGAGCAACGGGTGCTACAGGAGAAAACGGTCCGACGGGAGCTAGCGGTGCGACAGGCGAAACCGGTGCATCCGGACCAACAGGGTCTACAGGTTCCACAGGTGCAACGGGCGAAACCGGTCCTACGGGTTCAACTGGTGCAACCGGAGAAACAGGACTATCCGGACCTACAGGATCCACAGGGGCTACGGGAGCTACGGGAGAAACGGGCGCATCAGGACCAACAGGAGCAACCGGTGATTTAGGTCCGACAGGAGCAACGGGTGCGACGGGAGCAACGGGTGCGACGGGAGAACAAGGCGCATCAGGACCAACAGGAGCAACCGGAGGAACAGGTTCCACGGGTGCTACGGGAGAAACAGGTGCATCCGGTCCGACAGGAGCAACAGGTGATTTAGGTCCGACAGGAGCAACAGGTGCGACGGGAGCAACGGGTGCGACGGGAGATTTAGGTCCGACAGGAGCTTCAGGCGCTAGTGGTTCTACAGGTGCAACAGGTGAAACTGGTGCATCCGGTCCGACAGGAGCAACAGGTGATTTAGGTCCGACAGGAGCAACAGGTGCGACGGGAGCAACGGGTGCGACGGGAGGAATAGGCGCATCAGGACCAACAGGAGCGACGGGAGGGACGGGTTCCACGGGTGCTACAGGAGAAACAGGCGCTTCCGGTCCGACAGGAGCGACGGGTGATTTAGGTCCGACAGGAGCAACAGGAGGGACGGGTTCCACGGGTGCTACAGGAGAAACAGGCGCATCAGGACCAACAGGAGCGACGGGAGGGACGGGTTCCACGGGTGCTACAGGAGAAACAGGCGCTTCCGGTCCGACAGGAGCGACGGGTGATTTAGGTCCGACAGGAGCGACGGGAGCTACGGGTGCGACAGGTGCAACAGGCGAAACTGGACCAACAGGAGTAACTGGACAATCAGGTCCTACTGGGTCAACAGGTGCAACTGGTGAACAAGGAGCTTCCGGTCCGACAGGAGCCTCAGGAGCAACAGGAGAATCAGGACCGACAGGGTCAACAGGTGCAACTGGTGAACAAGGAGCTTCCGGTCCGACAGGTGCATCAGGAGCCACAGGTGTTCAGGGTTCATCCGGTCCGACAGGTGCATCAGGAGCGACGGGATCAACCGGAGAAACAGGTGCTTCCGGTCCGACAGGTGCATCAGGAGCAACGGGAGTTCAGGGTTCATCCGGTCCGACAGGTGCAACAGGTGCCACAGGATCAACAGGAGCAACCGGTGAGTCCGGACCCACAGGATCGACAGGATCAACAGGAGCAACCGGTGAGTCCGGACCCACCGGAACAACCGGTGCAACAGGAGCAACCGGTGAGTCCGGACCCACAGGATCGACAGGATCAACGGGAGTTCAGGGCTCATCCGGTCCCACCGGCTCTACAGGGTCAACCGGAGCAACAGGAGAGTCAGGACCAACAGGATCCACTGGATCAACCGGAGCAACAGGAGAGTCAGGACCAACAGGATCTACTGGATCAACAGGAACTACAGGTCAGGAAGGTCCAACCGGAGCAACGGGAGCCACAGGAGCGACCGGAACGGTCGGGCCCACAGGAGCATCCGGAGCAACAGGTGTTCAGGGTGCATCCGGTCCCACAGGATCAACAGGAGCAACAGGAGCAACAGGAGAGTCAGGTCCTACCGGAGCAACAGGATCAACAGGAGCAACAGGAGAATCAGGACCGACGGGATCAACAGGAGCAACAGGAGAACAAGGAGCATCCGGACCGACAGGATCTTCAGGAGCAACAGGAGAACAAGGAGCATCCGGACCGACCGGATCTACAGGAGCGACGGGATCAACAGGAGAAACAGGTGCTTCCGGTCCGACAGGTGCAACAGGAGCAACAGGAGTTCAGGGTTCATCCGGTCCGACAGGTGCAACAGGTGCCACAGGATCAACAGGAGCAACCGGTGAGTCCGGACCAACAGGATCGACAGGAGCAACAGGAGAGTCAGGACCGACAGGATCAACAGGTGCAACAGGAGAGTCAGGACCGACAGGATCAACCGGAGCAACAGGAGAGTCAGGACCAACAGGATCCACTGGATCAACCGGAGCAACAGGAGAGTCAGGACCAACAGGAGCTACAGGATCAACAGGAGCTACAGGTCAGGAAGGTCCAACCGGAGCAACAGGAGCCACAGGAGCGACCGGAACGGTCGGGCCCACAGGAGCATCCGGAGCAACAGGTGTTCAGGGTGCATCCGGTCCCACAGGATCAACAGGAGCAACAGGTGCAACAGGAGAGTCAGGTCCTACAGGAGCAACAGGATCAACAGGAGCAACAGGAGAATCAGGACCGACAGGATCAACAGGAGCAACAGGAGAACAAGGAGCATCAGGACCGACAGGAGCTACAGGAGCAACAGGAGAACAAGGAGCATCCGGACCGACCGGATCTTCAGGAGCGACGGGATCAACCGGAGCAACAGGTGCTTCCGGTCCGACAGGTGCAACAGGAGCAACAGGAGTTCAGGGTTCATCAGGACCGACAGGAGCAACAGGTGCCACAGGATCAACAGGAGCAACCGGAGAGTCCGGACCAACAGGATCGACAGGAGCAACAGGAGAGTCAGGACCGACAGGATCAACAGGAGCAACAGGAGAGTCAGGACCGACAGGATCAACCGGTGCCACAGGATCAACAGGAGAATCAGGACCAACAGGATCAACAGGAGCAACAGGAGAGTCCGGACCCACAGGCTCCACAGGAGCAACAGGAGAGTCAGGACCTACAGGATCAACAGGTGCAACAGGAGAGTCCAGGACCCACAGGATCCACAGGAGCAACAGGAGAGTCCGGACCCACAGGATCCACAGGAGCAACAGGAGAGTCCGGTCCGACAGGATCAACAGGTGCAACAGGTGCAACCGGTGAGTCCGGTCCGACAGGATCAACTGGATCCACAGGTGCAACCGGTGAGTCCGGTCCGACAGGATCAACCGGAGCAACAGGAGAATCAGGACCGACAGGAGCAACAGGAGCAACAGGTCTCCCCGGACCTACCGGATCAACCGGATCCACAGGAGCAACCGGAGAATCAGGACCTACCGGATCAACAGGATCAACAGGAGCAACCGGTGAGTCCGGTCCGACAGGGTCAACGGGTGCAACGGGATCAACAGGTGCAACCGGTGAGTCCGGTCCGACAGGATCAACAGGTGCAACAGGAGAGTCAGGACCGACAGGATCCACAGGAGCAACAGGAGAGTCAGGTCCTACAGGAGCAACAGGATCAACAGGTGCAACAGGAGAGTCCGGTCCGACCGGAGCAACGGGGTCAACCGGAGCAACAGGAGAATCAGGACCGACAGGAGCAACAGGAGCAACCGGAGAATCAGGACCGACAGGGTCCACGGGTGCAACAGGAGAGTCAGGACCTACCGGAGCAACGGGGTCAACCGGAGCAACAGGAGAATCAGGACCGACAGGAGCAACAGGAGCAACAGGAGAATCAGGACCGACAGGAGCAACAGGAGCAACAGGTCTCCCCGGACCTACCGGATCAACCGGATCCACAGGGGCAACCGGAGAATCAGGACCTACCGGATCAACAGGATCAACAGGAGCAACCGGAGAATCAGGACCTACCGGATCAACAGGAGCAACAGGTCTCCCGGCCCTACCGGATCCACAGGAGCAACAGGAGCAACAGGAGATACCGGACCCACAGGATCAACCGGAGCCACCGGTGTTCAAGGTGCATCAGGACCTACCGGATCAACAGGATCCACAGGTGCAACCGGAGAGTCCGGACCCACAGGCTCCACGGGAGCAACAGGAGAGTCCGGTCCGACAGGATCAACAGGTGCAACAGGTGCAACCGGTGAGTCCGGTCCGACAGGGTCAACTGGATCCACAGGTGCAACCGGTGAGTCCGGTCCGACAGGGTCAACCGGTGCAACAGGAGAATCAGGACCGACAGGAGCAACAGGCGCAACAGGTCTCCCCGGCCCTACCGGATCAACCGGATCCACAGGGGCAACCGGAGAATCAGGACCTACCGGATCAACAGGATCAACAGGAGCAACCGGTGAGTCCGGTCCGACAGGGTCAACAGGTGCAACGGGATCAACAGGTGCAACCGGTGAGTCCGGTCCGACAGGGTCAACGGGTGCAACAGGAGAGTCAGGACCGACAGGATCCACAGGAGCAACAGGAGAGTCAGGTCCTACCGGAGCAACAGGATCAACAGGTGCAACAGGTGAGTCCGGTCCGACCGGAGCAACGGGGTCAACCGGAGCAACAGGAGAATCAGGACCGACAGGAGCAACAGGAGCAACCGGAGAATCAGGACCGACAGGGTCCACAGGTGCAACAGGAGAGTCAGGACCTACCGGAGCAACGGGGTCAACCGGAGCAACAGGAGAATCAGGACCGACAGGAGCAACAGGCGCAACAGGAGAATCAGGACCGACAGGAGCAACAGGAGCAACAGGTCTCCCCGGCCCTACCGGATCAACCGGATCCACAGGAGCAACCGGAGAATCAGGACCTACCGGATCAACAGGATCAACAGGGGCAACCGGAGAATCAGGACCTACCGGATCAACAGGATCAACAGGTCTCCCCGGCCCTACCGGATCCACAGGAGCAACGGGAGCAACAGGAGATACCGGACCCACAGGATCATCCGGCGCCACCGGTGTTCAAGGTGCATCAGGACCTACCGGATCAACAGGATCCACAGGTGCAACCGGAGAGTCCGGACCCACAGGCTCCACGGGAGCAACGGGAGAGTCCGGTCCGACAGGGTCAACAGGTGCAACAGGTGCAACCGGTGAGTCCGGTCCGACAGGGTCAACAGGTGCAACCGGAGAATCAGGGCCCACAGGATCCACAGGCGCAACAGGTCTCCCCGGCCCTACCGGATCAACCGGATCCACAGGTGCAACCGGTGAATCCGGTCCGACAGGGTCAACAGGTGCAACAGGTGCAACCGGAGAATCAGGACCTACCGGATCAACAGGATCAACAGGTCTCCCCGGCCCTACCGGGTCAACCGGAGCAACCGGAGCAACCGGTGAATCAGGGCCGACAGGTTCCACAGGGGCAACAGGAGAATTAGGACCCACAGGATCAACAGGGGCAACAGGAGAATTAGGACCGACAGGATCAACGGGATCAACCGGAGCAACCGGTGAATCAGGGCCGACAGGATCAACGGGATCAACCGGAGCAACCGGTGAATCAGGGCCGACAGGATCAACGGGATCAACCGGAGAGTCAGGACCGACAGGATCAACTGGCTCCACAGGTGCAACAGGAGAATCAGGACCGACAGGATCAACGGGTGCAACAGGATCAACAGGTATCTCTGGTCCCACTGGGTCAACGGGATCAACAGGTGCAACAGGAGAATCAGGACCCACAGGATCAACGGGTGCAACCGGTCTCCCCGGCCCTACCGGATCAACAGGATCTACAGGTGCAACAGGAGAATCAGGACCCACAGGATCAACGGGTGCAACAGGAGAGTTAGGACCGACAGGATCAACAGGTGCAACAGGAGAGTTAGGACCGACAGGATCAACGGGTGCAACAGGAGAATCAGGACCAACCGGATCAACAGGGTCAACAGGTGCAACGGGTGAATCAGGACCAACCGGATCAACAGGGTCAACAGGTGCAACAGGTGAATCAGGACCAACCGGATCAACAGGGTCAACAGGTGCAACAGGATCTGAAGGGCCTACAGGAGCTACAGGCACTACTGGTGGAGAAGGTTCTTTTGGACCTACAGGAGCAACAGGAAGTACTGGTATAGGAAGTATGGGCCCAACTGGTCCAACAGGAGCAACAGGAATATCCGGACCAACCGGCTCTACAGGAGCGACGGGTCTCTCGGGCCCAACAGGCTCTACAGGTGCAACAGGACTTTCAGGTCCGACAGGAGCAACAGGAGTAACGGGAGCAACAGGCCAGGCAGGTCCCACAGGATCTACTGGATCCACTGGTGCAACAGGACTCTCAGGACCGACGGGAGCAACTGGAGTAACCGGAGCAACAGGCCAGGCAGGTCCGACAGGATCTACTGGATCCACAGGTGCAACAGGACTTTCCGGACCAACCGGAGCAACAGGAGTTACAGGAGCAACCGGACAACAGGACCCACAGGAGCAACCGGGTCCACTGGTGCAACAGGACTCTCAGGACCAACCGGAGCAACAGGAGTCACAGGAGCAACAGGCCAGGCAGGTCCCACAGGAGCAACCGGAGTAACAGGCCAGGCAGGACCAACCGGAGCAACCGGAGTAACAGGAGCAACAGGCCAGGCAGGACCAACCGGAGCAACAGGAGTCACGGGAGCAACAGGCCAAGCAGGTCCCACAGGTGCAACCGGTTCCACCGGTGCAACAGGACTTTCAGGACCAACAGGAGCAACAGGAACAACGGGTGCAACTGGAATTACCGGACCCACTGGATCCACAGGAGCAACAGGACTCTCAGGACCCACAGGAGCAACAGGTTCCACAGGAGCAACAGGCCAGGCAGGTCCCACAGGTGCAACCGGAGTAACGGGAGCAACCGGTCAAAGTGGACCAACAGGAGCAACAGGAGTAACGGGAGCAACCGGACAACAAGGACCAACGGGAGCAACCGGCTCAACCGGTGCAACAGGACTCTCTGGACCGACCGGTGCAACAGGGGTCACGGGAGCAACAGGAAAATCAGGTCCCACAGGTGCGACAGGCTCTACAGGTGCAACAGGACTTTCAGGTCCGACAGGAGCAACAGGAGTAACGGGAGCAACAGGCCAGGCAGGTCCCACAGGATCTACTGGATCCACTGGTGCAACAGGACTCTCAGGACCGACGGGAGCAACTGGAGTAACCGGAGCAACAGGCCAGGCAGGTCCGACAGGATCTACTGGATCCACAGGTGCAACAGGACTTTCCGGACCAACCGGAGCAACAGGAGTTACAGGAGCAACCGGACAACAGGACCCACAGGAGCAACCGGGTCCACTGGTGCAACAGGACTCTCAGGACCAACCGGAGCAACAGGAGTCACAGGAGCAACAGGCCAGGCAGGTCCGACAGGATCCACTGGATCCACAGGTGCAACAGGACTCTCAGGACCAACTGGAGCAACAGGAGTCACGGGAGCAACAGGACTCTCAGGTCCAACAGGAGCAACTGGGACAACGGGTGCAACCGGGGTTACCGGACCTACCGGAGCAACAGGAGCAACAGGCCAGTCAGGTCCCACGGGAGCAACCGGATCAACCGGTGCAACAGGACTTTCCGGACCGACCGGTGCAACCGGGGTCACGGGAGCAACAGGAAAATCAGGTCCCACAGGTGCGACAGGTTCCACAGGAGCAACAGGACTTTCCGGTCCCACGGGTGCAACCGGGGTCACGGGAGCAACAGGCCAGCAGGTCCCACAGGATCTACTGGATCCACTGGTGCAACAGGACTCCAGGACCGACGGGAGCAACCGGAGTAACCGGAGCAACAGGCCAGGCAGGTCCGACAGGATCTACTGGATCCACAGGTGCAACAGGACTTTCCGGACCAACCGGAGCAACAGGAGTTACAGGAGCAACCGGACAACAGGACCCACAGGAGCAACCGGGTCCACAGGTGCAACAGGACTCTCAGGACCAACCGGAGCAACAGGAGTCACAGGAGCAACAGGCCAGGCAGGTCCGACAGGATCCACTGGATCCACAGGTGCAACAGGACTCCAGGACCAACTGGAGCAACAGGAGTCACGGGAGCAACAGGACTCTCAGGTCCAACAGGAGCAACTGGGACAACGGGTGCAACCGGGTTACCGGACCTACCGGAGCAACAGGAGCAACAGGCCAGTCAGGTCCCACGGGAGCAACCGGCTCAACCGGTGCAACAGGACTCTCTGGACCGACTGGTGCAACAGGGGTCACGGGAGCAACAGGAAAATCAGGTCCCACAGGTGCGACAGGTTCCACGGGAGCAACAGGACTTTCCGGTCCCACGGGTGCAACAGGAGTCACGGGAGCAACCGGAATTACCGGACCTACCGGAGCAACGGGAGCAACAGGACAGGCTGGTCCAACCGGAGCAACCGGTTCCACCGGTGCAACAGGACTTTCCGGACCAACCGGAGCAACAGGAGTTACAGGTGCAACCGGCCAGTCAGGACCAACAGGCGCAACCGGTTCCACCGGTGCAACAGGACTTTCAGGTCCGACAGGAGCAACAGGAGTAACAGGAGCTACCGGACTTTCGGGTCCAACAGGAGCAACCGGAACAACGGGTGCAACAGGCCAATCAGGCCCAACAGGTGCAACGGGAGTTACAGGAGCAACCGGAAAATCAGGTCCAACAGGAGCAACCGGAGTTACGGGAGCAACCGGACAACAAGGACCAACAGGCGCAACCGGAGTCACAGGAGCAACAGGCCAGTCAGGACCGACAGGAGCAACAGGCGTAACGGGAGCAACAGGCCAATTAGGACCCACAGGAGCAACCGGAGTTACCGGAGCAACCGGCCAATCAGGTCCCACGGGTGCAACCGGGGTCACGGGGGCCACCGGTCAATCAGGTCCGACAGGATCTACTGGTTCCACGGGTGCAACAGGACTCTCGGGTCCGACAGGAGCAACTGGGACAACGGGTGCAACCGGGGTTACCGGACCTACCGGAGCAACAGGAGCAACAGGCCAGTCAGGTCCCACGGGTGCAACCGGCGTCACGGGAGCAACAGGCCAGTCAGGTCCGACAGGAGCAACCGGCTCAACCGGTGCAACAGGACTCTCCGGACCGACCGGTGCAACAGGGGTCACGGGAGCAACAGGAAAATCAGGTCCCACAGGTGCGACAGGTTCCACAGGAGCAACAGGACTTTCCGGTCCCACGGGTGCAACCGGGGTCACGGGAGCAACAGGCCAGTCAGGTCCGACAGGTGCAACCGGCTCAACCGGTGCAACAGGACTCTCCGGACCGACCGGTGCAACAGGGGTCACGGGAGCAACAGGAAAATCAGGTCCCACAGGTGCGACAGGTTCCACGGGAGCAACAGGCCAGTCAGGTCCGACAGGTGCAACCGGCTCAACCGGTGCAACAGGACTCTCCGGACCGACCGGTGCAACAGGGGTCACGGGAGCAACAGGAAAATCAGGACCAACCGGTGCGACAGGTTCCACAGGAGCAACAGGACTTTCCGGTCCCACGGGTGCAACAGGAGTTACGGGAGCAACCGGAATTACCGGACCTACCGGAGCAACGGGAGCAACCGGTCAATCCGGTCCCACGGGTGCAACCGGCGTCACGGGAGCAACAGGCCAGTCAGGTCCGACAGGTGCAACCGGCTCAACCGGTGCAACAGGACTCTCCGGACCGACCGGTGCAACCGGGGTCACGGGAGCAACAGGAAAATCAGGACCAACCGGTGCGACAGGTTCCACAGGAGCAACAGGACTTTCCGGTCCCACGGGTGCAACAGGAGTTACGGGAGCAACCGGAATTACCGGACCTACCGGAGCAACGGGAGCAACCGGTCAATCCGGTCCCACGGGTGCAACCGGCGTCACGGGAGCAACAGGCCAGTCAGGTCCGACAGGTGCAACCGGCTCAACCGGTGCAACAGGACTCTCCGGACCGACCGGTGCAACAGGGGTCACGGGAGCAACAGGAAAATCAGGACCAACCGGTGCGACAGGTTCCACAGGAGCAACAGGACTTTCCGGTCCCACGGGTGCAACAGGAGTTACGGGAGCAACCGGAATTACCGGACCTACCGGAGCAACAGGAGCAACCGGTCAATCCGGTCCCACGGGTGCAACCGGCGTCACGGGAGCAACAGGAAAATCAGGTCCGACAGGAGCAACCGGCTCAACCGGTGCAACAGGACTCTCCGGACCGACTGGTGCAACAGGGGTCACGGGAGCAACAGGAAAATCAGGTCCCACAGGTGCGACAGGTTCCACGGGAGCAACAGGACTTTCCGGTCCCACGGGTGCAACAGGAGTCACGGGAGCAACCGGAATTACCGGACCTACCGGAGCAACGGGAGCAACCGGTCAATCCGGTCCCACGGGTGCAACCGGCGTCACGGGAGCAACAGGCCAGTCAGGTCCGACAGGTGCAACCGGCTCAACCGGTGCAACAGGACTCTCCGGTCCAACCGGTGCAACAGGCGTCACGGGAGCAACCGGTCAATCCGGTCCCACGGGTGCAACCGGCGTCACGGGAGCAACAGGCCAGTCAGGTCCCACGGGAGCAACCGGCTCAACCGGTGCAACAGGACTCTCCGGACCGACCGGTGCAACCGGCGTCACGGGAGCAACAGGAAAATCAGGACCAACCGGTGCGACAGGTTCCACAGGAGCAACAGGACTTTCCGGTCCCACGGGTGCAACAGGAGTTACGGGAGCAACCGGAATTACCGGACCTACCGGAGCAACGGGAGCAACCGGCCAGTCAGGGCCAACAGGAGCAACCGGCGTCACGGGAGCAACAGGCCAGTCAGGTCCGACAGGTGCAACCGGCTCAACCGGTGCAACAGGACTCTCCGGACCGACCGGTGCAACCGGCGTCACGGGAGCAACAGGAAAATCAGGACCAACCGGTGCGACAGGTTCCACAGGAGCAACAGGACTTTCCGGTCCCACGGGTGCAACAGGAGTTACGGGAGCAACCGGAATTACCGGACCTACCGGAGCAACGGGAGCAACCGGTCAATCCGGTCCCACGGGTGCAACCGGCGTCACGGGAGCAACAGGCCAGTCAGGTCCCACGGGAGCAACCGGCTCAACCGGTGCAACAGGACTCTCCGGACCGACCGGTGCAACAGGGGTCACGGGAGCAACAGGAAAATCAGGACCAACCGGTGCGACAGGTTCCACAGGAGCAACAGGACTTTCCGGTCCCACGGGTGCAACAGGAGTTACGGGAGCAACCGGAATTACCGGACCTACCGGAGCAACGGGAGCAACCGGCCAGTCAGGGCCAACAGGAGCAACCGGCGTCACGGGAGCAACAGGCCAGTCAGGTCCGACAGGTGCAACCGGCTCAACCGGTGCAACAGGACTCTCCGGACCGACCGGTGCAACCGGCGTCACGGGAGCAACAGGAAAATCAGGACCAACCGGTGCGACAGGTTCCACAGGAGCAACAGGACTTTCCGGTCCCACGGGTGCAACAGGAGTTACGGGAGCAACCGGAATTACCGGACCTACCGGAGCAACGGGAGCAACCGGTCAATCCGGTCCCACGGGTGCAACCGGCGTCACGGGAGCAACAGGAAAATCAGGTCCGACAGGAGCAACCGGCTCAACCGGTGCAACAGGACTCTCCGGACCGACCGGTGCAACCGGGGTCACGGGAGCAACAGGAAAATCAGGACCAACCGGTGCGACAGGTTCCACAGGAGCAACAGGACTTTCCGGTCCCACGGGTGCAACAGGAGTTACGGGAGCAACCGGAATTACCGGACCTACCGGAGCAACAGGAGCAACCGGTCAATCCGGTCCCACGGGTGCGACAGGTTCCACGGGAGCAACAGGAAAATCAGGTCCGACAGGTGCAACCGGCTCAACCGGTGCAACAGGACTCTCCGGACCGACCGGTGCAACCGGGGTCACGGGAGCAACAGGAAAATCAGGACCAACCGGTGCGACAGGTTCCACAGGAGCAACAGGACTTTCCGGTCCCACGGGTGCAACAGGAGTTACGGGAGCAACCGGAATTACCGGACCTACCGGAGCAACGGGAGCAACCGGTCAATCCGGTCCCACGGGTGCAACCGGCGTCACGGGAGCAACAGGCCAGTCAGGTCCGACAGGTGCAACCGGCTCAACCGGTGCAACAGGACTCTCCGGACCGACCGGTGCAACAGGGGTCACGGGAGCAACAGGAAAATCAGGACCAACCGGTGCGACAGGTTCCACAGGAGCAACAGGACTTTCCGGTCCCACGGGTGCAACAGGAGTTACGGGAGCAACCGGAATTACCGGACCTACCGGAGCAACGGGAGCAACCGGCCAGTCAGGGCCAACAGGTGCAACCGGCGTCACGGGAGCAACAGGCCAGTCAGGTCCGACAGGTGCAACCGGCTCAACCGGTGCAACAGGACTCTCCGGACCAACCGGTGCAACAGGGGTCACGGGAGCAACAGGAAAATCAGGACCAACCGGTGCGACAGGTTCCACAGGAGCAACAGGACTTTCCGGTCCCACGGGTGCAACAGGAGTTACGGGAGCAACCGGAATTACCGGACCTACCGGAGCAACAGGAGCAACCGGCCAGTCAGGGCCAACAGGTGCAACCGGCGTCACGGGAGCAACAGGCCAGTCAGGTCCCACGGGAGCAACCGGCTCAACCGGTGCAACAGGACTCTCCGGACCGACCGGTGCAACAGGGGTCACGGGAGCAACAGGAAAATCAGGACCAACCGGTGCGACAGGTTCCACAGGAGCAACAGGACTTTCCGGTCCCACGGGTGCAACAGGAGTTACGGGAGCAACCGGAATTACCGGACCTACCGGAGCAACGGGAGCAACCGGTCAATCCGGTCCCACAGGTGCAACCGGCGTAACAGGTGCTACCGGAAAATCAGGTCCCACAGGAGCAACCGGCTCGACCGGTGCAACAGGACTCTCCGGTCCAACCGGTGCAACAGGGGTCACGGGAGCAACAGGAAAATCAGGACCAACCGGTGCGACAGGTTCCACAGGAGCAACAGGACTTTCCGGTCCCACGGGTGCAACAGGAGTTACGGGAGCAACCGGAATTACCGGACCTACCGGAGCAACGGGAGCAACCGGCCAGTCAGGGCCAACAGGTGCAACCGGCGTAACAGGTGCTACCGGAAAATCAGGTCCCACAGGAGCAACCGGCTCGACCGGTGCAACAGGACTCTCCGGTCCAACCGGTGCAACAGGGGTCACGGGAGCAACAGGAAAATCAGGACCAACCGGTGCGACAGGTTCCACAGGAGCAACAGGACTTTCCGGTCCCACGGGTGCAACAGGAGTTACGGGAGCAACCGGAATTACCGGACCTACCGGAGCAACGGGAGCAACCGGCCAGTCAGGGCCAACAGGTGCAACCGGCGTAACAGGTGCTACCGGAAAATCAGGTCCCACAGGAGCAACCGGCTCGACCGGTGCAACAGGACTCTCCGGTCCAACCGGTGCAACAGGGGTCACGGGAGCAACAGGAAAATCAGGACCAACCGGTGCGACAGGTTCCACAGGAGCAACAGGACTTTCCGGTCCCACGGGTGCAACAGGAGTTACGGGAGCAACCGGAATTACCGGACCTACCGGAGCAACGGGAGCAACCGGCCAGTCAGGGCCAACAGGTGCAACCGGCGTAACAGGTGCTACCGGAAAATCAGGTCCGACAGGTGCAACCGGCTCGACCGGTGCAACAGGACTCTCCGGTCCAACCGGTGCAACAGGGGTCACGGGAGCAACAGGAAAATCAGGACCAACCGGTGCGACAGGTTCCACAGGAGCAACAGGACTTTCCGGTCCCACGGGTGCAACAGGAGTTACGGGAGCAACCGGAATTACCGGACCTACCGGAGCAACGGGAGCAACCGGCCAGTCAGGGCCAACAGGTGCAACCGGCGTAACAGGTGCTACCGGAAAATCAGGTCCCACAGGAGCAACCGGCTCGACCGGTGCAACAGGACTCTCCGGACCGACCGGTGCAACAGGGGTCACGGGAGCAACAGGAAAATCAGGACCAACCGGTGCGACAGGTTCCACAGGAGCAACAGGACTTTCCGGTCCGACAGGAGCAACAGGAACGACAGGTGCAACCGGAAAAAATGGCCCAACCGGCGCAACCGGACCGATCGGCCAAACCGGAGCCCAGGGTCCCGGCGGTGATTTCCTCTGGAACACGGCACTCAATGTTTTATTCCCCTACCCTAACGTTGATAGAAGTGTGGTTTTGGGAAGTAACGTAGCGGCAGGACAACCCACAACTGCAACTTCATCAGCACTCATCTATCTCAATGCAACAACAACAGGCAACAACGGGTACTCATGGATAAACTCCGGGAACGTTGGCATCGGAACGACAGCACCAAAACAAATTATAGATATAACATCCGGAACAGCAAACCTTGGCGCACTGATATCAAATTCCTCAGCGCTCGGTACCACCTCAGGAGGAGCCCTCCTGTTATCCTCAATGAATATTCCCGACGCAGCAGGCAGAAGGATCGGAACTTTAGGTTTTGAAGCATATACCACCGGTACAACATATGTTGTTGGTGCTTCAATTAACGCGTTTTCAGAAGGAGCATGGAGCGCAATAGTAGGAGGTCCGTCCAATCTCGTATTCAATACTACACCATCATTAGGTCCGTTAGCAGAAAAAATGCGGCTCACTGGTAGCGGAAATCTGGGTATCGGCATTACCAGTCCGATGGCAGATCTGCATGTAGAACAGAATGCGATCATCGGGTATGGGGATGGAGTAGGTATATCAGTCGGAACAGGTTTAGCTGTTGCGGGGAACGTCGGCATCGGGGCGACATCTCCAGCTTCTTCCCTTTACGTTTTAGATAATTCTATCGGAACAGCACAATCAGAAGTCTACGGTTTGGCACTTGTCAATGAAACCGCTGCTGCCGGTGGAGCTAACCAATATTCACCTGGAGTCAGGTGGTATGGTTCCGCGTATTCTACCTTGTTTACACGATCGGAATCAAAAGAATATATGGCTTATGTCAATACAAGTACGAGCGGACTCGGTGCTGCTATAGGGTCATTAATGTTTGATTTTAGTGATATGGGCGGAGCTTATACCAACGTAATGACGTTGAATTCAACCGGATTAGGTATCGGTACAACAAATCCCCAGTATACTTTAGACATAATTGATACCGTAACACAAGCTAGATTTGGATATTCAACATCTGAGTACGCCACTATTCAAGTAGCGTCCGCAGGACAACTGAGTATAACCACCAATAATGGTGCCAGCAATACCATAAGTTTGGTATCCGGACAAAATACAGGCCAAACCACGACTGAAGCAATTATGTTAAAAACCACACAGGCAATTGCAGATACTGATGAACTTCTGCAGATAGCAGAAGGAACGACCAATTATGTGACTGTTATGGGAAGTGGTAACGTCGGCATCGGATATAGCGCACCGGAAGCTCTGTTGCATGTCGAACAAACCGCAGCAGCAGATGCATTTAAAGTAGATGACGTTGCCGGGGATACAACACCGTTCCTTATAGATCAAAATGGCAATGTCGGCATCGGGACATCGACCTTGTATTACGCCCTCGACGTAATTGGCACGGGTAGATTTGACGATGATATTGTACAAACGACAGGAGTAAATGGTTTAGGTGATTCGGAGAGTATGGTAGCAAACGCTTCGTTTGAAATCAATACCGATGCCACAACAGGTGTTGCCGATGGTTGGAACGGCAGCGGTTCCGGAGCAACTCCTACGGTTGCGACAAGCGGTGCTGTTAATGGTACGAATACTCAGCATTTAGCAAGTATGTCAACAACAACTAGCTATACAATAGCTTCAAAATGTGTTCCTGTAACAACAGGAAGAACATACAATGTATTTGCGTATGCAAAAGCCGGTGCTGCCACAGGAGATGGATTTTATTTTGGTTTGTACGAGTTTACAACTCTTGCAAGTTGTACTGGGATTAGTGCCTACACCGGAAATTATACGAATAGTAATGTATCTCTCACTTCTTCGTGGGCACAATATGGGAATACAAGCGCAGGAATAGGAGCTACGTCATTTTGGGCAAGAGGTATCATGAGGATTGTAAATCCGAATACCAGTCCCAGTACTGCAGATTATGATGCCTTCCGCTTAACTCCCGCTGTCCTTGCCGGTGCCATCGACATCGCGGAAAACTTCTTTGCGAGGTTCAAGATCATCCCGGGGACGCTGACGACGAAAGATGAGTCAGACCCCCAAGTTTCCATGATCCGTCCTGCAGTGGGAACGGACAAATCGGTTTTGGGAGTTGTGTCTACTAAACCGGCAATCACCCTCGGGGAAGGAAGAAATTACGAAGGAGAGATTATACCGGTTGCTTTAACCGGGAGAATCCCGACACTTGTCACTTCACGGAATGGCCCCATTGCTATTAATGACAGGATTGCCCAGTCAACAATACCGGGATATGCAGCAAAAATGATTAAACCCGGACAGTCTGTAGGTATTGCTCTTGAGGAGTTTGTCCCGGATGACTCCGGGTGTACTCCCGTTTCTGACATAAACACCATACCATGGCCTGAGGATGACGGAACCAATCCTGCCAAACCCTGTTTCAAGCTTCCTGACAACACCTATGTCGGGAAGGTCATGATGATGATCAAGGACAGCTGGTATGATCCGGACGTGTATCTTACGGATACTGGAAATCTGACACTCACAAAAGTTGCTTCCGGTTCGTATACGCTTACTGATATCGTATCCCAGTCGGTTATAACGAGAATCGGCGCGTTCTCCGACATCATCACTTCCCGCCTGCAGGCCGGACTGTTAAGCGTTTCAGAACTTTTTGTCGATGGGTCTGCGTCTGTCAACGGCCAGCTTTCTGCTTTATCCCTCACATCCGGGGATATTGTGACGGAAAACCTGACTATTGCCGGTCAGTCGCTTCACGATTACATACTGAGTGTGATAGAACAAGCCGGCGGAATCATGAATCCATCATCTGTCACTTCACCTGTAGCGACCATCAATCAGCTGTATACCGATATTGTCTCCCCTGTCGCATCAGACAGCGCCGGTATAAAAATTACGCTTGGTGATGCACAAAAACTGGAAATTACCGGTACAGGTGGGCAACCGACTGCATCTTTTGATGCGAGCGGTAATGCCACGGTTGCGGGTAATCTGACAACTGATTCGCTATCTTCTGAAAATGCCTCCGTTTCCGGTGGTCTTTATGCCAACCGGATTATGACAGGCTCCGGTGATGTTGACACGAGATTTCAGGAGCTTGAAGCCGCGCTTGCATCCATGCAGGAGAATCAAAGTGTCGCTCTTGCCATGGTGACCGAACCTCAGCCCGGATTATCGGACACTCCGCCGCCGGCTCAGACGCAGATTGTCACACCCGTAAACGAACCCACGCCCACTCCGACGCCTGCTATCCCGGCAAGTCCTGACGCTTCGTCGTCTGCTTTACTTGCACTCCTTTTGTCTGATCCGGCAGTACCCGGAAATATGGCAAGCGACGAGCTTCTCTCTGCTACTTTACCTGAGAACCTCACTATCACCGGCAATCTGTCAGTTCTCGGAGAATCATCTTTTGGCGCAACGTCAATTGCAGGATCGCTCCTTGTCGACGGCATTATGCGCATATCTTTAAGCGGGATTGAGACACTGGATCAAACACTCTACATCCAGAGAAATAAACTTGCGGACGTCGATATATTAGACGGTCTTATCAAACTTTCCATACGGGGTGGTGTAGTTATAAGCGGCGATCTTGCAATAACCGGAAATCTCAAGGCAAGCGGAGGCATAGCAACTGATGCAATATCACCTATAGGATCCGGCTCAGTGACAATTGATTTGGAGGGTGTATCTCCTTCCACACCGGCAGGATCTCTTGTGGATTCCTCCCCTTCAGTTGGCTTTGGTGCTTTAAATATAAAGGGTAACGGTGGTACGACGGTTGCATCAATCGATGAAAAAGGAACGGCAAAGTTCAGTGGGAATGTAGAATCTGCCGGCACCGGATCATTTACGAAGCTTGTCATTGCCGGAGCAAACGATCAAACAGCCAGCCAGTCATCAACTATCACAAGCAACGCAACGGTCGGATCAGCTATTCTTCCTGCGGGACAAACAGAGCTTACAACGTATAATACCCAAATAACGACAAACACATATATCTATATCACACCAATGTCATCTACAAATAACCAAGTCTTATATGTGAAAACAAAAATACCTGCAGATGATGCAACGCAGGGGTACTTCACCGTTGCTCTCGACCAGGCAATAGACAAAGACATACGCTTCAACTGGTGGATCATCAATTAGAAGTTTTACTATCTCGTGAATTGTATGTAAGTTCCCGGCGAGTAAGTAAAGTTACACAAGGATATTGGTTTATATTTTTTCTTTATGCATATCTATAAATAAATTAAAGTGAAAGGAAATATACAAAATGAAGATTCTCTTTCTCACAATGATATAACTTTATCTAACGTAATGAGGATCTGAACTTCTTACGTGGGGGTTTAATCTTCACACACAGTATAAAAAGCACCGATGCTGTTGGGACAGGAAGAAGAGCATTGCGTCATGCTTGTTGCTATATCAGGATCACCGGTGTTTTCAAGTGGTACTCTGATACAAAACGTTTCACCGGCATCATCAAGTTGGTAATACTGCATTGTCATTGGATTTGCACAGAATGCCGAAGGAAATGTTTTCATATAGACAACGTCTGATCCTGACCCTCCTGCAGCAAAGTTATAGGTATCTGCACAACTGCACGCGGTTGTACCGTTTGCGCCACATCCTAATATGCCACCGGCATCATCATCGGGGTATGTTTGATAATCGTTATAGTACATCCGGACGGCACTTTTCAATTCTCTCGCTTCCTGTTTATTTTTTGAGTCACGGGCGCGTGCGCGTGCGGATACGAAGTTCGGAATGGCAATAATCAGCACCAGCGCCATGATGGATATTGAAACGAGTATTTCAATAAGTGTAAATCCTTTTTCTTTTTTCATAATGCATTATATAGGCGAGACCGTCGGTGTCGGTGGTTTTGTTGCAGGTGTTGCTGTCGGTTGTGGTCCGGGCATAAACGGTGTATTTGTCGGTACCGGACCGGGACCCGAAGGGGGTGTATTTGTCGGTGCCGGACCGGGACCCGAAGGGGGTGTATTTGTCGGTGCCGGACCGGGACCCGAAGGGGGTGTATTTGTCGGCTCACTCGGAGGAATTTCAGCTGTTTCCAACACAACATTCGGGCTAGCTACTCCATATGTACAATCTATAGTTTCTTCAAAAGGTCCTCCTCCTTCTGTTGTTCCGCAATTGGACCCAACATATCCGTTACCGTTATAATTCGGGTCACCGGTATTCTCCAAGTGTGCAAAAACTCTATAGTATGTTCCGTCAGCGCTTTCATAAAAATATTGTTCATTGGATTTCGGATCTGTAGGAAGTTTTATCATGTAAACGATACCTGACGGTTCATCACCGAAAACGCTTGTTCCCCACATACATGCATCCGTGCGGGTAGCGCCGCATCCGAGTATCTGTCCTGCTCCGTCGGAGAGCGGATACTGGCCCATGTCGTTGTAGTACATCTCAAGTGACTTGGATACTTGCGCGAGGTCGCTTTTTCGTTTTGCATCTCTGCCGCGCCGCATTGATCCCATTATATTCAAAACAACCATTGTGGCAAGGATCCCGATAATTGCTATGGATACGAGAAGTTCTATGAGGGTAAATCCTATTTTATTTGAAGATACAGTTACAAAATAATGTTTTTTGTTCATATACTATTTACTATACACCATTAAAAAAATAAATCCACAATTAATTTACCCCCGGTCCTGGTCCTATACGCGAACTTGACGTCGGTGTCGGTGTATATGTGGGCTTTGGTCCGGGCATCCACGGCGACGTCGGCGTCGGTGGTTTGGGTGTTGAAGTCGGTGGTTTCGGTGTTGCCGTCGGAACCGGAGCAGACGTATTCGTCGGTGCAGGTGGATTTGTAGGCCATGGTCCGCTTCCTCCTCCTCCCGGTGTTACGGTCGGGAAAGGTACACCCCCCCATGTCGGTCTGGTTGTTGGACGGGGCGGAAGCGTTTTCCGTATCGGCTTGGGTGTCCATGTCGGTTCTCCGAATTTCGGAGTCGGTATCAGTAAATCTCCGGGTCCTTCAGTGGGTTCTCCGAGGTATACTGACATATTTGCCGCCACACCGTAGTTATATTCCGGACTTCCGGGAATTCCGCATCCCCATGGTGTGCTGCATCCTAAACGCTCTACGTCAGGATCATCTGTATTGGAAAGTGCTGCATAAACGACGTATCCGCTTGTCAGTCCTTCAGGTGATGGATAAAGGTAATATGATTGTTTAGTCTGCGGATCACACGGTATAGTTTTAAGCCCATACGGGTCCAATACGGTCGATCCGCATTGAGTCAGATAGCTTTCATCCGGATACGACTGGTAGTCAGCATAAAAGCTTTCAAACGCTATACGGATTTTTGCCAGATCCATTTTCCTCTTCGTATCGAACGTTTTTCTCCATTGTTTGATGCCAACAGTGAAAACGAGAACCACAACTATGACGAGAATCGCGATAACGATGAGAAGTTCTACGATGGTAAATCCGTACCGGAATACCTTATTTTTCTCCATATCAAATCCAGTATGTCAACACACGGAATAAAATGCAATATACATGATATCTTTACACTCAACATGCACTTGGGTATGATAGGATCACTATGCGCGAACGCGTCTATTCTGCGTTATCCCGGATAAATCAATGTATTGTTATTGCCGCACTCACAATTGGAGTTCTTTGGTTTCTCCCGGTCACACAAAACTTCTACGATACGAATAAGGGTGTATTATTTGTGATTTGCTCTCTTTTTGTTCTCATCCTCTGGTCGATACGGTCTGCGATAACACGCATGGTTACTCTGACATTTCCGTCAGCACTTCTCGCAATTGTACTTCTTGCAGGAGCCGGTGTTTTGAGCGTCATTGTCTCATCAACAAATAAATGGGAAGCACTCACATATACTGTCGGACCAATTCCTCTTATAGCTATTGCGGTCATGCTCCTTCTTACGGATTTTTCATCAGAAAAAATGCGGTCAATCCTCAAATGGGCATCAATAGGACTCGGGTCAATACTGGCTCTTTCCGCTATTTATACTTCGTTTGGCATAGCGAAGCTCATGTTTCCGGATATTACATTTTTATCCGATCCTATCTGGTCTCCGGTCGGATCATCCCTCGTGACACTTGCCGTTCTTGCAATTCTTTTTCCGCTGGCAATTGATGAATGTCTCAGCTCAATAAAAGAAAAAAAAGAAGCTGGTATTGCGTTTAGCGCCGTATCAGTTGCCATCATGGGAGTTGCATTGCCGTCTCTCATCTGGCACATACTCCCGAAATTTTCGTCGATCCACTTACCGTACGGCGTATCGTGGTCAATAATGCTTGAAATGTTCAAAAATCCCGTATATGCCCTCACCGGTGTAGGCATCGAAAATTTCCTCCCTGCATTTACAGCCGCCCGGCCTGCATCTATGAACCTCTCACCGATATGGAATATACGTTTTACCACAAGCGCAAACACGCTTTTTCATATAGGGACAACGGAAGGTATCGTGGGGTTGGCTGCACTTGCCATAGTCGGATTCATTCTTTTCCGCGGGATTATGAAGGAAACTGTCGCCATGCGTGTCGTTATTTGCATGACTGCGCTGGCTCTCATCCTCGTTCCTATCCATATTGCGCTTTTTTCGCTTCTGGCAATTATTCTTCTTCTGAAAAAGCACTCAAAAATAATTAAAGCAGACGGTGCCATCCCTGAACACATCGGTTGGGTGTCTTTCGCAGTAGGAATTCTGGGGCTTGTTGTTGTCGGTATCGGCGGATATTTCACTCTCCGCTACTATATAGGAGAGCTCACCTATTACCAATCATTAAAGGCCCTGCAGGCGAAAGACGGTACGAAAACGTATAATCTCCAAATCCGTGCGCTTCAGCTTAATCCGATGATGTCTGCCTACCATCTCACATACAGCCAAACGAATTACGCACTTTCAGAAGCACTTGCGGCAAACGCCAATAAATCAGGGTCTCCTAGTGCTGCTTTGACGGAGGATGACAGAAAGCTCATATCGCAGCTCCTCCAACAGGCAATCCGCGAAGTAAAAATTGCCACAAACCTCAACCCTTTAAATGTTTCGGGTTGGGAAACACTCGCACGTCTCTACAGAAGCATCATGACAATCGTCACCGGTGCAGATGGGTGGGCAGTAGCAGCATACCAACAGGCTATTCAACGGGATCCGACAAACCCGCTTCTTCGGATGGAGCTTGCAGGCATTTATATCAACCAGCAAAATTTTACAACCGCCGCACGCGAGCTTGAAACTGCAGCGCTTCTCAAACCGGATCTTCCCAATATCCATTATAACCTCGCGTATGTTTGGAGGCAGCTGAAAATTCCTCTGAAAGAAGCGGTATCCCTGAAACAGACATTGCTTCTTCTCCCCGAAGACTCATCCGGTGACAGACAGGGAGTACAGACACAGTTGGATGCGGTGATGAAAACGCTGCCTGCAGACGAGCAAAAGGCGGTGAACGATATGAAAAGCGGGACGTCACAATTTGCAGAACCTTTATCCCCGTTGTCCGGAGAAGCAACACCTATTATTAAACCGAAACTCGAACTACCCTCATCGGCAAGCCCTTCAATGGAGACGCAAACCCAACCTACGGAGATCTCTTCACCTTCCCCCACAACGCCCCCGACGCAATAAACGCATAAAGGATGAGTCCCGTACCAAAACCCCGAAGCGCAAATGCCAGTCCTTTTTCCTTATACATAAACAGGAGAAATGTCCTCACGAGGAGCGTGTGAATGATAAGTGTGACAATCCAACTCACAGCAAGAGCAATATTGAGCCATTTCAGAATAAGCGGAACCAGAGGAGACGCGGAAATCATTTCTATCCAGTATCCGAAAGCACCGGCGATGATAGCTACAGCAAAAATCCCGAGTACGCCGACTCCGCTTATCGCCGTTATAGCTTCCTGGAGCGTCGTTGCAACAGGATCAAATTTCTTGCGTCTTTCGTACAGTTTCGTCCAATAATATGCGCGGAGGAAATACTTTTTTGCAATCGGCCAAAAATTTTCAAATTCATGGCGTACCCGTACATCGGGAGCGAATATAATTGCATACCGGCGGGCTATTCTGTACGTAAGCTCAATATCCTCCACAAGCGCACCGGGGTACATTTCATCAAAACCGCCAAGCCTGAGAAATACGGATTTTTTAATCGATGCGATACGCGTGGAAAAGAGGAAATAGTACCCGCTTTTGTCCCGTTCGTTTATCCAGTAGCTCCAATCCCGAAGCGCTTTGAAATTAGGGAAAAACGCATCCGTATGCTGTTCCTTTACCCAGACTCCTGTCAGCGCCACAACATCCGGATCATCCTCATAGATACGGGCGAGGTTATGGAGCGTATCAGGAAAAAGCTCTACATCGCTGTCGAGGAATACGAGAAACTTCCCGCGCGCAAGCTTTGCGCCCTTATTTCTGGCTGCAGCCGGTCCTTTATTTACTTTGAACCGGATAATTTTTAATCTTTTATTCAGTTTCTTCAGATTTTTTCTGACTATCAGGGGTGAACTTGTGTCTGTTCGTGAAGGTCCGTCAGTCGTGAGCTGCTTCCTTGATCCGTCATCAACGATGATGATTTCGTAAAGCGGTGCATTATGAGAGAGGTATATCGACTCCACAAGCCTTCCGATTGTATCTTCGCTATTATGATATGGAATGATTATAGAAAGATATGGTTTCATATGATAATAATGCTGATTGTATTTTCTATATACAGAAATGATATTGAAAAAAGGGTTCCCCGCTTATCTCAGTTTTTTCAATATTTTTTGGGCAGAAGATATTATATACCGTCGTTCTTTCAAATTTAAATCGGGATAGATAGGCAACCGCGCAAGTGTATTGGCAACTGCATCAGTCACCGGGAGTTCCCCTTTCCATATGGTCTTTCCCATCGGCGCACTATGGAGTGGGACATAGTGAGACACTACTTGGATACCCTTCTTTCTCATTTGAGCCATAAAGATCCGTTTATGTTGGGGGTTTCGAAACCGTATCGCGTAAATATGCCAATTCGGTTTGGTAAATTTCGGAATTGACGGAAGTACTATAAGGTCTGAATAGTTTGATAGCGATTTTGTAAAAGATGATGATATTTGTTGTCTTTTGGTATTGATTGTAGTAATTTGTTTTAGTTGTTCATATAGAATAGATGCAAGTATATCAGATAAGAAAAAACTACTACCTTTACCGACCCAACTATATTTATCAATAACACCCTCTAAAAATTGCTTCCTGTTGGTACCGTTTGCCCGGTATATTTCCATGCTGACTGCAAGTTCTTTACTGTTTGTGAGAACAGCTCCTCCCTCTCCGCAGCTTACGTTTTTGGTCCCGTGGAATGAATATACGCCGATATCTCCGAATGTCCCGAGTGGTTTATCTTTATATGACGCCCCAATTGCATGCGCTGCATCCTCAACAACCCATAGGTGGTGCCGGCGGGCAATTTCCATGATCTCGTCCATTCTGCATGGCATGCCTGCGTAATGGACAATCATGATTCCGCGTGTTTTATTGGTGATTTTCCTTTTGATATCCTCCGGATCTATATTGAAAAATACGGGATCTATATCTGCAAAAACGACTTTTGCACCGGATAGAAGTGCGGCGTTTGCAGTCGAGCTCATGGTATAGCTCGGTACGATAACCTCATCTCCTGTTTTCAACTTTCCGTTCATGACAAGTGCTGCAAGAGCAAGTTCCATCCCGTGCGTACAGGATGTCGTGAGCATGGCATACCCGGCACCGGTGAGCGTTTGAAGGAGAGCCTCGGCTTTAGCGGTATTCGGGCCGTCACCTGATCCTGAAGTTTGCCGGATTGCCCGGACAGCCGCCTTCTCTTCTTTAGGGCCCCAATATGGTTTTGTGAGTGGTATGTGCATCATATTACAGTTTTTTAATCTTCCTTGCCGGTACACCTCCTACAACGACTCTCTCCGGCACGTCACGGGTAACAACTGCTCCTGCCCCGACGACAGACTCCCGCCCGACGGTTACGCCCGGAAGGATTATGGCCGCGGTTCCTATGTACGCTCCTTTTTTGAGAATAACGGGTGATTCTTTCGTCGGATAGTGCTTCTGGACGGGATGATCGGCGTATCCTACGTTTATGTGCGACACGATGGACGTACGGTTGGAAACAGTCACGTCATCCTCGAGCGTTATCCCTCCGCGGACATCGAGCATTGCCTCATCACCGACAAACACGCGGTTGCCGATGGTTAATCTCGAAAAACCATAGTGGTACAGATTGGCAAATGTTACATTGCCGATAATAGTGTCTGATCCGACTCTGCCTCCCGCAAGACGTATGAGAATCACCCTGACTTGAGGCAAAATCACACAGTGTAAAATTTTGCCGAGCAGCGCATACCAAACGAATGCAAATGCTTTTTTCACACCTATAGCCTTCAATGCCTTCATAGCCTCTCTCTTATATCACATTTTCGAAAAAAAGTATCAACTACGCTCTTTTTTCTGCCGCAAGGATAAGCGATGACCCGATTGGTATCCGGATACGGAAAAGAAAAAACCTTTCTATGTATAGAAGTGAATGCAGGATCGTATTGACGGGTTCTGCCGGGGTATGTAAAAACATATCCATGTCGCGGTCAGGCTTCATCTGCCAATACGCTCTGAAAAGAATATAAAGCGGTAACAGTACAAATTGCCAGTAGTTGACAAATTTCACGGTAAATCCGGCATGTTCGACCTTTCGGATGATTCCGTCTTGGGTATACCGTCTTTGGTGGCCGGCAAGCGTATCTGCATCGTTCCAGAGTGAGTGGAGAGCCGGCACGGTGATGAATAGATACCCACCGGGCCTAAGAAGCGTATTTGCTTTCCTTAAAAATGCCTGGTCATCTTTCTGGTGCTCAAGAACATCAAACATGCCGAGTGCATGATATTTTCCCGTATGAATAAGAGAATGGAAAGATTGTCGGATAAACTTTGCGTGTGTTCCTATTTTCGCAAAGGCTAAAGCTTTTGCGTTGACGTCAAGACCGGTAGTTGTAAAACCCATATCCTCAAGCGTCCGTATAACGACTCCTGTTCCGCACCCGACCTCGAGGAATGACTTTCCTGACGGTTTGGGAATATACCGTTTAATAAGCATACGGAGCGCTCTGTCGCGGGATTGAAACCAAAAATGTGTCCGTTCGACTTTATTTATGCTTTCATAAAGAGATACGCTATATGTCTTCGACATAGAAACCATTCTACCGCGTACGGGATTCCCTTGACAATGAAGAAACGTGTTCAGAGGAGTCTGCGCCACAGAGCCCACAGATTTTGCAGATAATCCGCAACATCTTCAACCATATTTACTGATGATTTCTTGTCAAACCTGCGGAGGAATAATACCGGTACCTCAACAACCCGGAGTCCCGCCCGCCTGGCAAAGACTACTATTTCCGTATCCCAAAACCAGTGGGGATGCCTCGCAAACCGTAAAATGGGTACAATTTTTTTCCGGTTAAAAAACTTATACCCTGTCTCCGTGTCCAAACCCCCGGTTGACACCATTTTGTCTGCCATTACCCTGTAACCGGCAGAAAGCAGCTCGCGGACGATAGATGACAGCGTTGTTCTGTAGAGCCGTTTTCCAAGGACCATATCCGCTTTGCCTTTCAAAATCATATTGACTATTGTCGGTATGTAGATGGGTGATACTTCGCAGTCTACATCCATATATCCGACAACCGTACCGCGGCTTTTACGTATCCCGTCAGCCACGGTCTGTCCCCTGCCTGTATTTGTTTTATGAAATACCGCCCGGTAGTTCTTGTTTTTCTTCACGAGCTCTTTTATAAGCGCTGCGGTGCTGTCGGAACTTTTGTCATCGACAAATATGATCTCCCAACGGAATCTCGATATGACGAGCGCTTCGCGGATACGCTCTACACTGTCAACGAGAAGAAGTGCCTCATTCCAGCACGGTAACACGAGGGTAAGATCAAGGGAAGTCCGCTTTTTGGACATAATAGAGTTTATATGCCCGTCTTACTCAGATTTGAAGCCCGTCAGGGCGAAAAAGCTGATTAGAGGGGCATATACCAAGAAACTCAGATACAATTCTGAGTTTCGTGTGTATAGTATACATTTCCGGACAATTTTGCAACTACGCTTAAGTATTTCTGAATATTTCGGGAATATTCGATGAATATAATTAATCTATACTATTCCGGTATATCATTCCGGACAAGAAACGTGTCATCGCCGTGTAGGGAACGGTACGCTCCGTATATATACTGCTGATCCGGTATTGGGAGCGTTGATACGCGCTTTAAACCTCCCTGGTTTATGTATTTGACATGACCGTCTTCAAGCGCTTGAGGTAACGACGGTAAAGGACGGGAGAGGAAGTGGGCAAACTGCCCGAACGGGATGCAGCATGCATAATATCCATCCGGGTTATAGAGCATCCGTCCGTCGAGGTCTAAAACCGGTTCTGACATGGGGATCGTACGGTATAGTTTTTCTACGGCAGATAAATCGGCTGTGTTCGTCCACTCAAGCTTGCGGCTGTGTGCAGCTGAAAATACCTGGACCAAAAAATACGCGCCGATGAGAAATACTCCGATAAACATCCCCTGAAGGATAGTTTTTTTGGCAGCTGTCCGGTATACCATGCCAAGCGCATCAGCGGTATATATTGCGATAAACGGTGCAATGGGAATTAAATATTGGGCGTGCTTGAGAGGTACTATCTTGGTATAGAACAATACCTGAACAAAACACTGGGATGCTACCAGGAGTTCCGCCAGCCAGTTTTTCCGTCCGAGAGGATTCTGTAAAGGTGCGACAAGCCTGATTAAACCCACAAGAAGCCCGATCACCCAGAGTGTATGATTGACGAGGATCTCTCTTCCCCACCCGCTTGTTCCGTAATAAATATCATTGGGATAGAAAAAAAGATCCGGCATCATAATGAAATACCTGCTTATCTTATTTGCCTCAACGGGAAGAAGCGTCAGGGAGTACCACACAAGCGGGAGATTACCAAGGGTAAGGGTCCATAGACCAAAAAGGAGAACCGGTATTGCCATTCCGCCTATGTAGGCAAGTATCTCCTGAAAAACCTGTTTTTTCCTGTATTCCTCACCTTTCTCCCTACCTATTATATATAGTAAGCCTACCAACGCCCCAACTGCCATATTTGGGAGCATTTTCGTGAGCATAAGGACGGAAAGTGACCAGAATATACCCGATATAAAGCAAAGGCTGCGTTTACCCGTCTTCATCCATATGATTTGGAATGATACGGCAAGGAGCATTAGGAGCGTTGCGGGGGTATCCGGACGGATCTCCAGGAGCTTATCAAACGGCAAAGGGAGAAACGCAAGGATTGCACCGGCAAGCACTGCCTGCCACAGGCTTTTCCGGATCTGCCATACAAGAACTCCCGTCATCATCGCACTTCCGACAAAAATGAGAAACATGATAAGACGCGCACTGATAAAGGGCTCCGTCGTCCCCCAACCTGATGCAAATGCAGGAGAAAGGATCCAGTGGAATACGGGGGTGAAAAACGTGAGGAAATCTATATACGGACGCTTACCCTCCAGAATCTTTGCCGCCCAGTGCATATGCGCGTACTCATCCGCATCGAAATACCGGACCATCCCTATCCGGTAGTGCCAGGAAAGAAACAGAATGAGAAGGACAAGAGAGACTATAGCAAGTACTCCCGGAACAATGTGTTTTGCTTTGAAGAACATACCCACATAGTACCAAATCCATAAGATTTCGTGTTATACCAATTTCACATAGAGTTGTTTGGTTAACGGGTGACGTGCATTGAGGGATCCCGTCTGCGTTTGCACACCGCATAAACACGATCATCGTAAGGCAGCTGATTACCCGATGCTTATCCCAAACGCACACATACTCTCAAATGCTTTGCGGTGTAAAGACGTCAGATGGGAAACAATGCACGGCATGGTTTATCCGCCGTAGTATATCTATGCAGGACGAAGGTGGACCCCGTGGGAGATTATCGGAAAAATGCTTTCACGGTTTGTACGACTTTTGATGCTTCCGTGTCCGTGAGTTCCGGAAAAAGAGGGAGGGAAAGGACTTCTTTTGATAACGCCTCTGCAATTGGAAAATCGCCCTTTTTATACCCCAGATACCCGAACGAGGGGGTGAGATGGATGGGTACCGGATAGTGGATAGCACTCCCTGTCCCCTTCTTTTCCAGAAATTCCTTTAACTCATCTCTCTTTTTTGTCCGGATGACAAACAGATGACAACAGGATTTTGTTGAGGGATGATTTTTGACAGCTGTAAGCGATATGTCTCCTGTTCCTTCAAGTTCCCGTGCATAATACCCGGTAATCTCCCGACGACGGCGGTTCCACGCATCTAATTGCCGCAGCTTAACGCGGAGTATAGCCGCCTGCAGCTCATCAAGCCTCGATACGCCTGATACTCTCTCGCTTTGATACCGGGTCTTTTCCCCGTATTGCCTGAGCTCCCGCAAAACTGTTGCAGTTTTGGGGTTGTTCGTCACTACCATCCCGCCGTCTCCGTATGCTCCGAGGTTTTTTGTCGGGTAGAAGCTGAAAATGCCGATATCCCCCACCACACCGACTTTCTTCCATATTTTTTCAGCGGATGCACTTTGTGAAATTTGAACTTCCGCTCCGTGTGCCTGCGCCGCATCTTCGATCACGAAAATGTTTTGCTTCACTCCGAGTATAAAATCATGTAAGGCATTGAGATCTGCCGGATTCCCATAGAGGTGAACGGGAATAATTGCCTTTGTTTTATTGCTGACAGCACGTTTCAACCTGGATATGTCTAACAAACCCAATTCATTAGAGTCTGCAAGGCGGATAGTTACACCGGATAATGCGACACCAAATACTGTCGGATACGAATTGGCAGGAAGTATGACTTCATCGCCTTTCCCCAAACCCAAAGATCTGACTGCCAGCGTAAGAGCATCAGTACCGCATCCGACACCGATTGCGAAGCGTGCTCCCAGATACGATGCAAACTCTTTCTCAAATGCAGCAACCTCGGCGCCAAGGGTAAACATCCCGCGCGCGAGAACCCGGCTCACAGCCGCATCTACATCCGGTTGCAACGACCGGTATTGTCGTGTCAGATTACAGATAGGTATCATAAGATTTAATTTGACAGTATCCAAAACCACACCATGTCAAAAATTGTCGGAAGGATTGTCCGCAAACTGCCTCCGCCTCCCGGTTTCTCATCGTTTCTCGCTTTATGGTCAATCGGAATCTCCAAGACGCAGAGTCCCTCTTTTTCTGCACGGATGGCCAGTTCCGCATCCACAAATGCGGAAGAAGTGGCAAGACGGATACGGTTCATGATAGATGACCGCATGAGACGGACGGAATTTACGTCATGAAGCGTAAGTCCGAAGAGTGTTCCGAGAAGTGAGTTGTACACTCTGGATTGTTTCAGCCTGTCCGGCGGATCATTTCTGTTTACCCGCCAGCCGATAATCATGTCAGCTTTGCCGGCAAAAGGAACCAGAGTAAGAAGTTCTTCAACCGGGATCTGGTTATCCCCGGGTACGGTAAAGAGCCACTCGGATTTTCCTGCATAATAGAGATCCTTTATCGTCGCTCCGTACCCTGCATTTATCCTGTGCGTTATGACATGAAGTTCTTTTATACTTTGTTCAAGCCGTGCAAGCACGTTCCCGGTATTATCAGGACTTGCATCGTTGATAACGATAATTTCAAACTGTTTTGCTGCCTGTTTCCCTACACGCACAGCATCACGCACGACGGATTCTATGGTGCGTTCATCTTTATAGGTAGGGATGAGAAATGATACGGAAGAAAGCTTCATTAAAAGGTACTATAGCACGTCCGTCGGGCTGTTGTCACCGTTCGTTTTTTCACTAGATATATTCGCGGAGATGTTCCCGGTAGTATGAGATGGTTTGTTCAAGTCCTTCAGTTAATGTAGTAGTCGGATTCCATCCTGTCAATTTTCTGATTTTTGTAATATCGCTTATGAAATCACCGGGATCCTGTGAAGCACGCTCAGGCGTAAATGGCGCGTATTCCCACGACCCTTTTTTGGCAAGACGGATAATTGTCTTTACAAGCGTGAGAAAAGTCGTCCCCTTATCTATACCGACATTGAGTATTTCTCCGAAGCACTTTTCGCATACGCTAGTTTTCAGTATCGCGTCGATTGCATCATCAATATAGAGAAAATCACGCTTCATCATGCCGTCTCCGAATACTTTTACTACTCTTCCTTCAAGAGCTAAGCGTATAAACCAGTTTACGACCCCGTAATGATCATGTTTCATCTGGCTTCTGGGTCCGTAGATATTAGTAAGCCTGAGCATCACTGAACGCACCTTGTGTACGTCATGATAGACTTGGATGATTTTTTCGGCTGTCAGGTTCGTAATCTCATATATACCGCGGGGATTCGTGGGTGCGCTTTCCGATACCGGAAGTTTTACGGCGTGACCGTATTGTCCGCGTGTACCCGTATAAATAAATATTGCGTGAGGAGCAATATACCGGACCGCTTCAAGGAGAATCGTCGTACCACGCACGTTAACATCGATATCGGGAAAGGGATTGGTAAGGCTCATGATGTGGTCAGTTTGCCGCGCAAGGTGAAAGATATAATCTTTTCCCCGGACTGCTTTTTTCACCGCTCCCTCATCACGGATATCGGAAAAGTCAATTTCAATATCCTTGATAACAGGTTTAAGGTTAAAAAGATTTCCCCCCTGATGCGGTGTTAGATTATCAAGAACCGTGACGTCCGCTCCTGTGTGGACAAGCGCAATTGCGAGATTTGAACCGATAAATCCCGCGCCACCGGTTATCAGAACCTTTTTCCCCCGCCATGATTGTTGATGAGCCTTCATAGGACTATAAACCAACTATTTTACATTCAGAGTATAGCATATATGCCATTCTTACTCCGGTTTACACCCTAAAAATTGTGCAACATTCATGGAATGAATGTTCTTGTGAACATTCAGCAAAATTTTCAGGGGAAAAAACGGATTAGAATGGCATACTCACGCAACAGAATAAAAATCAATATGATGCGTGAGATTACATTACTTTGATTTGTATTGATAACGGGTGACTCGAGCGAGGGTCCCATTAACCGCCCGGAGCAGCGTACACCTGTCTGAATAAAGATGTTCAAAAACCAATGGTCATCCATATACTTTATGCCGGATAAGCATTTCCGCGTCGCGAGGACGTTGAATGGGATACGCGAGAGACAGGACCCGTTATCTCATACAATATTCGTAAATCGTATCCCGTAAAGCATTAATCTGATTGAATAAATAATCATTCTATATGATAATTGGGACATTCAAAGTTCCATATGAAACTTCGGCCCTTTATTATCGTATTTATCGTAAGCATCGGAATGGCCATCCTGAACTCCCTTGCATTCTTTACTGACCTTATCCGCCAGCCCGCAGGCACCGTATACCTCGGCACCATCCATTACTGGGAAGATTACTTTTACCTTCTCAATCATTTCTTCCAGGGTGCACACGGAGCGTTCCTTGCGGCAAACCAGTTCACCCACGAAGCTACCCCCGCCAATCTCATGTACTGGAATAACGTCATGATGGGGAAACTCGGAGGATTCATCGGACTTCCTCCTGCATACTCATACAATTTGTGGGTTTTACTCCTTTCATTCTTTGTCATCCTGTCAATCTGGCGCATCATGAAAACATTTTTTCCGGGCAAATCCATGCATGCACTTATCGGTTTTCTCTTCGCAGTATTTTCCACATCCATGATAAACCGCGTACACGCCGCTGCCGGTGGCATGGCGTGGTGGCCGTTTCAGATCTGGGGCACACCACACTTCGCCTTTGACCGGCTCGGGGGCGCGCCGCATCATCTTCTTCGGACACTCATGTCCATGCTTTTCTTCCTCGTTCTTTTTGATCCGTCATGGCAACCGCGTACAAGAAAACGCATACTGCTAGCCCTTATCGTGACTCTTGTTTTTGCGTCGGTAAATCCCGTGCAGGCAGTCCTCATTTTCGGACTCTTTGTTTGTGTCAGAGGTTTTATTTTTATAACCCGCAAACAGCTGCCGGAAAAAAATTTGCTCATCGGATATGGTGTCATCGGGATTGCCGCAATGGTGATGTTCTTTATTATGAATTACGAGCTGACACTCCCTCCGTACAACCAGGCAAAAATCTGGGAAGCAAACCAGGACAGTTATACGACAATCCCTTTTTTACTTCTTTCCATCGGACCGGTCGTTATTCCTTTTATCGCTGGAGTCATTGTGCGGTTTAAAAAAATGACCGGGGGTGAGCTCTTCGGACTTCTCTTTATCCTCGTCACATACACCATCTTTCTTTCCCCTGTCCCGCAGGCTATAGGACTCTCAAATCTCCGCGTTCTGGCACCCATATCCTTTACATTCTTCGGAGTCTTTGCCGCGTACGGAATTGTGAAAATCTCTGAAATTATCAAAAATCGTTTTCATATGACATCACCGGTAGCTCTCTCCATACTCCTTGTTCTCTACGGAGTTGTCACAATTCCGACTCTCATGTGGGAGCTCGGGTGGAAACTTCCCGCCAACCGTCCTCCCAGTGACCCTTTACTTTTTCTCCCGACGGATATGTATAACGGATTTGCCTATTTGGAAGGGAAAAAGCCGTTTACCGACGCGGTGCTTGCCAATCCAGCCACACATATGGATATGCTTGTTCCTGCCTTGTCAGGACATAACTCTTACTCGGGACATCTGGCTGAAACAATCAATGCTGAAGAGAAAAAGTCACAGGCTCTTGCATTCTTTCATCTGCAAATGACTACCAAAGAAGCCAAAGATTGGCTTGAACAATCCACAATCCGTTATATTCTCTATACCCGCAAAGACGGAAGTCCAACATCATTACAGATTCAATACCCATTTCTCAGGATTATGTATCAGTCATCAGGTGCGGCAGTATTCCAGACAGAATAAGTATGAATCGGAAAAAAAATTTCATTGAATCCTCACTCGTCATTGCAACTATCATTGCAGTAACAGCCGCTAACCTCTGGCACATCATCCGGCAGTATTTCAACCGTATTCCCGATACCGTATTTATCGGCATATCCCATTACTACGAGGATTACTTTTACTACCTCCAGCAGGTTCGTCAGGGGGCGGACGGTGCCTGGATGGTACGGAACCTCTATACTCCCGAACCCATTCCTGCAACTCCTCTCTGGTTTACCAATATCATAATCGGAAAAGTTGCTGCACTGTTTCATCTGTACCCATGGGATGCATACACCGTATCCCTTTTTGTTGTTACTGTTTTTTCACTGTTTCTCACCTATAAGGGAGCGTGTATTCTCTTCCCTACAAACCGCGCCAAGCGCATCGGAACATTCCTCGTAGCAACACTCACAACGTGTTATTACCTAATTGAAAAAAATCCTGACGCAAGCATTGAAAATCAACCCGTACCAGTTCTTTTACAACTATACCGAAAGCCTCAACCGTCTGGGCGGTGTCGTGCATCTTATCCTTCAGAATATCCTCTCGCTCGGATCCATACTTATCTTTGGAAGTATATTAACGAAAGTGAAAGAAAGTCCGGGAGTGACGAAACCCATCGCCTTACGTGTCCTTATACTCGCCGTTATTTTGTCCCTTTTAACCCTCATCAATCCCCTTTACACGGCATCCAACGCGTTGGCAATGGTACTTGCCGGCATTATTATATTTATTACCCGTCCATCCATCCGGCGACTTCTCCTTCTTGTTGTCATCGGTTTTATACTGGCAGTCAGCCTCATACCGTCAGCACATGCGCTCATTCAGACATTTAATATCCCCTACTACCAGTATTTCCGCTGGTGGGAAAACCAGATACGGCCGACGAACTGGTACATATTTTCACACTCCGTCGGTCCGATTCTCCTTTTTGCAACTGCAGGACTTATCCCGTTCTTATGGAAACTTCCTCCGTTGCGCACGCTTGGAGTAATTTGGGCTATAGTCCCCATTGCGCTCTATTTTTCCCCTATTCCGAACAGGTTAGGTATACCATATTTCCGTCTCCCACAACCGCCCTCCTATGTCATTCTCGCAGCACTTGCCGTAGAGGGTATGTACCTGCCCGGTTTCCTTTTGTCACGATTAAATGTATTAATCCGTTCTAAACGTACCAGCATTCCGTCTGAATCAAATAGTTCTGAATCAGTAAATAGCATTCTTCTTGGAATTTTCTATATATTCCTCATCCCGTATCTGGCCTTCCAGCTTCCGATGATTCGCGAAGAGATCCGTGCACGGACAAACAACTACACGCTCACTTCATGGATGAACCATCTCGATCCCGGTGTTATAGAAGGACTGACAGTCCTTGGCCGCCAGCCGAAAACAAAAATTGCCCTTTCCATCAATAACCTGGAACTCCTCACCCCTGTCATATCAGGGCAAACAATGTATGTTGCACACCACAGCCTCACATACGAGTACCCGAAAAAAATTGCCGATGCGGTCCTTTTTTTCACCCGCCAGATGGATGCCGACACTGCTAAAAATTTTCTCGCAACACATAACATCGGATACATTCTCTGGAAAAAAGCAGACGGTGATGTCAATCTCCTGAAAGTACAATACCCATTTTTAAAATCACTGTACGAAAATACATCCATTGTCGTCTTCACGTTATGATAACGTATCACTTTATACCGATGTACCAATGTAATCCTCGCTTTTTTCAAATAATTATGTTTATAATGTGATCTATGTCTAATCCAAGGCAAAAAGAAACGGACACATATACTAATCGTCAACTGTTTTATGATGTTCATGGGATAACACCTGAACCGGAAATACCTCTTGGTTTCAGTGATTCTTTTCCTTGTCTCGGGGACAGGATCTGCAATACTGAATCAACCGCAGAACCAATTTTTTCCATCGATTGGAAACCGGAAATCGTCTATCCCGGAAGTTATGACATGAAAATTCATGAAAGGAAATTACACCCACATATTAACAGATACCTGCGGTTTTTTCGATCATTGGTCAGATACATCCTGATTCGTCTGGCCAGGATTTTAAACATCTGATATACGTCTTGGGGAAAAATGAACGACACGACTTGCTCGCAATTGATATGCTTACCGGTCCGTTCACCATATATCCCGAGACAAGCCCTCAAGGTCGCATTGAATTACACAGAAAATCTCCTTTATTTCCGCGTCCGGTTGATCAGGCACAAAGTTGGAAGCTTCTTCAGCTTGCTCAGGATACACGCATTGACGGTGAGCTCCCGAATTTCACAGGCCTCAGGATTTACGCGCAGTTCTGATCAAAACGCATAATGCAGTGAATATAGCCTAATATGCCCTTTCTCTTGAAACTCCCAAGTTGTACTATAACACATATGAAACCGGTCATATCCATTATCGTTCCGTTCAGAAATGAAGAAGCTGTGATCAAATCAACGATTCTCAATCTGGAAAAGTCTGTTCAAACGCCCCATGAGATTGTTTGTGTTGATGACGGGATAGATCCATCCGATAAAACGATCAACGTTATCCGTCCGCTTCTCCGCACGTACAAACGCATACGGATTATTCCCAAAACCGCAAGTGACACCGACGGATTCGGGAGTGCACTTGTTCGCGGAGTAAAAAACGCCGGAGGAAATATCATAGTCTTTATCATGGCGGATATGTGCGATGATGCCGGCGATATCGACCGCATGTACGCATGTATAAAGAAAGGATTTGATGTCGTATCCGGATCACGGTATGTTGACGGCGGAGGGAAGTCCGGCGGCCCGGCACTGCAGGGTTTTTTCTCCACAATCTTCGGTAAATCCATACATTTGCTTACCGGCATCCCGACGCACGACATTACAAACTCATTTAAAATGTACCGGAAGGAAATATTGGAAAATATAACTTTTGACAGGGCTGCGGGTGTGGAAATATCCATAGATCTGTGTCTTCAGGCATACGGAAACGGAGCGAAAATGACGGAAATTCCGACGATTTGGAAAGGGAGAACAAAAGGATCATCCAAGTTTAAACTTCTCGAGAGGATTCCGCGGTACGCGCGTTTGTATGCAAAAGCGCTGTCAAGCTCAAACCGATCCGGTATAAACCCGCAGCAATGATAGCCGCTGCAATCGGATAATACGGGATGAGATATCTCCTGTTGGGATTTTCGTACATCACATTTGAAAGCACTCCGAAAATATAGAGAATTACGAGAAGTCTTTCCGCCCTTTCCCCCTTTGAGAAGAAGAAACAAAACCAAGGGCAGCAAAATGCCTGCTGAAATAATAGGATAAAGATAAATATAAAACCAATCGGTCAAAGACACATACGAATTCCAGAGGGTATACGGGTTGGAAATGCGGACAACCGGTTCACAAAACGCATACTTGCCGATTCCGGCACACTCGGGTGGATACGGATACGCGAATTTCTTTCCGAAGCTGCCGGTGTTCTCCCAATACGGTAATCCTCCCGAATGAATGGTCCATATCCCATTTATTGAGCTACGTATGTATGCAAAAGGTTGCTCGCGGATTGCCTCTCTGGCAACATTTCCGAGAATTTCATCAACTTTTGCCCAACTGTTTCCTTCCTTCGGAAGGATATACCCCTGGAGATCCCAATACCCTTTATAGACATCAACATTTGCCGGCACATATTGTCTGAACTTCTGCATTGCGGGTGCTGACTCGCCAGGAAGTATCCGTCCGTACCACACGACCTCGTTCCACAGATGTACGCCGTTAGCGTCAGAAAGGCCAATAATACCTGTTATTGTGAAATTAACATATAACCAACAACTTACAACCAATACCCCTAATATAGGCAATATCCATACGAACGTTCGTTTAGCTTTTGTATAAATAAGAAGAAAAAAACCAATGAGCCCGTAGAGAATAAATGCATATTTCCAGACAACTGCAACGGATGACAGGAAAATAGCGTACGCAAGACATTTAGAGTCCTCCTTTATCCCCTTCACCATGAGATAGACTATAACGGCAACGAGAAACTCAGCCCCGATTTCCGTCATCATGTATGATGCATACACAATATTGGCGGGAATGAGAATTGTGACACACCCGACAACTACAGCAACCCATTTTGACGTAAGCATCCGGAGGATTTTATACGTAAAAAACCCAACGCCTACAAGCATAACCAGTTGCAGGAAATGGAGAACCACATCCGGACGCGGCAGATATTCGAGGGTGACAAGCATAAGCCCATACAGAGGCGGTGAGATGGTCGTAGGACGGCTGTAGATGAATGGGTAGCTGAACGGGTAGTGTCCTGTTTGGAAGTATTTTCCTATCGCATAGTAAAAAGACGAATCAACGATGCCGTTCATCCAGAAAAACAGGAAGTGGAAAATGAGAAAACCTGCAGTGAGTATTCCCAAAAAGAGAGGTATCCGCTTCATATGCACCAAATATACCACATCTCCTCTCTTTACTCTTTATTCTTTCCTGATACTATAATGCCATGACATTTAAGCGCCTACTTCCCGGCATCGCGATCACTCTTCTGGCTCTTACCATACACCTAGCTGTTATGAACGATTACGGTCTGACGTGGGACTTCCACCACATCTTCTTTGCAGGACTTAAATTTATCGGAAGGCCGTTAACTCCCGAGCTTACGGACCATATCCCCTGGGGAGATCCCAGTCCCTGGGACATGTTTGATGTGCCGTTCGGACAGTTCATGCCGACACTCGCAGCAGCCGGCTGGCGTCTTTTCTATGAACAGCTTCATATCCTGCCGTTTGACAGCGCATTCCATGTAACCACCGTTATCCTCGGATCGCTTGGGATATATGTCCTCTACCTCATCACGCTGGATATGCTGGGGATGAATACTGCCATCCTTGCCGCAACGATTCTTGCCCTCTATCCGCGGTACTTTTCCGATGTCCAGAATAACATCAAGGATATCCCTCAGGCGGTGTTTTTTGCACTTTCCATGTATTTTGTCTGGCGCATGGTCAACAAGAGGAAAATGCTTGATATCATCCTTGCTGCAGTTACCTTTGCAATTGCGTTTAATATCAAAATCAACTCCCTCTTCATCCCTGTCGTTACCGCTCTCTGGATTATCAAACTCCTTTTTACAAAAGCGGGTGCAAACCTGGTTCAAACCGCTTGCCCTCCGGAAGGCCGGTCCTTTGCTCTTCTATTTTCCTCTTGCTCTTATATTTGCATTGATCCTCTGGACCGCATCGTGGGATCAGCCTCTCAAGGAGCTTTTCTATATCCCGACATTTTTTCAGGAGAATACAAAAAACATGGAAGTCCTCTACTTCGGGACCTGGAAATGCTCGACGGTCAGCATCCCCTGGCACTATCCACTTCGGTATCTCGGTATTGTCACTCCGCTTCCGGTCCTCATTTTCGCCGTCATCGGACTTTTTACCCTTCTTGCGGGTGTCTGGAAACGCAAACCATATGCGTCACTTATTCTTCTTTGGTTTTTCGTTCCCATCAGCCGCTTTATCCTTCCGAAAATGGGGGTTCTTGACGGTATCCGTCATTTTCTCGAGGTTGTCTATCCCCTTTCCGTCATGGGAGCAGTCGGTGTCATGACATGTTTAGACGGCATCAAACGCATCCCGTTTATTTCCGGAAAATTTCATAAAATACTCTTCCCCCTTCTCTCTTTTATTCTTATCTCGTATCTCATACTTATAAATATTCGGTATCATCCATACCAAATCGCATACTTCAACGAACTCGCCGGAGGGATTAAAGGTGCATTCGGGAAATTTGACCTCGATTACTGGGGTTCATCGCAGAAAAAAGCAATTGAATGGGTAAACGCAAACGTGCCGAAAGACAGTACCGTTGCCATTATCATGGCAGGAGACGTTGCCGCCAAATACCTGCGCCCGGATTTGCTTGCAAAAGTAAACTCCAAAGAACGCGACAATGCAGACTATGTGGTACTTCTCAACCGCCAGTCATTTTTCTACCGGTACTTCTACACCTGGGAGTATTTGCTCCGCAAAAAACCTGTCTATACCGTCGAACTTCAGGGTGTTCCATTAGTCTGGGTGTATGACAATCATCTGCCTTCCGTTCCCCGCCAGAAGGAATGGTGGCACGGCGAAGATCCGTGCATGCGTAAGTACTGGGTCTCACCGGTACCGTGATAGACTATTTATATACAGGTCGTTATGAAAATTGATCGATCAACTTTACTTATTGCTCTTTTTTGCATAGCAACAGCAATTTTTGTATATTTCATGTATTCTGCGAAAGCATCCGTCCTATGGGATGAAGCTGTATTTCTTTATTGGTCATATCAGATATATGATGCATTACGTATACAAAATATCCACCAGTTTATTTCAGTTATACAGAATCAATTCCGTTACCCTCCGCTCCAGTCTTTATTTTTGGGGACAGCACTCATACCTTTCGGATTTACCATCGTCAATGCCAGAATGATAAGTCTATTTTGGTTTGTTCTTTCAGGAATCCTTACTTATACGCTTGGAACTATGGTAGAGACGATGCACCCAAAACGCATCGGGTTCATAGCTCTTTTTTTCTTTCTCACTTCACCGCTTCTTCTGTATTTAGCATCCATTGCCACGAAAGAAATGATGGGCATCTCACTGATTCTTACAAGCATTATTGTGTATATTTTGGCTAGAGAAAGAAAAAAATCGATTCTTTATTTTTCAACCGGTCTCTGTCTGGCATTTTTATTCATGACGAAATACCACTATGCTGTCTTTGTGTCTATCGGAATTTTTATTGAATCAATCATCCTCTTCATCACACATCGGAAACGTCTGTCTATCGTCATAAACCACATGCTTATAGCAGTCCCTCTTCTTGCGGTAATGCTTGGTTGGATCTTTTACCCTACAAATAATCTCGTACTATTTATGGAAACTATGTCCAATGCAACGCTTAATTTTAACGGAGGGATTGCAGATGTAATGACGTATATCCTCTTTTATCCCCGCTCTATTATTTATATGTATTCACCATCCCCGTATATTGGAATCCTTTTCATTACCGGTTTCATCATCACTGTGGCGTTTCTGAAAAACTGGCGTTTACGGTTCTTATGGATCATTTTCCTTCTGAATATTGTCTCCGTTAGCATACATACGATTAATGTTCAGGATAGATATATTGCTACGTCTATACCCTTTCTTTTTATACTCTGCGGGAATCTTATTAATCGAATGATCATTGCTGTAAGTAAAATACGTAATATGTATTTGTCAAAAATCTTTTTCAGCGCAGGTTTTCTCATAGTTCTTTTTCTTCTGTATGACATGAGAAAATTACCCCGGTTCGTATATTCTGTGAGTGCACGCGCCAGCCTCGCGCCGACATTCGATCAACCGGATTATACCGACACATGGTTTGGCTATAATACCGATCTCTGGCCAAAAAAACTCCCGAGCCAAAATAACAATACTGCTGAAGAAATCGTCAAATATATTGCGGCATCTGTTGACCCGACAAAACCGATAGGTATTGCAGGTTTTACGAACAATTTATCACAGGATTATTTTAATATCATGTTTGCTCTTGCAAAAGAATCCGGAAAATATGCGCATCACGCATATTCGTCGTATGAAATTACCATAGAACTTGATCCCGGTTCCCGATATAGAACCCTTGAATATGCAACTATGCTTGCAAACCGTGAATATCTTATCCAGAACATTCAACAGGACCCATCATTGTCTTTGATAGAAAAAAAATATTTTTCTGACATCGGTATTACGGTATCACTGTACGGGAGAATATAAGTTTATAGGTCCGTTCGCTCTTGTAGAGAGTATCGGAAACATGGTACAACAAGACGGAAATTAGGATCGCCTGCCTTCTTTTACCTTTCTTGTACATCATGAAGAAGATTGATCTTTCCGTTATCATACCCTGCCTCAATGAAGAAAACGGTGTCGGTGTTGTTGTCAATGAACTTCAAAAAACACTTAAAAAGATACGGAATGTCCGGTATGAGATTCTCGTTGTAGACAACGGGTCTACGGATGCGTCGGCAATCATTGCAAAACATTCGGGAGCAAAAGTCGTAAATGAACACCGTCGTGGTTACGGGCGCGCCTACAGGACGGGACTGACAAAAGCACGGGGTGATGTGCTCGTCATGGTGGACGCGGATGGAACGTATGATGTTTCGGCAATACCTGCCATGTACCGGAAAATCCGGCACGGTGCAGATATTGTTATCGGAAACAGATTCGGGCATGACATGACACAGGATGCCATGCCGTTTCTAAACAGAAGGATAGGAAATCCTCTCCTTACATCTCTGGTAAACCTTTTTTACGGTTGCAGAATTACGGATACGCAGTCCGGTTTCCGCATGTTCACAAAAAATGCATGGAAAACGATGAAACTGAAAAGTTCCGGTATGGAATTTGCTACGGAAATGATAATAAAAGCAATTACATACCGCATACCTATTGTTGAAGTACCGGTTCGCTACCGACCCCGTATCGGCGTTTCCAAACTTTCTCCGGTTGCCGATGCCTTAAGACATATCCAATCCATACTCATGTTCAGCCCGTCATACGCTTTAATTCTGCCGGGTTCGTTTGCGCTTATCATCGGTGTTACTCTTTCTGTTCTCTTTCTTTCAGATTCCTCATTTTTTGGGAAATTCTATTTTGGAATCCATTCTCTCATTGCCGCAATTACCCTTGCGACTCTCGGAGTTTCGATTCTCCTTACGGGTCTTTTTGCCAGGCTTTACTCTGTCAGGGTTCTTGAAATTCCAGGAGGATTCTCACACGGATTATCATTACCTATGTGACTGCAGAACGGATCTTTGCGTTAGGTTTACTGATATTCTTACTGGGAATGGGTGTTTTTTCCTATGTTACGGGTTTATGGATTCTTTCCGGATTCGGTGCATTATCAAAAACTCAGGAGCTTATCATTTCTCTCGGGCTTGCCAATGCCGGCGCACAACTTCTCTTCTCCTCTGTCCTCTTTCTCCTTCTTTCCCGCGAACACTGACTATATTTTAACCTGATAAATCGTTACATCAGGGTTATGATAACGGACAATTAAAAACGGATATTGTAAAGGGGGTTGCTCCCACCATACGTTCGGATAATACAATATATACCGGATATTGTTTGTCTTAAGAAAATTGTATGCATTCTCATCGGTATATTGCCTGGTGAAAAACGCGTTGGTCATCGTCTGGACATCCCATATATTCGGAGGACTCACGAGATAGTGCCACCAGCTGGTATAAATCCAGTTTCCGGCAAATGCCGGAATGAGGTTTCCGGTAAAAAAATCAGACAAAACGATATCATTCTCGTGAGTGTTATCCCGTAACCACCAGAGGCCTTCCATAACTGTACGTCTCGGGTATCCGTATTCCGTATCTGCCGAAAAACAGAAACAAACTGTATAGTGTTGTATCCCGAGTTGTATAGTGTACAGCCCCGGCAAAAGAATAAGCAATGCAGAACACACTCCCACAAACAAAGACATATGTTTACTGCGAATTTTCGGCAAACTGATTATTTCTTCAATTCCTCTTACGGCAAGGAGAGCAAAAACTATGTAGTACGGTGTATAGAAAAACCGTATCATATTAAACCCGAATAGTTTTGCCAGAACATACACTGCAATCGGATGGACTATGACCCAACCCGCAAGAAGTGATAAAAACGCTGAACCTTTTCTGTACGCGCTGACAGCACCGATAATTGCGAATATATATACTATTCCGACAAATAGAAGATAGTGCCTCGGATCCGAATCAAACGGAACAAGCTGTTCCGTCCTGTTGAAATTTGTTCCGGAAATGAAACCTGAAAAAAAATAAATATATACTGCTGGAAGTGACACAAATATTAGGTATACTATGGCTTTTACACCCATATCTATCCGCGATTTCCAACTGACGAGTGGGTTCTTTTGAAGCAGATAAAACAGGCAATAAAGTGCGTAAGATCCGAGAATTAATATGATAATCGGAAAATACACGTAACTTACGATCATTCCTGATAGTATTGAAATTCCAAAAGGTATGATCTTGTGTTTTCCGGTAAGAGCTCTAGAGAGCGTGTATATCGAAATCATCGCCATCACACTTCCCAGGGTAAAATGAGGTGCCGCGAGTGCAAATCGTGCGTTAGGCAGGGTGTCTTTTGGCAGGTTTTCAATTATCGTTTCCAATAGTATATTTCCTTTTATGGAAATTCCGGTTGATAATAATACAAGCCAGAATCGAGCACCCGTGAAAAAACGGTCCTGAATGTTTTTGATATGACATAGTAAATTAACAGTATAAAAAAATAAAAAGTATAATTTTGTCAGGTGGTACATCATCAAAGGCTCAATTCCCAATGCTCTTCCCAACTGTCCGATGAGAATATATTCCATTTTGATAAACAGAGGTGCTTGGTGAATAGTTGATGAATATTTTATGACCGTATTCCAGTGACCCAGATATCCTTCGCGGATTGTTGCGAGTATTCCCGTAAGGTCTATCGCGTAGTTTACGTACCCTAAATAATATTTATCCGGAGGTGCTTTATTATAATTTTGAATAACCGGTCCAAACAGATATACATGCCAGAAGAATTAATGCCAAGAGAAGCCATATATATTCTTTCTTCAAAATTGTATATATCGGTGGTATTATTCGTATCATATCTTAAAAGATACGTATTATTATATTCGCATATCTGACAGAGTAAATAACTCAATAAAACAAGTACACTTTCTCTAATATGGTGGTATCCATAATACAATAAGAAATATATTATATGATAATAGAAATGGATAAAGATCACTCTTTCCTGTCTGCATATGAATCAGATACCAACATGGAAATTCCGGGGAAAGACCGTTTCGTTATGCTTCCAAAAATTATTTCTTCGATACCAGTACCAAAATCAATCCTTGATGTTGGAGGTACCCTTGCTACAGCACGCTGGCTTCATGATAAATTTCCAAACGCATGTGTAACGGTATTAAATTCATCAAAAAAAGAAATTGCATCATATAAATATCATATTATCGCCGATGCTCAATCATTTCATGTTAAAAAAAAGTTTGATCTAATCTTTTGTGGAGAAATAATTGAGCACATGTACAATCCTGATGGATTTTTACACTGCTGCTATAAAGCTTTACAATCGAATGGTTCATTAATTATTACCACTCCAAATCTATCATGCTTTTATAATCGGATATTTCTTCTATTCGGTTGGTCCCTTGGTAACTATTCCCCTTCGCTCCGATTTAATACTGGTAATCCATTTATGAATCTTATGACTACAGATTTCGGAATAATTGGTGATCATAAATCAGTATTTACTTATTCAGGACTTCGTGAACTCCTTGCTATCCATGGATTTCGTACTGTTAAGTTCAGAGGTTTTCACTATTCACAAACCAAACCTTTGCGTACATTAAAAAAATCAACATATGTGACACCCCTAGCTATACCTCGGTTATTTCTCAATGCCATACTCCCCCATCAACTGCGGGAGGGAATGATATTTATATGTCGTAAAGGTAAGGTTAATCCTTTCACGGAAAATACTGTACTCAAAACTCATTTTTGGGATATGTGAAATTCGTACCAGAGGTTATATATTTGAATGTACGATTTTTTATACTAAATTGACATCTTTTTGTCTATCGCTATTCCAATTATTCCCAACAAAAATCCAACCGACCATCCGGCAAACCAAAGGAAAATAATAAAACCATACGTCCAAAAATATGCATGATTTTTTACCACTGATAGCGTCAGTGAAGCAATTATTAGTCCAAAAAATACAATCATGAAGTATAGGATAATGGGAATAAACTGTGCACACAAGACTCCGAATGCAAACAACAGAACACCTAAAAGAATCAATCCGGAAGGAAAGTAATGAAAGTACCGTGCCATTTCCGGATGCATTTTTATTGCCTGTGCTCGTCCGATTGCATATCGGTAACTCTGGATAAATATTCCTTTATATGTGCTTCGTCTGTAGTGATCAACGACCACAATAGGCGTAAAGAGATGTATATACCTCTTTTTCATCAACCGGTAATCTATTTCTTCATCTTCACATGTAATGAGATGGGGATTAAAATTTCCAACGTCAAGTAAAGCTTTTTTTCTGTATAACACGTTGCATCCGGGATTATGAAACGTTTCAGAGACCTCTGAACCTTTAAATCCGTATCTGGTTTTGACACTAAGCATATCTATCACATCGCCGACAGCCCGTCCGAACAGATGATCGTTCAATGGTGTTATATTCGGTC
>CAVQFA010000004.1:0-85178 GCA_963711735.1 Candidatus Gottesmanbacteria bacterium | reverse complement strand
TATTTTAGTCTTGCAGATGATTATCATTCGTGTTAGAGGCTTTTCACAGTTATTTTAGACCGATGGAGGCTAATAATGAACCGGAGCTTTTTAAAACTTTTTGTGGCTTTCGCTGTTTTGATGGCGTTCACTTTTGTATCGGTTTCTTCTTTCGCAGCCGACAAAAAGTGGTTCGTTGTCAAAGACACCAAGGGCGTTTGCAAGGTAATACAGGCTAAGGAAAAAACCCCAAAATCCATAGCCGGTCCTTTTGACAAGAAAGACGACGCTGAGAAAACCAAGAAGGAACTTTGTCCCAAAAAGAAAAAGCGCCAGAGAAAAAGCGCTAGACCTCAACCTAGTTCCAAAGGTGGTCCAGCAGATATTTTAATAACAGTCATGCAGCGTATATTTCGACACTTTTTCTCATGGGAGCGTTAAAATCCTGGGATGAAGAGATGGCAATATGAATATAAATAAGTTATTCCGTTTTTTTCCACTTGTAGTTATTGTATTATTTGCCTTTATTTTACGGTCAAATAAGATTTCTTCCATACCACCGTCATTATCATGGGATGAGGTGTCGATCGGATATAACGCATATTCGATATTAAAAACCGGATACGATGAACACGGTCGTTTTCTGCCGCTCGATACGTTTATCGCGTATGGTGATTATAAACCACCTCTATCAGTTTATTTGTCAGTTCCGTTTATTGCGGTATTCGGATTAAACGAAACAGCGGTTCGTTTGCCGTCTGCAATATCGGGGACAGTGACCGTATTTTTAACCTTTTTCTTAGTATCTGAATTATTGGTGTATGCGTACAGATTTGCTGTTTTTAAAATCGGGAAAGCGAAGGATTTTTATCACTATACCGTTAACTATATGCCGTTATTGTCCGCATTTTTACTTGCAATTTCACCGTGGCACGTAAATCTCTCCCGTGCAGGATTTGAAGCAAACATTGCCCTCATGTTATCCGTTCTTGGGATATATTTAATACTTCGTGCTGTAGAAAGACCCAAAACCTGGCTTATTGCCTGGCTTCCTTTTGTATGCGCGTTCTATACATTCAACAGCGCCCGTTACTTCACTCCGATGCTTGGTCTCGTATTGTGCATAATGTTTCGAAGTAGTGTCATACGGAATTGGAAGTATTTCGTTACAGGAGTAATTATTGCAGGCATTTGTCTTATTCCCATTGTTCCGCATGTCCTTTCAAATGAAGCGAGACTGCGGTTTGAAGAAGTGAACATATTCTCCGATATATCCGTTATCAAAACATCCAATATGAGAATTGCAGCAGACGGAGGGTCATTTGTGGGGAAACTCATGCATAACCGGAGGGTCGGTTTCGGAGTTGAATATCTCAGGCATTTTGCCGATAATTTTCAACCGTGGTTTTTCTTTATCCGTGGGGACGGTAATCCGAAATTCTCCATACAGGAAGTCGGACAATTATATTTTATGGAAGCACCGCTGTTATTTATCGGTATCTTTTCTCTATTTTCATTTATTCCGCAAATTGCCGCTATTTTAATGATCTGGATCATCATAGCAATTATACCGGCAGCAACCGCGAGGGAAACTCCTCATGCTCTCCGGATACTTGATACATTACCGACGTGGCAAATCTTCATAGCTTTCGGAATACTGACTGTATTGGATAGGATAAGATCAATCGTAAGGGGATATAAATATCAAAATATAGTAATGTATGCTTCTATCGTCGGCATCTCGCTTGTTTATGTATTTAATGTAGGATATTACCTTCATAGTTATTATGCGCATTATGCGAAAACCTATTCGAATGAATGGCAATACGGTTATCGGGAAGCTATACAGTTTGCACAGGCAAATGAAAATAAATACGACACAATATATCTGTCAGAAACAATAGGCCGGCCGTATATGTATACACTTTTCTATACAAAATACGATCCTGCAAGATATTTGCATACTAAAGTCTCCTCATTTGACACGGAAGGCTTCTATCATGTCTATGGATTCGGAAAATATAAATTTGTAAGGACGTTTCCTACGGACGGGGTAAAACCAAAAACACTCTATATAGTTGACCCTTCGTGGGTACCCTCCGGCGTCCGTATTCTGAAAACTATTTCAACGCTAGAGGGTATTCAGGTTCTGACGATATTCGAAAAATAAACTATGAAGCGGTTTTTTAATCATAAAATCATATTATTTTTAATTTTAGTTCTTGCATCTGTGCTACGGATCTGGCAATTAGGGGTGGTTCCTCCGAGTCCGGATTGGGATGAGGCAGCACTTGGGTATAACGCGTATTCGATATTGAAAACCGGTATGGACGAGTACGGAACGAAATTTCCGTTATCTCTCAGATCTTATGATGATTATAAGCCGCCACTATACGTATATCTTACAGTACCGTCAGTTGCGTTATTCGGACTGGACACCTGGGCAGTACGTTTACCTTCCGTGGTTATGGGTATCCTGGCTGTCTTTGGAACGTTTTTTCTCGTAAATGAATTAATGAACGCAGGCCTCGGGACTCCTGATATGAAAGGATTAAAAACGTATTTGCCGCTTATAGCTGCTTTCCTTTTGGCAATTTCTCCGTGGCATATACAGTTTTCACGTATCGCTTTTGAGGCAAATACCGGAGTGACATTAAACATATGGGGGATTTATGCTTTTCTACGGGGAAGAAAGTCGGGGATGTGGTTAAGTCTCAGTGCGTTTTTCTTTGGCTTGTCATTATATGCGTATCATAGCGAACGGGTATTCGTTCCGATGCTTGTCATTCTGTTAACGGTGTTATTCTGGAAAGAATTGTGGAAGAACAGACGGTCTGTTGTAATGGGAGTAGTTGTCGGTTTACTTACAATACTTCCTGCTGTTACTGTTTTCCTAAATCCGTCCACACTCGTGCGTCTGAAAGGGACAAGTTCCCTCGCTGACCAGACCGGGCTTCTTTTAAGAAGTACTAAATATCTTGACGATGATATAAAGAGAGGTGATAAATTTGGTCTGATATTTGATAACCGTCGTATTGTGTGGGCAAAAACGATTTTTGACGGATATCTTTCTCATTATTCCCTGAGATGGTTATTTTTAAGCGGGGATAATCCGCGTCATCACGCACCCGATATGGGGTTATTATATCTTTGGGAATTGCCGTTGTTATTAGTGGGTATGCTTTCAGTCTGGAAACGGGGAGGGAAGGTTGCAGTATTTCTTTTCGGATGGTTTTGTATTGCACCGATTCCGGCATCGGTGACAACAGAATTACCACACGCCATAAGGACGCTTGTATTTTTGCCTGTGTTTCAGATATTTACAGCTGCGGGAATTATCGAAGCGATTCAATGGATTATTATCAGGAAAAAGAATTTTAATAAAATTAAATTAACAACCGTAAATTGTTTATTGGTTTTCTACCTATTTTTTATAGTTATAAATATTGTCTATTACATCCACATGTATTTTGTCCATCAGAATCCAGAATTTTCCGAATATTGGCAATATGGATACAAGCAAGCTGTGCAATACAGTGAAAACCATAAATCGCAATACAAAAAAATCGTAGTTTCAACTGAATTGGAACAACCACATATGTTCTTCCTCTTCTATACGAAGTATGACCCGAAAAAGTATCTCGCGGAAGGCGGTACTTCTTCAGGAGGATTTGCTGAAGTCCGTAATAAATTTGATATATACGAATTTCGTCCCATAAATTGGAATACGGAGCTGAAAGACGGCACCATTCTCTACATTGGTTTACCGGAAGAGATTCCGAATGCAAATCTTTCAACAATTCGTTATCTTGACGGGACCGAAGCAATGAGAATTGCAGACAGATAATATGAAACCAAGTAAGTATTTTATCGTTACTCTTCTTGTTTTATCAGCTCTTCCCCTGATAGGACTTTTTTCTCCAGGTTTGCCCCTGACCCATGACGGACCTGATCATGTAGCAAGAATTGCAAACTTCTACCGGTCGTTGTCAGAAGGGAATATCCTTCCGCGTTGGGCGGAAAATCTGAATTGGGGATACGGTCATCCGATACTCATGTTTCTCTATCCGTTGCCGTCATATTTTGCATCACTTTTTCATTTTATCGGATTTACATTCGTTGACAGCACAAAAATGGTTTTTGGGGTGAGTTTCATGATAAGTATAATTACAATGTATCTTTGGGCAGCAAAACGATGGGGAAATGCAATCGGGCTTCTCATCGCTCTGCTTTATGGTTTTGCACCATATCGGTTTGTTGACATGTATGTCCGCGGCGCTATAGGAGAGCATGTAGCGTTTATATTTCCGCCTCTTATTCTCTATTTTATCGATGAATTATCATTAACATGGAAAGACAATTACACGGGTGTTAAGGAAGCTCTGTTGGGTATTCGGCCCGGAATCTTCCTTTCCCTTTCAGTTGCAGGCCTTGTAATGGCTCATAACGCAATCTCTCTCATGTTTTTGCCGATTATCGGTTTATATGTTCTGTATATTTTATTTTTTGAAACTAAAAACAGATCGCTTTTTATTGCATCATCTCTTTTGTTTATAATAACGGGATTTTTTCTGAGTGCTTTCTATTGGATTCCCGCGCTTTTTGAAGGTAAATATACACTTCGTGACATTGTCACAAAAGGAGATGCAATTACACGGTTTGTTCCCATTCTGAATTTTTTCTATTCTCCATGGAATTACGGAAGCGGCAATGAATTTACCAAATCTGTCGGTATTGTTGAGTGGCTTGGTATCGCACTTTCGGTATTTGTTCTTATTCACGAAAGGACAAGAAAAATACGCGTTTTTATGTTCGGAACATTACTTTTATTCATTTTTTCGTTATTTCTGCAGACGAAAGAGTCAATAGTCATTTGGAACGCCATAACCATTATCCAGAAGTTTCAGTTTCCCTGGAGATTTCTGACAGTTTCAGTATTTTTATCATCAATACTGAGTGGATGGGCTATCGGTACATTTATCGAAAGGTTCGCAAAGGATAAAGTTATTCCCATTACGGTAATTGTATGTTTAATTATCGTTGTTCCGGTATATTTTATGTGGTTTCCCAAAGGTGTTATTCATCATCCGGAAGGGTATTATACGGGAGTGTACCCGGGTACGACAGATACCGGTGAATCCAGTCCTATTTGGTCCGTCCGGTTTATGGAACACACGTTCAATGTCCCCTTAGAGGTTATCGATGGCGATATTACAGTCATGCGGGGAAGACGCACAAGTACGGTTCATGAATACGCGATACAGGCGCGAGATAAAGGACGATTGGTCGAAAATACTCTCTATTTTCCGGGATGGAAAATATATATAGACGGTGTGCAAACAGAAATTCAGTTTCAGGAACCAATGTACAGAGGGCTTATGACATTTTCAGTTCCGGAGGGGAATCATAGTATTTTGGTTCATTTTGGTGATACAAAACTCAGAAAAATATCAAATGTTATTAGTTTAGTAAGTATCATTGTAATTATTTTGGTAATAACGGGTCAACATATGTATAAGTTAATGAAAATACATAACTAATGTCTTATGAAACGAATAAAAGTGATACTGAACATCGCATCGGCCACTTTGCTGTTTCTGATAGTTCTCCGTTTTTGTTATCTTGTGTATCTTTCTTCAGGTTTATTTCAATTTTCGTACTCTGCAAATTATGAGAACCTCAAACGAGTATATCTGCATTCTCAGTATATACTTCAGAATCCTTCTGCATGGATACCGGATGAAGCTCTTTATTCTTATGCTGCGGGTGCGTATTTAAAGGGTGAGAGTTTGCTTGATGTGAATCCGGGTACACCCCCGCTGGGGAAATACTTATTTTCCATATCCATACTCCTGTTTGATAATCCAAATGTCATCATAATATTCTGTTTCGTTTTATTGTTAATTGGAATATTTATGGTAAGCAAAGAAGCGCTTGGATGGACTACCATATCTTTATTCGTGATCCTTGCCGTACTATTTGAGCCTATGTTTACTGACCAATTGCGGTATATGCCGCTCTTAGATATACCAATGATGATGTTTCAGATATGGTCCGTATATTTTTTCATCATTTCAATTGTTCAAAATAAACCATATAACATGCTTATTGCATTTACTCTCATCGGATTAGCGATGATGACGAAGATTTTTTCCATATCAGTTCCTCTGCTTATGATATATACGCTCTATATATTATGGAAAAAACGATCCTGGTTCATATATATTGGGTTAGGTTACGCCTTGGTCTTGTTAATAGCTGTGCTTACGTATGTATCAATATACTTCGAAGGATATACGCCCTGGAAAATGCTGGGAGTTCAGAAATGGAGTTATTTATATAATACCAGTAAGTTAAACAGATTTTTTACGGTTTGGGATTTGGTATTTTTTAACCGGTGGCATGTATGGTGGGGTAATCAGGAGGTTATCCGTGATACCAATTGGAATATTTCATGGCCTGTAACCTTCGGATTATCAATTGCATGGCTTTTTTCACATATTCGTTCGTTTTTTAAAATTAGCATTGCAAAACAGCTGCTATATGCCTGGATAATTGTATATTTCATCATGATTTCCCTAAACCAGGCTACGGCACGATATCTTCTTCCGATCCTGTCGTTTGTATATATAGTTTCATTTGATTTATTGTATGATGCGATACGGTACGTATATTCACGTACCATTCATAAGAAAAATAAACAACTATGAAACAATACCGTTTATCAGTTGTGTTTGCGGTTTTCAATGAAGAGGACAATCTGGGCAATTGCCTCGGATCTGTTAAGGACATAGCGGATGAGATAATTGTTGTGGACGGCGGATCAACGGACAAAACCGTTCAAATTGCACGGAATTTCGGAGCAAAAGTGATACTGACGGATAATCCTCCGATATTTCATATTAATAAACAAAAAGCCCTTGAAGCAGCTCATGGCGCATGGATATTGCAGCTGGATGCCGATGAAGTGGTTACAGATGAACTCCGTAAAGAAATTAAGGCGGTTATAATCAAAAACGATGATATACGCGGCTATTATATTCCCAGACGGAATTACTTCTGGGGTCATTTTATGAAAAAAGGGGGTCAATATCCGGATTATGTTATCCGTTTGGTAAAAAACGGATTTGCTTCATTTCCCTGTAAATCGGTGCACGAGCAAATTACTGTTAACGGAAGCGTCGGATATCTCACGCATCCTATGGATCACATTTCATATCGGACGAAAGAGGATTATTGGAAGAAAGCAGATATATATACAAGCTTAACGGCACATGAATTTCTGTCTGATAACGTTCCTATATCAGCGCGTTCATGGATCTATTATTGTGTTATAAAACCGATACAGACATTTTTTACACTATTTATACGGCATAAGGGCATACTTGACGGACGGTATGGATTTATTTTTGCCCTTTGGTCTTCAATGCATAACAGAGTTGCATACGGAAAATACGTAAAAATGAAAAAGAGAATTTGATATGAATAAGAAAAATCCATATTACCAAATCATATTTGTCATATTTTTCATATTCTGTTCGTTTCCTCTTACAGGGATTCATGCAGAATATATGATTCCGTATCCTTCTTTTATGCCCGGAAATAAGCTGTATCGGATATCACGTATCATTGATTCGCTCAATGATTATTGGTATTTCGGGAATATCGCAAAGATTAAATATCATTTAAATTTGTCGGATAAATATCTGGTTGAGGCAAAAACCCTCATGGAATATAAGCAGTATCTTCTGGCGATTGATGCATTAAAGCGAAGCGACAGTCATTTTTTACAGTTACCCCGGTATTACCAAAAAGCCCGGGAAGAAAAAATCGACATTAACAAGTTACAGCAATTAGCGGCAGATTCCTTCCGGAAACATAAGGAAATTGAATCTAATTTACTTTTATCTCTTCCGGAATCATTTACCTGGACGCCTGAGAAAGAACACGAAACCGTGCTGCCGCTTCACCGGATGATCACAAATTCCATAAAAGGGAAGGAACAGGCCTTGGCAATAATTGTCGGGTATTAATTATATGAATATATTATTTCCTTCATATTATTTCGTAATTCTTCTTCTTGCAATTTTTTCATACGGATTTATTGATCCGAATATTCACCTTACGGCAAACACGTCATTAGAATCCATCATTAAACCGTTATCAATCCTTGTATACGATTATCGGCCAATAACCACAATCCTGTTTTTTGTATTCATTTGTGTGTTATTTGCCTACTATATATATTTTTTCGTTAAATCAAAGGATCTCTTCCACTCATTCGGCTCAATTCTGAAGGTTGCAGGTATTACCGCACTTATTCTCATGTTTTCGTATCCGGCTTTATCGTATGACCTGTTTAATTACATGACAACGGCGAAAGTTTCATATTTTTATAAGGAAAATCCGTATATAGTCATGCCGATTGAAATTCCTAACGAACCATTCCTTTCGTTTACCCGCGCTTCTAACAAAGTTGCCCTTTATGGTCCTGTCTGGCTTCTCATTACCGCTTTACCTCATTATGTAGGCGGAGGCAGCATTTGGGCAACAATCATCGCTTTCAAGACTTTCAATGCCATTGCGTACCTTGGATTTGCGTATATTATGTACCGTGTTACAAAAAGCGTTAAAAATGTCATATTTTTTGCCATGAATCCTCTTGTTCTCATGGAAGTTCTTGTTTCCGGACACAATGATATATATATGATGATTTTTGCGGTTACTGCAATACTTCTTTGGGAAAAAAACGGTGCGGGAAACAAAATCGGAGGGTTGGTATCATTTGTTGCTTCATGTTTGATAAAAGGTGCATCAATTGTCCTTTTTCCGATATTTTTCATAAAAAACGTATCCCGTGACCGGTTATTGTTTATATCCTATTGGTTATTGGCATTTGTATTTTTTGTTGTTGCACCGTTACGGGAAGAATTATATCCATGGTATGCCGTATGGCTCATATCAATAGCATCATTATTTGATATGAAAAAGCACGCGGCACTGGTCATTTTTACGGTCGTTTTGTCCTTTGCACTCGAGTTGCGGCATCTTCCGTATATGTGGATGGGGTTTTATGACGGTATTGGTCCGTGGCTTAGATTTCTTCTGACCGGTATTCCGCTTGGAGCGTATTGCTGCTATATCCTCTATACTCATAAACTCCGGAATATTTTATGAATTCACCACGATGGATTTTCGTTTTAATAATTATTCTCGCTATTGGTGTCGGAAGTATCGTTTCTCCGCTACTTGGCAGGAAATATATTCCTACACACGACGGAGAATATCATATCATCCGTATTGTCGAGTTTTCCCGAATGCTTGAAGAGGGGTATGTCCTGCCGCGTTGGGCACCTACATTAAACAGCGGATACGGAATTCCTATTTTTAATTTTCATTACCCCATGCCGAACTATATCGGTTCATTTATCCGTGATTTTTTTACACATGACGCAGTGTATGCGTTTCAGGCATCAACCGCTATCGGGTATATGCTGCTTGTCGTTGGTGTTTATTTATGGCTTAGGAGTATATTTGGGGTAATACCCGCATTAACAGGTACAATAGTTGCCGGTTCGGTACCATATCTTTTGGTAGATGTATTTATCAGAGGATCCATCGGAGAAATCTGGGTATTCGTTTTCTTATTTTTTACGCTATATTCCGTAGAAAAACGACAAAATTGGTTTGTTGCTTTCTTTTTCGGACTCGTCATCATAAGCCACAATATACTTGCGATGATTTTTACACCTTTCCTTTTTTTCTATGTATTGATCCGTAATAAAGAGAGCATTGCATGGTTCCTGGGTGGTTTTGGGTTGTCAGCATTTTTTTGGATTCCGGCATTATTTGAGCAGCAATTTGTAGTCGGATTAAACACGGTTAATTACAGAGACCATTTTGTCCAGCTTTATCAGATGCTCGTACCCTCCTGGGGGTCGGGGTTTTCAAATACCGGATATGCCGGAAATTCCATGACTTTTCAATTAGGAATCGCCCCGGTTATCTGGATTATTGTATCGGTATTTTTCTATAAAAAACTGAAACAGAAATCCCTGCAATACATTTATATAGGTTTTACCTCCATATTTGTTCTCATTCTTTTTTTCATGAATTCTCTGTCCATTCCTGTATGGGAGATTATAAAACCAATGCAATTAATACAGTATCCGTGGAGGTTATTGTCTTTTATGATTCCGATAAGTGCGTATGTGAGTGCCGTAGTTGCACAATCAGTCAGACGGACATGGCTACTGGTTATTTTTTCCGGTGTATCATTATTGTTAGTCTGGAGATATAAACCCGTATTATATGAACCCAGGAATGAAGCATATTATCTTGCACGGCAAAATTTTACCAACGGTACATCCTCTATGGGTAATAGTTTTTCTACTATCTGGACCCCCTGGAAAGAAACGAAAGCTTCTCAGGAGATTGTTGTCGAGAAGGGCTTCGTTTTTTCAGTTTCAAAATGGAAATATCTGGAAAAAAATTTTTCGGTAATGATGAACAAAGACGGTTTAGTATCTGTAAATACAATCTATTTTCCGGGATGGGTTGTTTCACTTGATGACAGACAAATACCTTTGATTTTGGATAAGAACGGTATTATCGAATTTAACGTGCCGAAAGGTTTTCATACCATAGTAGTGACGTTTCAGGACACAAAGCCGCGGATAATCGGAAATTATCTTACAGTCATCAGTTTTTTTATTCTGGCCGGAGTTGGGTTGTTTTATAGCTATCCGAAACAAACATGAGATACAATGAAGGTATATGAATATTGCAATTGACATAACGACGTTTGACACGGGACACGGGATGAGGGGTGTGGGGATATATACAAAAAATGTTATTGAGGCCTTACAGCAATACGATAGGAAGAATTTGTATACATTTATTACCCGAAAACAAAAAATACCCAGAAACGTTGATCTGGTTCATTATCCGTATTTTGACCCGTTTTTTTTGACACTTCCGATACTGAAAGTTAAGCCTACAGTTGTGACTGTTCATGACGTTATCCCTTTATTGTTTCCTGATAAATTTCCGCCGGGACTCAGAGGAACGCTCAAATGGCAAGTTCAGAAACAATCATTGTTAGGTGTAAAAAGAGTGATCACAGTATCAGAGTGTTCTAAAAAAGATATCATAACCGTAACCGGATATCCGAAAGAGCACATTGACGTCATATATTCCGCACCGTCTCCTGTGTATAAATCCGTATCGGATGATGCAAAAAGGGAAACGATAAAAAGGAAATACAAGCTTCCGGAGAAATATGTCGTGTACGTAGGTGACGTGAACTGGAACAAAAATATTCCGTCTTTAATTAACGCATTTGCTCAACTCACCGATAAAAATTCATCTCTATTGCTCGTTGGAAAAGCGTTTATGAATAAAGAAATTGATGAAGTCATCGGGATTGACAGTCTGATAGAAAAACTTCACCTGCATGATAGGATAATTAAACCGGGCTATATTCCGGCTGATGATTTATGCCGGATATATCAAAATGCAGTTTGTTTAGTTCAACCCTCATATTATGAGGGATTCGGATTTCCTGTTCTTGAGGCAATGGCGAGCGGTTGTCCGACGGTTGTTGCCGATAATTCTGGTTTACATGAAATTCTAGGACCGTCACTTACAGTGAATGCAAATGATACGGAATCGATTTCGTTTGGTATACGGACAACAATGGCGTATACACAGGGTAAACGTAAAGAAATTATCCAAAAAGGAATAAAGTGGGCGAATCGTTTTACCTGGGAAAAAACAGTGAAAAACCTCTTAGATACATATGAACGAGCTGTTCGTTAAATACCGTTTCGTCATTATCTCAATTATCGTCTGGCTGATGTTTCTTGGGGGAGTCATGTATATTTCTCCGTACGTTTTTCCGTTACGGACCGGATTCATCGGACCTATACCTCCGGCTAATTTTGACGGAATACATTATCTGCGGATTGCCAAAGAGGGATATTTCCAATACGGTGAAGCTTTTTTCCCTTTATATCCGATGATAATTTCGTTTTTATCCGGAATTATTCCTCTCCCTTCGTATATTCTGGGTGTATGTATATCCTTATTTTCATTCAGTATTGGTCTTTTCCTTTTATACTCATATGTATATAAGGAAAGAGATGAAATATCTGCACGTTTTTCCGTACTCTTATTGCTTAGTTACCCTGCAAGTTTCTTTTTCATCTCGGTTTATACCGAGGGGTTATTCTTTTTATTAAGTATTTTGACTGTACTTTGCACGCGAGATAAGAAATGGCTGTTTGCAGGCCTGTTTGGTGCACTTGCGGGTGCAACACGGCTCGTCGGAATATTTTTATTCATTTACATGGTCATTGAATACATACATTATTATGGAAAGCGCTTAAGATTGATACCCATTATAGGTGTATTCTTAGTGCCGCTCGGTCTTATGGGATATATGTGGTTCCTGTACGGCAGAACCGGCGATCCGCTTGCTTTTATGAATGTACAGTCCGCATTTGGAGCCCAGAGAAGCAATTTTCCTGTCGTTTTGTTACCCCAGGTATTATGGAGATACGGAAGGATACTATTCACCGCGTATATGCAACCAACGCCGATATCGTATATGGTGACAATTGCAGAACTTGTTGTAACTATATCAGCGTTTGCCGTACTTTGGTTTCGCCGAAAAAGCATTTCATTGAGTCTGACGGTATTTTCTTTCTGTGTTCTCGTTGTTCCGACGATGACGGGTACGTTTTCTTCTATGACGAGGTACGTATTGTCTGCATTTCCTCTTTTTATTTTGCTCGGAACCATGCATAATATACGGTTGAAAGCCGGTTTGGCAGCTGTATTTATACCTCTTCAATTTCTTGCAGCCGGACTGTTTTTCAGAGGTTGGTTTATCGGATAACAATGAAAACAATATCAATAATTATTCCTGTATATAATGAAGAGAAGACTATCAACAGAGTCATACAATCCGTGGTGGGAGTTAAATTGCCTGAATGGAAAAAGGAAATCATCGTTGTTGACGACGGTTCAACCGATGGTACAAAAGGAGTACTGAAAAAATGGAATTCTGACTGCAGAGTTATATATAAATCAAAAAATGAGGGAAAAGGAAGCGCAGTCGTCGAAGGACTGAAAAAGGCCACCGGGAGTATTATCCTCATCCAGGATGCCGACTTGGAGTATCCTCCGGAAAATTACCCGACACTCCTCAAACCGTTTGAAAATGTACAGGTAGACGTAGTGTACGGATCACGCTTTTTAGGGTCACACCTTTCAACAATGTTCATATATGCCCAGGGTAATAAATTTGTAACAGAGGTCGCAAATATTCTGTATAACACGAATATTACGGACATGGAGACCGGTCATAAGGTGTTCAGAAGGCGAGTTTTTGACGATATACATATCAAGGCAAAAGGATTTGATTTTGAGCCTGAAATTACGGTAAAAATTCTCAAAAAAGGATTTCAGATCTATGAAGTTCCGATTTCGTATTTCGGACGGAAATTCTCTGAAGGAAAAAAACTGACTTGGCGTGACGGTATAATCGCATTCTGGACGTTAGTTAAATATCGGTTTATCGGATAATTTGGATAGTTTCATTTTACTATCATGAACAGAATAAAAATGTTATTTGAACGGAATACGCAATCTCAGTTCGTCCGTAATACGGCAATTGTCATGGGTGGTTCAGTTGTCAGCAATGTATTGGCATACGGTTATCACTTAGTTATCGGACGGATATTAGGTCCCGTGCAATATGGCGAATTGGGAGCATTGATTTCATTATTTTATATACTGAATGTACCGTCCGGTGTAGTTCAGACAGGTCTTATAAAATATTTTTCCGTTCTGAAAGCACGGAGTAACAGCCAACAGGCAAAAGAGTTATATATACGATCACTGAAAACCCTGGCACTTATTGGCTTTATCTTTTTTCTGATGCTCGCTCCGTTTCTTTCATTTTTTGCCGGATTTCTTCAGATTAAAAATGCATGGAATCTGGTAATCCTTTATGGTGTTTTTTTTGCCTATCTGTTGATTGTTCCGGCGATGGCGTATCTGACAGGGTATCAGCTGTTTACAACGTCTGTTGTCATTACTAACATATCTGCGTTTCTACGCATCGTTTTTGGTGCAATCGGAGCATTTTTCGGAGTGACATGGACATTATTTACCAATGTCATTTCAAATCTCATGTCGACCGGAATAGCCTTAGTTCCTCTAAGAAATTTATTGAAGGAGAAAAGAATACCGCTCGACATTTCAAATAAACGGGTTATTTCTTACGGATTACCGATGATGATTGCGCTTCTGGCAGGAACCTCTCTATATACAATCGATGTCGTCCTGGTGAAGCATTTTTTTGATGCCCACTTGGCCGGAATCTACACATCACTTTCTGTATTAGGCAAAATTATTTTCTTTGCATCATTTGCCATCACTGCAGTCCTTTTTCCGACAATTGCAGAACGGAAAGAAAAAGGAAGAGATTACAGGCATGTTTTATGGATGGGAGCAGGATGCGTAGCTCTGATTTCTGCGGTGGTGACTGTCGTTTATTTTCTTTTTCCCTCACTTGTTGTGCATTTGCTTTTCGGTTCAGCATATGATGAAGGAGCATCTTACATAGGATGGTTTGGATTGTTTTTGTCGTTTGTCTCACTATCGACACTGTTTATTCAGGCTTATTTAGCAGCCGGGAGAACGATTGTATCGTACATTGCTAGTTGCGCCGCAGTTCTACAGATTATGCTCATTTGGGTGTTTCATGGATCGATTATGCAGATTATCACCATAAACATCATAGTTACCGGACTGCTGACTATCATTCTGGCCTTGGGAGCGATAAAATCGGATGAAATATGAAGTTTTCCCTCATCGTACCTGTTTATAAACAGGAAAAAACCATAAAAAGAGATCTTCAGCATATATTGGAGGTTTTATCAACTTTGAATATGCCATATGAACTTATTGCAGTTGTAGACGGAAACGTTGATAAAAGTATGAGCGAAGCCAAAAAAATTAAAGATTCCCATGTCATTGTCACCGGATATAAAACCAACCGGGGAAAAGGGTATGCCGTGCGGTATGGTTTTGCCCGGGCGACAGGTACCATGATTGGGTTTATTGACGCGGGCGGTGATTTAAGTCCGGACGCAATACCTTTATATATCGATCTGTTCAGATGGCATAATGCAGATATCGTTATCGGATCAAAGCGTCATCCGGATTCAAAGGTATCGTATCCGCAGATCCGGCGGTTCATTTCATGGGTGTACCAGATAATCATCCGGATTCTTTTTCATTTAAACATCCGGGATTCCCAGGTAGGTATTAAATTATACAGACGTCAGGTTCTGGAAAAGGTACTCCCGAGACTTCTGGTGAAAAAGTTTGCCTTTGATATAGAACTTTTATCCGTGGCAAATTATCTGGGATTTACCCGGATTATCGAGGCACCGGTAAGTCTTTCGTATAAATTCAATTCCACCATAACATCCGTCAGTTTCTGGAAAATTGCATTTAGCACATTAAGGGATACATTGGCTGTTTATTACCGTTTGTATATCCGGCATTATTATGACGATACGAACGTTCGCTTATGGAGATTTGATCCTGAGTTGAATTTCCGTATTAATATAGGGTAATCATCCCTTTATATGACATCCCCTGAAGTTTCTATAGTAATTATCGCCCGTACAATGAGCTCGTATCTGGAAGAATGCATTTCCCGATGCTTATCAGGAGACTATCAGCGGATCGAAATAATAGTTGTTCTGAACGAAAAAACGTCTCATACATTTCCGAAAACAAAAATTTACGTAACGGATATAACAGGTCCTTCTGAAAAACGTAATTTCGGAGTCACAAAAACCAGAGGAAAATATGTATCTTTTATCGACGATGATGCATATCCGGAGATAGACCGTTTGTCACGGGTGGTGAATTATTTCTCAGATAAACGTATTACAGCAGTCGTTGGTCCCGGCATCACACCTCCGAATGTAACTTTACGTGAAGAAGCGTCCGGATGGGCAGTCTCATCTCCAATCGGATCCGGACAACTTATATATAGATTTTTACCTGGAAGTTTACGGTATGTAGATGATTTTCCTACAATGAATCTGACCATTATAAAAAAGGATTTTATTTCAACAGGAGGATTCGACCGGAATTTTTACCCGGGTGAAGATACCAAATTAAGTCATGATCTCGTTTACAAAATACATAAACGGATTATTTATGATCCTAAGGTAGTTATGTACCATCACAGAAGACCGTTGTGGTTGGCACATTTACGACAGTATGGAAATTACGGAATACATAGGGGATATTTTGCCAGAATTTTTCCAAAGACATCCGCGCGTATAATATACTTTTTACCAGCTTTTTTGCCTATAGGCAGTATCCTGTATTTCGGTACGTTATTTTTTTCGTTACTTTCTAAAAATACCGTATTTACGGAAATTTTCATCGGTATAACAATAGTATTTATTTTCTATCTTATTTTATTGTTTTTAAATGCTTTATGGATTACATATTATTCTAAGAAGATTGTAGTTGGAATACTTTCACTTCCTGCAGTATTGATGACACATATGTGGTACGGATTACGGTTTATTCAGGGTTTTCTGTTTTTCAACAGACCTGTGTCGGAAGAATATGAGGAATAATTAATATACTTTCATTTTTCACTATTCAAATGAGCAAAAAAATAAAACTGGTAATAGGATATCCGCCGCTTGGGTCCCCAAAAGGTACTCCGCTTCTCTCTCAAAACAGGCAGTTTCAGTATTTTCATGCAAAAACGAACATATATCCTATGGTTCCCGCGTACGCCGCCACAAATGCCAGGATTCACGGATATGAAGTGAAATGGATGGACGGTATTGCCCGGGAGCAGACGATTGAAGCGTGGTTGTCGGAACTAAGGGAATATAGGGCGGATATTCTGATGATGGAATCCAAATCCCCGGTCATCAGGAAACACTGGGCAATAATAGACCAGCTGAAGAAGGAAATGCCGGCAATGGCGATAGTTTTGGTTGGCGATCACGTAACATATGATCCTTCGGAATCATTTGACAATAGTCAGGTAGATTTTGTCATAACAGGAGGGGATTATGATTTCGTATTACCGAATCTTCTGGATCACATAGCAAACCAAGTACCGCTTGAGGGTGGCATTTGGTGGCGAGAAAGGGACAGAAGAATACAATATAAGCCAAAAGCGGTAGTAATAGGAAAAAATAAGAAAAAATATGCAAACTCGGGTCCCACAAGCCTGAAACACAATCTCGATACTTTACCACTTATAGACCGGGATCTGACACAGTGGAAACTGTACGCGTATCATAACGGGAATTATAAATATACACCCGGGACATATATGTATTCAGGCAGGGATTGCTGGTGGAACCGCTGTACGTTCTGTATTTGGGACCACACAATCAATCCGATAGGCACCTATAGGCGTATGAGCCCTGAAAGGTTGTTTGCCGAGGTTAAACACGTTGTAGACGCGTACGGCGTGAAGGAAATATTTGATGACGCCGGAACGTTTATGGTCGGTCCATACTTACGTGCATTTTGCAGACTTATGATTGACAGCGGATACTCCAAAAAGGTCGTCTATAGCTGTAATATGCGCTTAAATGCCCTTAAACAGGAAGAATATGATTTGATGGGTCAGGCAAACTTCCGTTTCATACTCTTCGGAATGGAATCGGCAAACCAAAAAACCCTCGATAAGCTTCATAAAGGACTCAGGGTACACAATATCGAGGTGGGTGTCCGTATGGCAAAAAAGGCTGGTCTGGAACCCCACTTGACGGTCATGCTGGGATATCCGTGGGAGACGCATGCTGATGCTGTACGTACCATAGCTCTTGCGAGGAAATGTTTTCATAAAGGGTATGTAGATACCCTGCAGGCAACGATAGTCATTCCGTATCCCGGGACACCCCTTTGGAAGGAATGTAAAGAAAAAGGATGGTTGCTGACTACGAATTATGAAGACTATGATATGCGAAAACAGATTATGAAATCAACTCTTACTGATAGCGAAATGTTACAACTTACCCGGGAATTGTATAGTGTGTTTTTAACACCCACATATATTATCCGTAAAATTTCATCTGTCAGAAACTGGTCTGATGTTAAATATTATTTTATGGCGCTACGTAGGTATTTCGGACATCTTTCGGATTTTTCACCAAAAATTATTAACCTGTAACTGTTACTAAAATGTATTTATTACGAATATCTGTCATCATTCCGACGTTAAACTCAGAGGAGTACTTACAGGAATGTCTGGAATCAATTGTCGCTCAGGAATTTCCCCGGAAGAATATTGAGATACTTATTATTGATGGCGGTTCCAAAGATAATACTCTGAAAATTGCCAAACGGTATCCTACAAAAATTTATAGAAATCCGCTGAAAACAGGGGAAACCGGAAAAGCGATCGGGTTACGCCATGCTAAATACGAATTACTTGCGTTTATCGATTCGGACAATATACTTCCCTCAAGAGATTGGTTTAAACGAATGGTCGAACCCCTGAGGGATTCCGGAGTTATCGGAAGTGAACCGATAGAATACACATACAGAAGATCTGACGGGTTTATCACCCGTTACAGTGCGCTTTTAGGTATGAATGATCCAATTTGTTTGTTTTTGGGCAATTATGACAGGTATTCCTATTTAACCGGAACATGGACCGGACTTTCACTGTATAGTAAAGATAAGGGAAACTGGATAGATGTTTCTTTAAGCGGAAGAAATATTCCGACAATAGGAGCAAACGGAACGATATTCAGAAAATCAGTTTTTTCCGGACGCCGGATAACAGACGATTACTTATTTGACGTTGACGTCATAGCAAATTTAGCATATACGGAGCCAATTATTTTTGCAAAAGTCAAAATAGGAATTATTCACGTTTTCTGCGGTTCAGACGTTTTGACTTTTATACGTAAGCAGTATAGGAGGGTGAGGGACTATTATTATTATAAGAAATTCAGAACGTACCCATGGGTAAGTTTAAATATATATAGGTTTATATTTTTCATCATTTCCTGTATTACAATCGTTCCTCTCATATTCCAAATGATAATAGGTTATATAAAAAAGCCCGATATAGCGTGGTTTTTTCACCCATTTGCATGCATGATTACTCTCTGCATATATTCGTATGGATTAATATTCCACATATTTGTAAAATCACCTTACGACGGATATTCTGTTAAACGTGTATGAACATATTCATTCTTAATTGGCGTGATCCGAAAAATCCATTATCCGGAGGGGCGGAAATAGTCACCCTCGAACACGCAAAAGGTTGGGTAAAGGCGGGTCATAAAGTTACATGGTTTACGTCTGTGTTTAAAGGGTGTAAATCCCTGGAAACAATAGACGGAGTTACTATTATCAGGCGTGGTAATGCCTTTGGAGTATATCTGCTTGCCCCCTTTTACGTTCTGAAGAATCAAAGAGATATTGATGTAATAGTTGATGAAATACACGGTATCCCGTTTTTTACTCCCTTATATACACGGAAACCCGTTGTCGCATTTATACACGAAATAGCCGGAGATATTTGGGATTTTATGTTTCCGTTTCCGATTAACATAATAGGAAAATTTTTCGAGACGCTATATTTTAAAATCTATAAATCATGTCTGTTCTGGACGGACGCACCGTCAACAATAAATGAATTAGTTCATAAAGGGATACCTATTGATCAATGCATAGCAATTCCCTGTCCGATATCCGTAAATGATCCAACAATTATTACGCAGAATCTCAAAATGAAAAAAGCCATAAGACCGACATTTCTTTTTGTCAGCAGGATTGTGAAAATGAAAGGAATTGAAGAAGTCATTAAGGCGTTTTCATTTATATCTCACGATTTTCCTCAAGCACAGCTTAGAATTGTCGGAAGCGGGGAACAGTTTTATATTAGAAAACTTAAAATGATGATAGACGAATACGGCGCACACGATAACGTAGTGTTTGTTGGCCGAGTTTCTGAAAAAGAGAAATTTAAGGAAATGTCACATGCACACATACTTCTGCATGCGTCGGTTAAAGAAGGGTGGGGATTGGTTGTTCTGGAAGCTGCATCTGTCGGAACACCATCTGTTGTTTACAACGTAGAAGGTTTGAAGGATGTGGTTAAAAACGGAAAAACCGGGGTAGTTCTGCAGTATAACTCCCCGCAGGAAATGGCCAGGGAAGCAATTCGTTTATATGGTGATAGTTCTAAATATCAGTTGTATCAGAAAAACGGTAAAGCATTTGCCGATAGTCTGAAATGGGATGATGTTACGAAACAAAGTCTATCATTACTTCATGCATCTATGAAATAACCGACACTAATACGTATGAAACAACGGATAACATATGCTATTTTACTTGGAATTCTTATTATTGGAGGATTGATTCGTTTCAATAATCTGTCTATTTGGCCTCGTGAGGGAGCAACATTTGACGAGTTTGCGTGGACATTTCAGGGACTTAGCATATGGGAAAAAGGAATTCCCACATCCTGGTCACCGCATGCCGCTTATAAAAAGCGGGTAGAGTATTTTAATCCCCAGGGAGCGCATTTCACACTGGTAACTCCGTATTTGGAACACCCGCCATTATTCGGTCTGATTGCAGGGGGATTTGCGCGACTGAACGGTATTACATCTTTCGACCAGGTTACGGTATCAAAAATCCGTCCTCTTGCTCTTATGTTAGGAATTCTTGCTATATTTTCCGTTTTTTTATTAGCTTCAGCAGTGTATGGTGAGGTTATCGGACTTATCGCATCCGGAATCTACGCCATAATTCCGACAGTTGCAGTCGGCTCCAGACTCGTCCAGAACGAAAATTTTTTTATACCTTTCTTTCTTCTGGCGCTCTATTTTGGGTACAAATACGTAAAACACACATCACAAAAAGATTTACTCGTGACAATAATTATTTGTGCATTACTTCCGCTTGCAAAAGTTCCCTGGATTACGGCATCGATTGCGGTAATGACGATGTTTATTTTTTCAAAAAAATGGAAAGCGGCATTAGCTATAGGAATTACTACAACAATCTTGTTCTCAGGATTTATTATATACGGTTTATTATTAGACAAAGAGGTATTTATAAACTTATGGAAGTTACAGTTGGCCCGGTATTCCATGTCGTTTGACAGTTTATTTGTCATGTTTCGGGAACCACTCGTTGACGACCGAACCTTGGTTGACGGATGGATTTATTTCGGGTGGGTATCAATGATGCTACTCATTGTCAAAAATCTCAAAAAAAATCTTCCGATAATATTAGGATTTTTGTCGTACGGTGCAATATTTGTATTTGCCATCCCCAGCGAACCTTTACACGGATGGTACCGTTATCCGTTTTATCCGTTTCTGGCAATTTCATTAGCTGTATTTTTGAAAGAGTATTTAAATAAAAATTATTTTGTTACAGCGGTGTTTTTCGTCGTTACAGGTCTGTCTATGTTTGCGGAGAGCTGGGGTAAGAAGTTAGGATTTTCATATCCCGTGTTTCGGACGTATCTCTGCATTGTAGCAATTGGTGCTCTTGCCGGAATATTTCCAAAGTTTGAACATAATAGAATTTTCCGTACCGTCAATTTCGCGATTCTGTTTATTATTTCTTTACTATCAATTTGGACAATCCTCGTATATAACGAACAATGAACGTGATATTGTTACACGTTATTCTCCTTTAAAATATACAACTGGAATTCTACTTCAGTATCTGATATGTTTGATTGATAAAAGAAATATATACTTAGTTATAATTGTATTTACATAAAATAATTCTTTTCGTTATTTTCCCTTTTTTCATAGTTCATGAAATATCAACGCAATTTCTTGTTTACGTATCGTATATCGCTTTTATTTGTGTTGATTAAAGAAACATTACTATATGAAAAACATAACATACCAAACACCGTATGAACCGCTTCATGGTCGTTTAAAATTTGTTACATCTTACGTAAAAGATATCGACCTTAGAAATAAAAAGGTACTGGACATAGGATGTGGTTATGGTTGGTTTGAAATATATGCGAAAAGTAAAAATATACAAATCATAATAGGTACAGAATTATCCAAACCGGATTTGCTTACAGCAAAGCGCTATATACATGATAATTCTATTAAGTTTGTAATCGCAGATGCTACTCATTTACCTTTTAAAGATTCAACGTTCGATACAGTTGTTTCTTGGGAGGTCTTAGAGCATATCCCAAAGGCTTCGGAAAAAGTGATGTTTTCAGAAATAGCGAGAATATTGAAAGAAAACGGCATTTGCTATTTATCAACGCCTTACAAATCTTTTTTTAATACGTTGTTTGACCCTGCCTACTGGCTTACCGGTCATCGTCATTATGAGATGAAGGATATATATTCTTTTATTAACAATAAATTTTCCGTTATAAATTTCAGCTTAGTCGGCGGGTGGTGGGTAATTTTGAGCTCATTAAATATGTATATTTCCAAATGGATTTTCAGAAGGTCCATTTTTTTTAAAAAATATTTTGACATAAAACAAGATCAGGAATTCAGCAAACCAAACGGATTTACGAATATTTTTCTCCGTTTAAAAAAAATCAATTCAGGAAAACTCGAAGACAATGAGATTCATCGGAGTTACTCTAAATGATCACAGAAAACTGAAGTAACCTGATACTTTATAAACAAATTTTCACAGTACATTGTTTCAGTAGAGCATATTGATAGGGTATAATACTAAGCAGAATATATGAAATCCCCATTTCTATCGATAATTATTCCTACAAGAAATTCTTCCGACCATCTGGATACGTGTCTTCAAAGCATTAAAAAAATGATATTTCCGAAAGGTGATATTGAAATAATTGTTGCAGACAATCAATCCGGAGATAAAACAATAGAAATTGCTCGAAAGTACATGGCAAAGATAGTTCATATAAGAGGTATACCTCCCAGGGTATGTGAACAGAGAAATTCGGGAGCTTTGAAAGCAAAAGGAGATTATCTGTATTTTTTTGACCATGACATGGATTTACCTATCAATTTTTTTACACAATTCAGAAAACAAGTGAATGAAACTAACGGTAGTATTGATGCGTGGCAAGTTCCGGAAATTACGGAAGGAAATACAGACCTTATGAGTGAAGTAAAAAGTTTTGAAAAGCAAATATACACAGGAACACCGATAAGTGCCTGCCGGATTATCAAACGGACAGTGTTTTTTAAAACACCTGATCAATATGACATATTATTATCCAGCGGTCCTGCTGATTGGGATATGGAAATACAATTGAAATCAATAGGTGCAAAAACAGGTACAGTTAAGGTAATGGTATGTCATCACGAAGAACTCCTTGGAATTGATTCTTCGGTAAGGAAAAAAGTGCAATATTTTCGGGGATTACAACTATATGAAAAAAAATGGCAAGAATGCGATTCCAAAATGTATGCATATATCATGCGGACACAAATGAATGTATTATATCGTTATTTAGTAGTGTTTTTTGAAAACGGTAAATGGAAAATGACGTTGTCCCATCTTCATCTTTACTTAGTATTTTTGATCTATAAATTATATTTAGGAATATTTTACTTATATTTCAAGCTATATGGATAGACAAAGACCTATATATATCTTAGGCGCGGGAGGAATGGCAAGAGAATTATGTGTCATATTGCAGTCCATGGGAAAAACCGCAAATATTAAAGGTTTTATCATCCAAAGGGAAGCTCATGCAAAAGAAATATACGGATATCCCGTGTATAGTGAAGAAATTCTCGAGAGAATTCCTAGAACATCGTTTTTAATCGGAGGAATGGGATCTCCAAAAAAGAATATATGGATCGGAAAATTGACGGCAGACGGAAGGCCGTTCACAACAGCAATAGATCCCTCGTGTATGCTGCATAAATCCGTCGTAATCGGAAACGGAAGCACTCTTTGTCAGGGAGTTATAACTACCTGTGATAGTACCATTGGGGAGCATACAATTATAAATATAGGTGTAACGATCAATCACGACGTACATATCGGTAATTTTTGTCATATAGCCCCCGGAGTCCATATAGCCGGTAATGTGCATATAGGAAGCAACACTTGGGTAGGGGTGGGGACTACTATTATACAGAACACATCAGTCGGAAATAATTGTTTTATAGGTGCAGGATCTGTCATAACAAAAGATATTCCCGATGGATATCTTTCTTACGGAGTACCAGCACGACCGGTCAGGCGTTTAACAGCTAAAGATTGGGTTACATTGCTTAAATAAATATATGATATACGTAACAAAAAGTGAAATGCCGTCGTTGTCGAAATACACTAAGTATCTTAAAAAAATCTGGGATAGTTCCATTCTTACTAATAACGGAGTTTATGTACAAACATTAGAACAAGAATTACAGTCATTTTTAGGAGTTGATAATCTTTCTGTCGTTTCAAACGGTACTATAGCTTTGCAACTAGCTCTTCGCGCGCTTCAATTGAAAGGTGAAGTTATCACTACACCTTTTACGTTTGTAGCAACAACAAATGCCATTATTTGGGAAGGGTTGCGGCCTGTCTTTGCCGATATTGACCCGCTGACTTTCTCTATTGATCCGAAAGATGTTGAAAGAAAAATTACAAAACATACTTCAGCTATTCTTGCAGTACACGTATATGGCAATCCATCACATGTCGAAGAACTTGACGATATCGGTAAACGTCATGGTATTCCGGTCATTTATGATGCAGCTCACGCGTTTGGCGTTAAATATAGAAATAAAGCACTTCTTTCCTGGGGAGATGCTTCTACGCTCAGTTTTCATGCCACAAAAATCTATCATACGATAGAAGGAGGTGCAGTTGTTACAAAAATAAAGAAGTTGACACGCGATGTGCAACTACTCCGTAATTTTGGGATCATTTCCGAGTATGAAACGACATGTGCAGGTATTAATGGCAAAATGAACGAATTTCAGGCAGCGATGGGATTATGTAATCTTTCTGAATTTAAACAAAATGTTTCTAAAAGAAAACGTTTATACGAAACTTACACTGAGACATTAAAGATGTGTAAAGAAATTCAGCTTCAGACAATTATCGCATCATCGTATAACTATAGTTATATGCCCGTTGTATTTTCATCTTCTAAACTTCGGGATCACATTTATGATCAATTGGTTCTGAAAGGAATTAAAACAAGAAAATATTTTTATCCTCTGATTTCATCTTTTCCGTTTCTTGCAACATATGGGGTAAATGTAACGACATATCCGAACGCTCAAAAAGTATCTGAAGGAGTGTTGTGCCTTCCGTTATACAGCACACTATCCCTTTCCGATGTTAAGAAAATTATTCAAATAATAGAAAAATCAATTTCATAATGAAAAATATATTGGAAATCGGTTGTGGTAATGGTTTCAATTCTTCTTTATTATCAAAAAATCCTAGCTTAAAAATAATCGGAATTGATAAATCTAAGGAAGCCATCTCAACTTCAAAAAAAAGATATCCATGGATATCTTTTGAAATTATGGATGCGGAGAAAATGAGTTTTTCTGATCAATATTTTGATGAAATTTATGCCATGGATGTATTAGAACACATTGATAATCTTAATAACGTATTAAACGAAATATCAAGAATATTAAAGAAAAACGGTAAATTAATTGTTAATATTCCGGCCAGTAAATCAGAAAAATTATTACTTAATATCAGACCTTCATACTTTAAAGAAATACATCACATTAGAATATTTAAGGATAACGAGTTAGAAAAAATATTGGAAAAAAGAAATTACATTTTATTAAAGAAAAAGTTTACTGGTTTTCTGCGACATATAGAGTTCATATATCTTTTTAAACGTAAAGTGAAATCAAAAACTCAAATTAGTATCGGAAACTGGAGAGATAATATATATACAAAATTTGTTCATTGTATTACGTTATATTTTGAGCCTCTCGTATTACGAACTCCTTTGGTGTATTTTCCTATTTGGATTATTACGATTCCTACTGGTTATGTAATCAATTATTTCGGAAATATGATCTTACCGAAATCCATATATTATGAATTCATCAAACATTAGAAGTACCGATTTAATATCAATAATCATTGTCAACTGGAACGGTAAAAGATGGTTACGCAGTTGTTTGACGTCACTTATAAGTCAAACATATAAAAATATTGAAATTATATTAGTTGATAACAAATCAACAGATAATTCTGTTGAAATAGTAAAACAGCTTTTCCCAAAAGTTGAAATAATACAAAATACGACAAATTCAGGTTTTGCGAAAGCCAACAATATGGGTATTTTAAAAAGTAAAGGTAAATATGTTGTTTTAATGAATAATGATACATGGGTAGAAACGGATTTCATCTATAAACTTTATAAATTTTATAAGAAATCAGATTACAGCGTAATATCACCAAGAACCTACACATATAAAAAGAGCAGTAACTTTCCGTGTAATAATACTATAGATATTCTCGGAAGCCCGGCTTTTTATACACCAACTAATTATGGAAACGATAGAGTTTTTTATTTAAGCGGCGTGTGTGTATTTTCTGACAAAAAAATCTATTACGAGACCAGAGGGTTAGATGATAACTTTTTTATGTATTTCGAAGATACGGACTGGTTTTGGAGGTTAAATCTATTAGGAAAAAATTTTTCTTACGCTAAGGATATACCTCTATATCATGCTGGCGCGGGAAGTACCGGAAAGGGTATTCAGTACAACGCTTTTTTATGGAGAAATCGAAACATACCTCAAATGCTGATTAAAAATTACTCGACACCGGCTTTGTTTGTTATTCTTCCTTTATATTTTTTTCAGAATATTATGGAAATAATTTTTTTTCTGCTGATATTTAAACCAAAAATATCACTCACATATATAAACGGTTGGTTATTTAATATTAAGTATTTAAAACTGATACTCATCAAGAGAAAATGGATCCAGGAGCATAGAGTTGTCAATGATATCGACATAATTAGGAAAATGTATCCGGGATCAGGAAAACTTCAACTATTATTAGAATTCCTACATATCTCATAGAAAGAACCATCATGAAATTATCAATAATCACTCCAACTTTAAATAATCAAAAAGATATCGTATCTTTTTTGGAAACTATTAAGAATCAGGATTTTGATTACAAAAAGATGGAGATTTTAATAATCGACGGGGGATCAACTGATAAAACGTTGGAATTAGTTAAGAATTATAACGTACGCGTTATTCATAATCCCTATATTCTGGCAGATCCGGGGGTGAATTTGGGGATAAAACATGCAAAAGGGCAACTGTTGATGGTTCTTGCTGCTGATAATATATTCAAAGACAGGGATTCGATCCGGAAAATGATCAGTGTCTTTGATGACAATGATATTGCAGCTGCATTTCCCATGCAGTCTAGTGATAAAGAAGATACCGTATTTACCAGATATATCAACACATTCACGGATCCGTTTAACCATTTTGTGTACGGATATTCTGCAAACGGAAGAACGTTTAAGCGCGTATACAGTACATTGGAAACGAACAGTCTCTATGATGTGTATGACTATGATTCCAAACCCGACAGACCGCTTATAGCTGTAGCCCAGGGGTTTACCGTCAGGATCGGTTTTACCAGAAAAAAACAACATGCATTTGACGACGTTATACCCGTTCTGGAACTGTTGAAGTCCCACAAAGAAGTTGCATTTGTTCATTCTGTCAGGCTTTATCATCATACGGTTCGGAACCTGAAACATTTTATGAAAAAGCAGGGGTGGGCCAGTGTAAACGCAATTCAGGGGAAAAAATACGGTATTGCATATAGAACTGAATATTTATCCAAATACCAGAATTTTAAAGTAAAGATATGGCCGCTATATTCATTGAGTTTTATCTTCCCGTTGTTCCGGGCTATTTACGGTATAGTACGGGACCGGGATATCGTGTGGATATTTCACCCTCTTTTATGTATGATTTCCGCACTATCGAGCATTAGTGCAATTGTTATTTACATTATTCATAAAAATTATTCTTTTAGCCGGCAATAAATGCCAATAAATAAACAAAATCCACTGGTTTCAATAGTCATTCCTACATATAACCGATCATTTATGGTTTTGAGATTATTGCGGAGTATTGTTAAGAATACCTATAAGGATTTGGAAATAATTGTCATTGACGATATGTCAAGCGATCAAACATATAAAGGCATACTCACAGAATTTCCATCGCTTAAAAATCTCAAAGTAATCAGAAATAAACGCAAACTATATACGGCAGGATCGAGAAATTTAGGCATAAAAAGTTCAAAGGGTAAATATATATTTTTTATAGATGATGATAATGTCATTGAGAAGGACTCGATAAATAGTCTGGTATCAGTGTTTGAGGGGAATGAACAAACAGGGGAATTAGGATTGGTAAATTATAGTTATGCGGATAAGAAAAAACTATTATGGGTATGTACAAAGCGTAATATGGCAACTTCCAGAACATATCAACCCAGATCTTTTAACAGAATTTAGAGGTAAAAATATATGGGATACTGCTGATGCTCCGAACGCGTTTATGGTCAGGGCAAGTGTCATAAAGGAAAATAGTATCTTTTTCAGCACAAAATTTGAAATTATGTATGAAGAAAGTGATTTCGCCTACAGGATCCGTAACGCCGGATATTCTGTCCGGGTTGTCAGAAAAGCACGAATATATCACGACATTGAAAGTCAAGTGATGGGCAAGAGTAAATCAGATTATATGTATCACGTGATGAATAATATTCGGAGACCATACGTATTTGCACGAAACAGGATTCTTTTTCACTCACTATATTCAAACAGGATACAATATATCTTAATAATATGTATCTGGATATGGGTGTTTACCCTTTATTACATGTATAAAATCATATTTTATTCGGGAATCGGTAAGTTCGCGTTAAAACAGAGGGTACAGTTAGTGCTTCAATACCTTAAGGGCAATATTGACGGATTTTATTTAGTCAAAAATAAGAATCCGTTACATGCCGACTCAGTATGAAGAAGATAAATATTTATTTTATACTGAATTTTTTTATCTGTATTTTATTCCTAGCGTTACCTTACTATCTATTTAGCGGAAAAATGTTTATTGGCGGAGACGATACGAGATTATTTTATGCATATCCCTTAGAATTTTTTAAAAATGTCTCTTTTTTTTCCTGGAATAATGTATCATCCATCGGAACAAACGTCACTAATCAGTATCTGTTACCCTTTTTATACGTTTGGTTTCTACTAAGTAAAATTATTGTCAATACGATCGTTCTGAGTTATTTTGCTTTTTCCTTACCATTAATCCTCGGATTTCTATTTTTTCAAAAATTCATTAAAGAACTTTTTCAGTTAAATGATTCTTCTAATCCGGAGATATTAATCGGAAGTTTATTTTATATTTTATCTCCTATTATCATTATTAACCAATTATTCGTATTTCCCATTGCAGTATGGTTATTGTTTATTATACCGGCTTTAGGGTATTTATACTTACGGTATTTAAATACCTCAAATTATAAATATATTTTTATAAGCGTGATTGTTTCGTTCTTTTTTGCGTTCGCACTGTACGCGATGCCCTGGCTGTTTGGGTTTTTATTACCAATGAGTTTAGGTGTATTAGTCATGGTAATATTTTACTCAAAAAAAGAAATATTAGGATTTATAAAAAAATCAGTGATATATTTTGTGTGGATTGCTTTCACACAGGCTTTTTGGATTGTCGGTTTTGTAGCTCCGTATTTTTCGCGAGAAGAAAACAGTACGTCTCTTAAATTTGTGTCAGGAGTATTTACCAATACTTTTGCACCCACTGTCATAAGTACAGCGACAAGTTATATTATTTATCCGCTGTTGAATCTGTTCCACCGGCAAATTGCATTTGATTTTCAATGGATGCTGAAAGGAGATTTTATCAGACTATACGATAAAACCTTTATATTAAATTCTATATTTATTTTCGTTTTAGGAACCGGTATATTCAGCTATAAAAAATATTTGGACAAAAATAACAAACGTAAATTTTTACTTATATTTTTGTCGTTTTTATTATCCATATATTTTTTTACGGTAAACATAGGGCCGCTCGAATATCTGTTTTTGTTTTTAGGTAGGCTTCCCGGATTTGTTATGTTTCGTAATTTTTATGACAAATTCGCTCCGGGTTATGTAATTTTATACGCTATTCTGTTAACGATCAGTTTAGTTCTATTTAAGAAGAAGTATCCGAAAATTCACCGGAAAATATTATTACTATTGTTACTTGTAATGGTAATTAATTTTTCTTCGGTTAAATCAACTGTAAATTCCCCTTTATGGACAACACAAAACATATACAAAACAATTACCATTCCTCAGGAATATTATGATTTTATGAATTTAATTAAATCAACTATATCATCTACAAACACAATTCTGAGTATTCCTTTCGGTACTGCTGCATACACAGTTATAAAAGATGAAAGATTGAATAACGTATATGTCGGCACCTCACCGGTTAAAATCTTCAGCGGTGTAAATGATATTTCAGGATCTTTATCTTTCAACTTAACAAAAGAAGCAGATATTTTTAACTCATTCATAGAAGAAAGAAAATATGACGGAATTAAAAAAATTTTACACGATCATTCAATTAATTACGTATTAGTAACAAAAAATATACCCTCACAGGTTCTTCAATCCTGGATATTCGATAAAGATAGTCTGGAAATGCAGGACAGCACGTTTTTAAATGAGATTACTGATAAGAGAATTTTAACCAGCTCAAACGGAAATTATGAACTGTACTCGACTAGAAAACCGAATAGCTTACTGGAGACACAAAATTTATTCTATAAAAAAATTAATTCCGTTAAATATATAGTACAGATACGGAACATCAGCGTTACCCAACCGTTTAATTTTAATGATTCGTATCATGTGGGCTGGAAGCTATTTATACAGAAAAATCAGACTACACCATTGTGTTCCAGCAGCACAATAGTAGGCGATAGTATCAGAGAATGTAAAGAGGAACCTAAACTATTCGATGTAAATGAAATGTCTTATCTATGGCAAAAATCAATTTTTGACTCATCACACAAATCCAACCATGCACATACCAATACGTGGATGATAGATTTGGATTTTATCAAAAAGAATTATGGACCTGATTACTATACTGTGAATCACGACGGAAGTATCAATACGCAATTCGTTTTGTATTATACTCCACAGCTTTATTTTTATTTCGGAACCATAATGAGCTTAATTACAATTATCCTTAGTTCGTTATATTTGATAATGAATAAATATAGATCTGCAAAGATATGATTAAAACAAAAAGTTTTCTTTTCAGGATAGTTATTCCTCTGATGCTAGTGATGTTTTGGTTTCTTGCCTCATTATTTTTAAACAATACTTACGGTTTTACTTCATTAGTATATCAATACCCAAAGGCGAAGTTGATACAGTATCCTCAGAATAAAATACAGAATAGAGGGAAAATAGCAGGAACGTTTGCGGCGAAGGATAATTTTCTTGGAATAATTACTCTTCGATTCGGGTACAACAGTAATTCTGAGAGTAGTGAAGCAGATTATATAAATTTTCGAATAAAAGAAAATATATCTCAAAACTGGTATTACAGCAATGACTATAACTCGGGTGCAATAGAAAATATTCAAAATTTTCCCTTCGGTTTTCCGGTAATCAATGATTCAAAGAATAAGGTATATGAGTTTGAGATTATATCGTTGTCAGGAAACAATAATAATTCCATAGAATTAAATGTATCAGATCCGCAGTTAACAACCGTTCATAAGTATACAAAAAAGGCTATTCTATTCAGCATAAGCAACGCAGCCCAATTTATTACCAGGAAGATAATAACCTCATTTACTAATATAGACTATTTATTGAATTCGACATTATATCTCATTCCCTTATTACTTTACCTGACGGGAAAAAAAGATTTTAATAAAATATTACCGTTACCAATTATTATATTATTGTTTACTGTGATCGATATAGTATTTCTGCAGAAAGTATACTTTGGTGTTTTGCTTTTATTGATCGTAGGTCGTGTAATATCGATTAAAAAGTATAGCTTAGAAAGCAAATCTAACTACACGATTGCTTTTGTTCTTCTCGCTATTTGGCTTCCATTAATATATTTTAATACCGGATATATACAGAATAAATTGAATATTTGGATTTACGTATATCTGTTCATCGGTATGGCTCAGGCTATTTGGGAAGAAAAAAAATCAGATAAATTAGTAATTAAAAATAAGCGACCGTGAAAAATTTTTTGAAGATATGAAAAAATTTAATTATGAGAATACTCAATATCTTCAGAAATTAAATGAACTACCGCCGGAATTTTACAAAAAATACCTCAAATATATAAAACGGTACATTATAAAGAAGTCAAGCCGGTTTTTGGATGTCGGTTGCGGTAACGGATTCCTCCTTACTTCACTCAATAGGCAAGGGTACCGGAACGGACATGGCATTGATGTGTCTAAACTCTTTATTGCGGCTGCAAAAAAACGAGGATTAAAATACTGTTATCAGTATGACGGCGGGAAATTACCGTTTAAGAATAATTACTTCGAACTTGTCGGATCGTTTAATGTACTCGAACACACGGAGAATCCCGAATTTTTTCTGCAGGAGCAATTACGTACGCTTACGGGCGGAGGATATTTGTTGATTGCATGCCCGAATTTCTTATCCGTCGTTATGCAAAGTCCGCACCCAAGAATAAAGGGACTAACAAACAGAATAAAAAATTTTGTCCGTATACTAACCAAGTTAATTGTTTCAGAAGATAAATTTGAAAGAATGAGACCGATAAAACGGGCTATTTTCCAGTACGACGACGATGCGATAGTTGTCACAAATCCATTGGATTTGCGGTGTATAATTCAGAAGATGGACTGCTCTATAATATATGAAAGCGGATTTATCCAAAGTGACTCTCGGATCACCCATGTCATTGATGCTCTTCCGGTTATAAAGTATATGATGCCGTCCTGCTTTATCGTTGTCAGGAAAAATTAAATATTATGTTGTATTTCGCGGGCGGGGATTCGGGATTTTATTTCGCTGAACAATTACGTAACCTATCCTGGTTACCGCAGATCTGGCACCCTGAATATAACTTAGGAATTTCAACCCTGTCCCGGATGTGGTTTGATTATCCGTTTACTCTTCTCGTAAAGATTTTTTCTTCATTCGGATTTCACTGGGATATCATTGAAAAAATTCTATGGATTTCAGTTCTTTTTATGGCAATGTTCTCTATTGTTCGGCTTTCAAGCCTGGTTTTCCGAAGTTCAATACAAAAAATAATTGCAGTAATTGTCTATTCTACTAACACATACATATTAATGGTGTTCGGAGGAGGTCAAATCGGAGTTGCGCTTGCGTATGGCTTTGCTCCTATTACGTTATTTCAGTTTCTGCAAAATATTGATTCCGTATTGGATAAAGGGGGAGAAGTACGGGATATTACGAAAAACAGTTTAATAAGCGGATTATTACTTTCATTACTTATAGCTTTTGATTTGCGTTTGGCATATTTAATCGTTGTTGCGGTTTTCCTATATTTATTAATCCGTCAGATCGAAACAAATTTCGGAACATTACGTTCAATTATTTCTCAGGGCGTCTTCGTATTTATTATTCCGGGGTGTATCGCACTATTCACGCACATGTTTTGGATCCTGCCGATTATGTTATCCGGTTGGAGCACGAATGATCAGGGTGAGATGTATACAGGAATGTATATTGTAAAAGATTTAAGTTTTGCCGATTTGCCTCACGCACTGTCCCTGCTGCATGCAAATTGGCCGGAAAATCTGTTCGGGAGAGTATATTTCATGCAACCGGAATTTCTCGTGTTACCGTTTATCGCATTTGCGACACTATTGATGGCTGATAGATTGCGGGCAAAAGGATTGCTTGATAAAGGGAAAATCCTTGAGACCACAAGTCCAGCTAAAGTGACGTATTTCACGATATTAGCATTGCTCGGTGCTTTTTTGGCAAAAGGTGTTAAGCTGCCATTTGGTGAAATATATTACTGGTTATATTCACATGTTCCCGGATTTGTTTTGTTTCGTGATTCGTCTAAATTTTACCTTTATATAGCATTGGGATATGCGGTACTAATACCTCTAGGACTGCAGGTTATAGCAGTCCGGAGTTCTGATGCAATAAAACAAATATTGATGAAAGTCGTCAAAGGACGGCTAAAATATTTATTTTCAGCTTCTTATGAAAATGTATTTATCTGTATTTCCGTAATTTTTATTATATTCTGGGGTTTTACCATACGCCAATTACTCTTAGGACAGTTATTCGGTCAGTTTATACTGAAACCCATTCCCCCTGAGTATGTAAAATTAAAGGATCTGATAGTGCATGACATGAGTCCATACAGAACGTTATGGCTGCCGGTGCCGGAAAAGTTTGCATTTTCATCCGACTCACATCCGGTTATAACCGGATCGACTTTATTTATTAATTCATCAGCTCCCGAGCTGGTTAAGTTAATCGGCGGTAAAAAATTCAAAAAAACAATTTTTGACAGCGGTGTAAAATATATTATCGTTCCGATAGACGTAGAAAAACGGATATTTTTATCAGATTATAAGTATGATGTATCACAACGGAAAGCACTGATAGACTCATTAACCAAATCCGGACTTGTTAAATTAGACGGATTTAGCCAAATTGCAATTTTTACTAATCCTTCCTTCGTATTTAAGCAGTATAAACCTGATATAGTTTCAAAACAGGAATATTGGGTGAAGATCGGATTGTTTATGAGTATGTTTACCATTATCAGTATTGCAGGAACAATAGTTGTTTTAAAACTCCGAAAATAACTTATGCAACAGGGTATGCATTTATTTGTCCTCATAATTTATCTCACATCACTGTTCTTTCTTGGTTGGTTTGTTATCAAAAAGTGGTTTTCAGGACTGCCGACGCTTATGTCGTTTGTCGGTTCAATGCTGATTGGAATCGATATCGGTGTCCCTATAACCTATCTGTTGTCAATCTTGGTTAAGCAAACAGGAGAACCGATTCTTTGGGGAACGATTCTACTAATCGCGATATTAGCTGTTGCCGCACTATTTGTTAGAGTTAAAAAATTTCCGTCCAATTATAGTTTAACAATCAGCGATATACTTATTATCTTTTTTGCAATTATTTTCAGTTCGTGGCTGATGACAAAAACATTCCACGGAGGAACGGATGGGACGTTATTCGTCGGAAGCAACAATGTTTTTGATTTCGGGAATGCTCTGGGAATCGTGCGGTCATTCTCGTGGGGAGAAAATATTCCTTTTACGTCACCGTTCCGGGCCGGATTGCCCTTGTTTTATCATTTCCTTTTTTATTTTTTTGTGTCTATCTGGGAATATTTCGGAGTTCCCGTACTTTGGGCAATAAATATTACAAGCATTTTATCGTTCAGTGCACTTTTGATTATTATTTATAATATTCCGCAACTTCTTTTTAAACAAAAAAGAATAACAGGGTGGTTTGCGGTAATTCTGACAGTTACAAACAGTACTCTCGCATTTTGGAATATTCTTTTATCCCGCGGTTTTTCTAAAGAAACTTTTATGTATATTTGGCGGTTACCGACATATCCTTATGCTGGCCCTTTTGACGGCTCTGCTATTTCATTATTTATGACTCTCAATAATTATGTAAATCAGCGGCATCTGGCTTTTGCGACAGCTTCGGGTTTATTTATTATCATTCTCATGCAAAAGAAGATTTCTGAGAAACAGGTAAAGATACTTACATCTTTCATCATGGGATTACTATGCGGAACATTGTTTTTTTGGAATATGGCTGTGTGTCTGCTGACGGGGGTTGTGATCGCTTTTTTGTTGGCACTTGAAAAAAAATGGAAAGATATAACCGCGTTTGTCATCCCGTACGGATTATGCATCACTTTTATTATGATTCCCTATATTGTGGTATTGGGGGATCTTAGAGCATTAATTGCAGGATTATTTAGTATTTCTTCCTCTATCTATGCTCCTGCGACTTGGACGATAGCTGATTATCTGTGGCAGAATCTTGGTATATTACCCATTGTTGCATGTATAGGATATATTGTACTCCCACAGAAAACCCGTAAAGTAAGCATCCCTTTTATCGCATTATTTATCGGATTATGTCTTTATGCAGGACTGGGAAAACACGGATTTGACCAAAAATTTCTATCATTTTTGGTTATCTGGATAGATATCCTTGCAGCCGTAGGACTCGTATGGATTTGGAATAGCTATCATTACACAGGAAAGATTGTTTCGGTAATCTTATTTGGTATCCTTACGATTTCAGGGATTGTTGATCTGATGCCGATTAAAAACGAATTTGCATTTCCAATTGTCAGTAAGGAGATTCTGCCCGTCATATCATGGATTCATTCCAACACTTCTAAAGATTCTGTTTTTGTTTCTTATTCGGACATGATAGACCCGGTAGTTTTTGCAGGACGAAGGAATTATTTCGGATTCTTCGGAAATGTCGGATTGACAGACCGATCCCGGATTGTACAAAGCATTTATAACGGTAACAAAAACAGTGCGCTCCGTTCAGGTGTCAGTTATGCTCTTATTCCGAAATTTGCCAAAAATGATTTTCCTTATGAAATAAACATCAAAGCCTTATCTTCGGCAGGCACATTGGTATATGATGACTCCAAATTCTCCATATATGCTTTTGATAAATGATACCGGGTATGCAGGTTCGATTTTTAGCATATAATACGAGCAAAATCTATGAGAACACGACGGCAGAAATATGCTCTTATAACAGGATCAGCAGGTTTGATTGGTTCTGAAGCAGTAAAATTCTTTATTCATAAAGGTTTTATCGTGCACGGGATCGACAATAACATGCGCGAATACTTTTTTGGACCTGAGGCAAGCACAGGGTGGAACAGGAAACTTCTCGAAAAAACATTCAATAAACAATATATTCATCACCAGACTGATATACGGGACGAGAAAGCTATCAAGCGTGTAATTAAACAGACTTCCTTTAATCTTATTATCCATGCTGCAGCACAACCGTCACACGATTGGGCTGCACGTGAACCAATGACGGATTTCTCGGTAAATGCGGTCGGTACACTCGTGCTTCTGGAAGCATACCGTGCGTATGCCAAAGAAGCTGTTTTCATTTTTACCTCTACGAATAAGGTTTACGGGGACAATCCGAACCAATTACCCTTCATTGAGAAAAATACGCGTTATGAGCTCCCACGTACGCACAAATTTTATAAAGGAATAGATGAGACGATGAGTTTAGACCGTACGACACACAGCATATTCGGGGTATCAAAGACAGCTGCAGACCTCATGGTGCAGGAATATGGCAGATATTTTAACCTTGCAACCGGAGTATTCCGCGGTGGTTGTCTGACGGGTCCTGCACATTCAGGCACTGAACTTCACGGATTCTTGGCTTATTTAGCACGTTGTATCTATAGAGGAGAAAAATATACTATTTACGGATATAAAGGCAAGCAGGTTAGGGACAATATACATTCTTATGATCTGGTAAACGCCTTTTATAGTTTCTACCAAAACCCCCGTAAAGGAGAAGTGTATAACATCGGCGGATCCAGATACTCCAACATATCAATGCTGGAGGCGATAGGGAAAATCGAACGGATTATGGGCAAAAAGGCAAATATAAAATATGTGAATCCGAACCGTATCGGAGACCATATCTGGTATTTATCCGACGTATCGAAATTCCGGAAACACTACCCCAAATGGAAATATACATACGACATAGATATGATTTTAGACGAGATTTGTTCCCAAGGTCATTTCAAATAAATATGAATTATAAGAATATTCTCATTACAGGCGGTGCAGGGTTTGTCGGCTCCAATATCTGCGTAAAGCTGAAAGAACATTTCGGAAATATTACAGTATTTGCATTAGATAACCTGTACAGAAAAGGATCAGAGCGAAATCTTCCCAGGCTGAAAGAACACGGTGTAAAATTTATTAAAGGAGATGTCCGTAAAGAGAAAGATCTTGATGTCGGTAAGGTTGATCTTCTCATAGAATGTTCCGCCGAGCCATCCGTACTTGCCGGTGTAAATTCATCTTCCCGTTATGCGGTAGATACAAATTTATCGGGTGCCGTTAATTGTTTCGAAATCGCACGGAAAAAACGCGCGGACGTTGTCTTTCTTTCAACAAGCAGGGTATATCCCGTCAATTATCTGAACAGTCTGGTATACCGTGAAACGAAAACAAGATTTGAACTTACGCAAACGCAGACTATAACAGGCGCATCAGCAAAAGGTATTTCGGAAAAGTTTCCGCTGGATGGTGTCAGATCGTTATACGGCGCTACAAAGCTTTCTGCGGAGATAATGCTTTTTGAATATGCCGATATGTATGCAATACGCGCAATTGTTAATAGATTCGGCGTTATTGCGGGTCCCTGGCAGTTCGGTAAAGTTGATCAGGGAATACTTTCATTCTGGCTCTCTTCACATATGGAGAAATTACCTCTTTCCTATATAGGGTTTGGCGGAGAGGGAAAACAGGTCAGGGACATTCTGCATATAGATGATCTTTTTGATCTTCTTCTCAGAGAGTTAAAAACCCCCGATACATTCAACGGAAAAATAGTAAACGCAGGCGGTGGTTTCCAAAACAGCGTTTCATTGGTAGAGCTTACCCTGTTGTGCCAAAAAATTACCGGAAACACGATACCGATTCGGAAAGTCCTTCAGACAAGGAAGAACGATGTGCCCATATATATTACGGATAATACCTTAGTCGGAAATATTTCAAAATGGAAACCAACGAAAACCATTCATGAGGTAATAGACGATACATATTCATGGTTACGTATAGGTAAATAAATCTGATGTGATTATTTAACCCGGACGAATTTACATCAGTTTACCGGTTTTATAACGTATATTTATATCTCTATGGACCGACATACAATGCTGAACAAATTAAAAGTAATTCTTGTTTTTCATGACTATCCTACCGGTTCTCCGCATGCACTTGGCGGGTATCTCAGAGACGCTCATGTGAATAGTCTCATAACGATCGGGCATGTGAACAGGTATGCACCGAAAAATCCAATAACCGCATCACACATGGAGATGTATAAGGGTAAAAAGACAGTACGCCGTATTGAAGCGCCAAAACTCACACTTCCTGAGTATCTCCAGTATATTAAAGATACCGTATACACATTTGTATGGACTACGGTAAATGCCAAAGGGACATATGACTATTTTATCGGTGTAGGTAACCTTAATGCGTTCTGCGGGCTCATACTCAGGAGCCTTGGGCTTGTCAAACATGTCATTTTCTATTCAATTGATTATCTTCCGAAACGTTTTGAAAATGTCATTTTCAATTCTATTTACCACTTTGCAGACTACCTCAGTGTTTCATATTCCGATTACACATGGAATTACGCTATTGGTATGATACGTGAGCGGAAACGTAAATGGGGAAAATCGTTTCCGGGACAACTCATTGTTCCTCATGGTGTAACTATCCATCGCAAAACCCCAATACTTTATAGGGAGTCCAATAAATATGAGTTGGTATATATGGGAAACATATATAAAACCAAGGGTATACAGCTTGTTATAAAAGCACTACCCATTATAAAAAAAACAATTCCCGATATATCTTTGACAGTCATCGGTGGAGGTGATTACATAAAAGATCTTACATCACTTGCATCATCACTCGGAATCGCTAAGTCAGTTCATTTTACGGGGTATATAGCTGACACGAAAAAAATCGAATACATAGTATCCCGCGCGGCACTCGGTACTGCTATGTATGATCCGTCTCATGAATTTATTTCGTACACCGAACCCGCAAAAGTTAAGCAGTATCTGTCTTCAGGAATTCCTGTTATTATGACTGACACGAGTGCAATAGCAGGAGACGTCATACGGTACGGATGCGGAATTGTTTCACCATACGATTCCAAAAAATTTGCAGAAAATGTTCTCGAGTTTTTTTCCGGATCCGATGAAGACATGAATGTATTCAGAGAAAATGCATTCCGGTATGCAAAGAAATATACCTGGGAAACGGTATTTACACATGCTTTCAAAAAATCAGGTGTTTTATGATACCACTTGTTAAACATACCTTTTATAACGAGCGTGAGACTCTAAACGCACTTTCGGATTTCATCCGATACGCAAAACGTTTAAGTTTCGGGAATGTTTGTGTATCATTTGAAGAAGATTTTGCAAAATGGCAACAAAGGAAGTTCTGCAGCCTCGTTAACAGCGGCAGTTCGGCAAATCTTGCGGTCGTCCAGTCGATGAAAAATTTAGGATGGCTGAAAATCGGAGATGTTGTAGGTGTATCAGCAGTTACATGGTCCACAAACGTCATGCCGCTTATTGAGCTTGGACTTACCGTTGTTCCGATAGATGTGGACATCCGTACATTAAATATTTCATCAAAAACATTACAGAAAGTGCTCGATCGGACACCGGTGAAAGCATTATTTCTCACACATCTTCTGGGATTATGTTCGGATCTTGACGAAATTGAGCGTATCTGTAAAAGAAAGAATATCTATCTCATTGAGGACGCATGTGAGGCATTGGGCAGCGTATATAAAGGAAAAAGACTTGGGAATTTCGGAATTGCCTCAACATTTTCCTTTTATGCCGGACATCACCTGTCCACAATTGAGGGTGGAATGGTCGCAACGGATAATAAAGATCTCAGCTCGATGGTTCAGATCGTACGGGCGCACGGATGGGACAGGAATATGACTATTCCCAACAGAAAACGTATGCGGATAAAGCACCGGATAAATTCAGAATTTTTCTCCAGATATACGTTTTATGATCTCGGTTTTAATCTGCGTCCGACCGAAATTACGGGATTCCTCGGAAAAAAACAGCTTTCCTATTTTGATGAAAATCTGGAGAAAAGGCACGCAAATTTCACAAATCTGGCATCAGCAGTTTACCGTAATACCGATTCCTATATGCCTATTTCCTACACTCATATGGATGTTTTCAGCGCCTTTGCTTTTCCGATACTATGTAAAACAGAGACTTTACGTGATGTAATCGTTTCGCGTTTAGATAATCAGGTTGAAATACGTCCGATCGTCGGAGGAGATATAACTAAACAACCCTTTTTTACTAAATACGTCAAAAAAAGTACCTATGAGTATAAAAATGCCGGAAAGATCCATGCATGCGGTCTATACCTCGGGTGCGATCCTGATATGTCTCCGAATGATATATCTACCATCATCCGCCTCTTGAAATAGCGTAAAAATATCAATTTTAGTGTTTCACTGTGCTAGAATAACAGTATGGGAGATCAAAAAACGTGTCTTGTAACAGGAGGGGCCGGTTTTATCGGTTCACACCTGTCCGAGGCTCTTCTGAAGGCCGGGTATAAAGTATTCTGCATTGATAACCTCATAACAGGAAATGAAGGGAATATCGGGCATCTGAAACACAATGTCGACTTTACGTTCATAAACTATGACGTAACAAAGTCGCTTCCGATAGTAGGACATATAGACTACCTTTTCCATTTGGCATCGCCTGCATCTGTCATTGATTACCAGAAATATCCGAAAGAAACTGCGCTTGTTAACTCCATCGGTACGATGCACCTTTTGGATGCAGTAAAAGCGTATGACGCGCATTTTCTGTTTGCGTCAACCAGTGAGATATACGGTAACCCGTCCGTCCATCCCCAGTCGGAAACATATTGGGGGAACGTAAATCCCGTTGGGTTACGGTCCTGCTATGACGAAGGTAAACGCTGGGGTGAGATGATAACGATGTTATATCACCGCCAGTATAACGTGAATACCAGAATAATCCGGATTTTTAATACCTATGGCCCGCGTATGAGACCGACAGACGGAAGAGTGGTTTCAAATTTTATCAATCAGGCTTTACGGAATACCGATATTACCGTTTACGGAGACGGCTCACAGACGCGGTCGTTCTGCTTTGTATCGGACTTGGTAGACGGGATTATGCGTGCCATGTTCATGCCGCGTACTGACGGTGAGGTATATAATCTCGGAAATCCGGAAGAATACACGGTTTTGGATTTTGCCGATAAAATTAAAAAAATGACTCAATCCAAATCATGTATCGTACACACTGATCTGCCGATCGATGATCCGGAGCGCCGGAAACCGGATATTTCAAAAGCAAAAAAGAATCTGAACTGGGAACCCCGCATATCCGTACAATCCGGATTAGAAGAAACCATCCGTTATTACCGTTCTATTACATAGCAATTTATGAAGCCACAGGATATTGTATTTGTCATAGTATTCTCTGTTTTATTATACGTACGTAATTCCCGTATTCTGACAATTGCAGGACTACTGTGTTTAATTTTGGCTATTCCGCTTTTTCAGTATTGGATATTTTTCACGGCAGAGCGTTTGGTTATGTATGCAGCTGCCTTTCTGTTTGTTTCAGTTTTGCTGAATTTTACCCAAATCGTAAAAAAGGAGGACATATGAAAGTACTCATAACCGGCGGGGCCGGATATATAGGATCGATTACGAATAAAGTGTTACGGGATAAAGGAATTGATACGGTAATTTTTGATAATTTTTCTACCGGGCATAAAGAATCGATCGGTAACACCGAGTGTATAACCGGTGACCTTCGGAACAAAGAGGATATTGATGCGGTATTTCATAAATATAAATTTGATGCCGTTATGCATTTTGCCGCTCTCGCGCTTGCCGGGGAATCTATGGAGAAGCCATACCTGTATTTTCAGAATAATATTCTGGGAGGTTTGAATTTATTAAGTGCGATGAAAGACGCGGGATGCAATACATTCATATTTTCCTCGACTTGTGCAGTGTACGGGTACCCGGATCATCTACCGGTTACGGAAAATGAATCATACAAACCGGTAAGCGTATACGGTGCATCTAAACGGAATTTTGAGGAAATATTGGAATGGTACGAAAAGATATACGGGATACGGCATGCGTTTTTACGGTATTTTAATGCTGCGGGCGCGCTAACTGACGGGTCACTCGGTGAAGATCATCCGGGCGAAACACACATCATACCGATTGCCCTGCAGGTTGCAGCTGGCATTAAAAAAGAATTTACGGTGTTCGGAAACGACTATCACACACGGACGGAACGTGCATCCGCGATTATATTCACATTCTTGATCTGGCTGATGCACATATAAAAGCCATCGAATATATCCAAAAAACATCCGCATCTCTGGTTGTCAATTTAGGTGTCGGAAAGGGGTATTCCAATCTGGAAATTCTCAAATCAGCTGAACGGATAAGCGGTAAGAAAATTCCGTACGTATTTGTTGCAAGACGCGAAGGGGACCCGGATGCGATTTTTGCGGATAATACAAAAGCAATGAAATTATTAAACTGGAAGCCAATTTTTACGGATATTGATATGATAATCGGGAGTGCATGGAAGTGGCATAAAGCACACCCGGAAGGGTATTAATAAGTGTTTTGTATCCGGTATTTACTATGAAGATAGGCATTGATATAAGTCAAATTGCATATGAAGGAACCGGTGTAGACCGCTACGTGCGAAATCTCGTGACTGAGCTTGTCAAAAAAGATGTTCATAATACGTATATATTGTTCGCATCATCGCTGAGGAAACGTCATGTTTTTGCCAAATTTTATCAACAGCTTCCGCACGGAAAGGTAATTCTGAGGGTATTTCCTTTTCCGCCGACACTGCTCACATTTCTCTGGAATGATCTGCATATAATTCCGATTGAATGGCTCATCGGACACATCGATATATTTTGGTCCAGCGATTGGGTTCAGCCACCCATTTCAACAGCCATAGGTATTACAACAATTCATGATGTCAGTTTCCTCAGATATCCTGAGAGTTTTACAGACATCATCGTTACGGTTCAGAAGAAAAGATTACAGCGGGCTGTTTCGGAATGTAAACACTTTTTATGTGATTCTATCGCGACAAAAAAAGATGTCATACATTATTACCATCTTCCGGACAGTCAGCTTACAGTAGTGTATCCCGGAATTTCAAAATTATGATCATTGCCATTGACGGATATGAAGCAAACGTCATACATAGGGTCGGTATCGGGCAGTATGCATACCAGATACTTTCTCATATGTATGCAATCGAAAAAACAAAAAGAGAGAAAGGTGAGAAAAACGGAAATACCTACAGAGTTTATCTTCCCGATGAACCTCTTTCGTTCATGCCCAAGGAGTGTTCGTGGTGGCAATACCGATTGGTAGTTCCAAAACGATTTTGGACATTTATAGGTCTCCCAATGGCTCTTTTTTGGGATATGCCGCGGGCCGGTGTCGTTTTTTCACCGACTCACTACGCTCCAAGGTTTATAAATATTCCGAGAGTTTTGTCCGTAATGGATTTGTCCTATATATATTATCCGGACCTTTTTAAAGCAAAAGATTTATATCAACTTCGGGAATGGACGAAGTATTCAGTCCGTCATGCTGCGAAAATTCTAACTATAAGCTCATCAACAAGAGATGCTATAATACGGGAGTACCAAATACCAGAATCGTCAATAACGGTAACCTATCCCGGAATTGATATGGAACCGGCAAATGCTATGAGTGAAACTGATATTTTTACAAAATACAAAATCAGTAGGAATTATATTTTGACTGTCGGGACGCTTCAACCGAGGAAAAATTTTGTGCGGTTAATAGAAGCATTTTCTCTATTTCTAAAAGAGTACAAGCAGAGACGAAGGGATATCCAGCTTGTCATTGTCGGAAAAAAGGGCTGGATGTATGAGGAAATTCTTTCGGCACCCCGTACGTATGGTGTTGAAGGAAAAGTTAAGTTTCTTGATTATGTTCCCGACGGCGATCTGCCTTCCCTATATAAGCACGCTATGTGCTTTGTATTGCCGAGTTTGTATGAAGGGTTCGGACTTCCGGTTGCTGAAGCTATGAGTTGCGGGTGTCCTGTTATAGTATCCGATGTGTCCAGTTTACCTGAAATTGCAGGAAAAGCAGGTGTTTACGTGGATCCCGAAAAAACCGGGAGTATTGTTAAAGGCATGCTGACTGCAGTCAGAGAAAGAAATCTCATGCAGGGAAAAACACGGATAAAACGCGGGATGGATCAGGTCAAAAAGTTCAGTTGGGACAATGCGGCCAAACAAACGCTTGATATCCTGACGAATATAGGAAATCATCTGCTTTAAGTTTAAAAGCAATATGCGTATATTAATCGATTTTTGGATATATCTATCTACACTGACGGGTTTCATTCCGAGCCATACCATACGGTTGTTTTTATACCGGTATCTGTTCCGGATGAAAATCGGTCATGACTCGTCTGTTCATTGGCTAGCGCGTTTTAACGTTCCATCCGGAATCGAAATCGGCCACAATACAATTATAGGAAATGACGCTTTTTTGGACGGTAGAATGAAACGGTCGTGGACGAAAGGGCAACAGAAGTGGCTCTCATACCTGCGTGAATTTTTAAATCCCGGTATCCGGCCTCTGGTAATTGGAAATAACGTTTCTATCGCCGGTGAAATACGCATATATACGATGGAGCATGATATAGACAGTCCGGACTTTGCTGAAACGTACGCTCCTGTGAAGATAGAAGATTATGCGGTCATAGGAAGTCGTGTAATGATACTTCCCGGTGTCACGGTGGGTGAAGGGGCGGTTATAGCATCCGGGGCGGTTGTTACAAAAAGTATCCCTTCATATACCGTTGTCGGAGGAGTTCCGGCCCAAACAATCCGGACCAGACCGAAAAATCTCCGGTATACACTGAAATTTGCCCGTTTATTCCAATAAGAAGGTCGATTCATTACTATGGCGGAAACTCTTGATGTATCATGCATTATCGTCAATTTCAATACAAAAAATCTTCTGAAACGGTGTCTGGATGCGCTAGACAGGGGATTTACAGGATCTCACGTTTCGCACGAAACGATAGTCGTTGACAACAATTCGTCAGACGGGAGTATTGGAATGGTCTCCCACGACTATCAAAATGTCATTCTTCTTAAGAATTCGAAAAATGAAGGATTTGGAAAAGCAAATAACCAGGCAATACAAAAAGCAAGGGGACAATATGTTCTACTGTTAAACAGCGATTGTATTGCCCAACCCGGATCAATTGCCAAATTATTAGGGTACATTCGTTCTAAAAAATCTGCTTTTGCAGGAGGGAAACTTTTTAATACCGATAAAACCGTACAGTATTCCTGCGGTTCATTTTATACCCTTCCCGTTGTCATTGAGTCATTATTTCTTCAGGGCGATAAACTCGGAATTACACGATATTCACCGAAAACAGTACGGAAAGTGGATTGGGTTTCAGGAGCTTGTTTAATAGGACAAAAGGATCTGTTTGTACGTTATCCGTTTGACGAGTCAATATTCATGTATATGGATGAGATAGATCTGTTGTATCGGGCACACATGAAAGGAATACATACGTATTTCTTTCCTCATGCACGGTTTATTCATGTTGGTGCCGCATCCAGCGGATCATTAAAACACCCGGTATTAAATATTTACCGGGGACTTATGTATTTCTATTCCAAATATTTCCCGGGTTGGCAGGTTAATGTATTACGCGTACTATTGAAAGTAAAGGCACTGATTGCTCTGAGTGTCGGGTTTGTGACCGGTAATGATGATCTGAAAGATACATATGTTGAAGCGCTTAATACAATCAAGTGACGTTTTTTTAGCCGGATGCATGCTGTTTCTTCTGGCATTTATTCCGCTCTATCCCAAACTGCCTCTTTTTGATGTTTTCGGTACATGGGTAAATATTCGTATAGAGGACGTTCTGGTAGCAGCAGTTCTTGGGTTTTATATCCTGACAAGGATTATAAAAAGAGAGAAACCACACTCATCGCTGACTCTGCCAATTATCCTGTACTGGCTCGTCGGTCTTATTTCCGTTATTATTTCCATTCTGTTTATCGGTCCTCACTTAGCTAACTACTTTCCTCACCTTGCAGCGTTACATTTTATCCGCCGTATTGAATATATGGGATTGTTTTTTGTGGCATACGATGCGGTAAGAAGGATAAAAGGAGTAGAACCCATCTTATGGGTTCTTGCTGTAACAATCGTATGTGTTATCGCTTATGGATTCGGGCAAAAATTCTTAGGTTGGCCGGCATTTTTGACCATGAATGAGGAATTTGCAAAAGGATTACCGCTTCGGCTGCCGCCTACAGCACGTATACCTTCGACATTTGGCGGTCATTACGATCTGGCGGCATTTCTTGTTCTTCTCATTCCGTTATTCGGAAGTATGGTATTTGGATTTCAGGAGTGGTGGAAAAAGGTAGTGTTTTTTTTCCTCGCTGCAGGATCGCTCCTGTTACTATTAATGACAGCATCCCGCGTATCGTTCGGGGTATATCTTGCCGCAATCATTACGATGCTATTATGGCACAAAAAGTGGATATGGATTATTCCTGTCGTTATTTTTAGTTTTTTGATGCTAAATTCCGTAAGTGTCGCATCAGACAGGTTCTATAAAACATTCCGATTCAGTGATGTCATTGTCGACCTTTCAACCGGAAGACCCATCGGTACACTTGATAAGTTGGAAGGCGGAACCGCAACCGTAGAAAATCAGGAGAAACCCGACGTTGAAAATCTTCCGAAAGGCACGGAATTTATAAGTATAGGTTCCTCCGGTATAAAACAAACAGCAAAAACAATAGAGTTCTATAAAGGACATGATCTCGCAACAGGGTCAGGAGACCTTGCTACAGTGTCCGGTAGTTTTCTTATCCAAAAGGCACTTGTCTATGACATATCCATAACGACAAGGCTTCAGGGTCAGTGGCCGAAAGCAATAGAAGCATTTAAACGGAATATCCTCACAGGAAGCGGCTATTCCACTTTATCCGTCGCCACAGACGGAGATTATTTCAGAATGCTCGGAGAAACGGGAATACTCGGGGCAATTGCGTTTCTGGGAATACTTTATTACGCATTCACCATCTTTTTACGTCTGAAAGATAAATTGACCTACGTTCCCCGGGCATACGTCATAGGGTTATTTGCCGGTATTGTAGGACTCCTGTTAAATGCAGTACTCATTGATGTTTTTGAAGCCTCAAAGGTAGCATATACGTTCTGGATACTCCTGGGGGCAGGTGTTGCGCTTTTGGACTTTGTTGATCGGAAGAATAAATCATATATACATGTTTTGTGGAACGCATGTACAAGCAAATATGCATACGGTGCGTATCTTATTCTCGTTGTTTTTCTGGTATTCGGAAAAGCATTTTCAGGGTATTTTCTCGGAGATGATTTTACATGGCTCAGATGGGCTGCACAAAGCTCGATGTACGATGTCGGGAAATTTTTCACTCAATCAGATGGGTTTTTCTGGCGGCCTATTCCGAAATTGTGGTATTTCATACTTTACTCTGTTTTTTGGTTGAAACCTATTCCGTATCTATTTATGTCACTCTCACTCTATAGTGCGATCGTTCTTTTTATATGGAATATTCTGAAGAAAATGAACGTGAAACCGATGCTTGCGTGGTTTGGCGCACTTGCATTTGCTGTAATGGCAGTTCACCACGAAAATATTTTCTGGATTTCCGGTCAAAGCAGCCTACTTTCTGCCGTATTTTTGTTTAGTGCAACGTTCGCGTTCATAAACGGTTGGGGGAGTAAAACGAAGAGATGGAGTACGTTCTATCAGCTGTCGGGAGTGTTGTGTATGATTATTTCCATGCTTTCGTACGACGGAATGCTTGTCGCTCCTGTCATCATCTGGATTATTTCTTCTTTGTATGGGAAGAAGAGGTTATTTCAGAGTCTTTGGATTTTACTATTTGTACCTTTGTACCTTTGGATACGGCAATATGTTCATGCACTTCCGCCGTCAGGAGATTATGCCGTCAATATTCAAAAATTGCCGTTCAACATCATCGGTAACGGATTAACCTATATCCTGGCAATGTTTATCGGACCCAAAGCTATGGAGTATTCGGAAACTCTCCGTGGAATACTGCGAACACACACAAACCAAATGAGATATGTTGTTGGTGCGGTCGTAATATTTATCATTGCGTTTTGTTTGGCAGTACGTAAAAAATTCATTCACTACCGTCTGCCTTTTATTTGGGCACTTGCAGGATGCATCTCACTTTCTGCGTATATCGGGCTCGGAGGGAACGCTGAAAGATATGTGCTTACCGCATCCGGTTTATTTATAATATCCATCGTTACATTTTTTGATATTCTGTTAAAGCGCACAACGATCCTGTTTGTCCGTGTGGTCCTATTGGTTATAGCTATCATTTTTATCATCTGGAACGTCATGGAAGCATCGCATGTCGGTTCTGATTGGGAAAAAGCTTATTCTGTGTCCCGTCAGACACTTCTTACTCTTAGGAAAGAATTTTTTCCGCTTACCATGAAAACAACTTTCGTTTTTGTGAACACACCGATACGGTATGGGCGGGCATGGATATTCCCGACCGGTATGGATGACGCGATGTGGCATTTGTTCCGGGGAAGTGACTATCATGTTGTAAAAGGGAAGGATATACCAAGCTCAGTTGAATATAAAGTTCAGGGCGGAGCGCTCTATGTATTGAATTTCGATAATTATAAAATTCTGCGCATGACAAAAGAAGTTCAAATTATCGGGGAATAGCGGTTATGGATAAACGAATATATACATTTTTATTGACAGGGATACTCCTTTTAACTATCGGACTTCGTATGTATAAAATTGACCAACCGGTAGCTGATTGGCACAGCTGGAGGCAGTCTGATACCGCCGCAGTTGCCCGGAATTTTCTGAAATTCGGATTTGACCCACTGCACCCGCGCTATGATGATCTCTCCAATATTCAGTCAGGCAAAGACAATCCAAACGGCTGGCGGATGGTTGAATTTCCTTTATACCAAACGGTCGGCCTTGGATTGAAAATACTGTTACCGATTTTATCCATTGAAGTTACGCTTCGTCTTGTCACGATACTTGCATCCGTGGGAACGTGTTTCATTCTGATTCTTTTAGTGTTACGGTATGTAAATCCGGTTGTCGGACTCCTGGCCGGGTTTTTCTTTGCAGTACTTCCCTATAACGTATACTACGGCCGGACGATTCTCCCTGAACCGTTCATGATATTTTTTGTGATGCTTTCGTTATTTTTCTTTGATACGTGGATTAGGGTAAAAACACAAACTCTGTGGTATATGGTTCTTAGCGCAGTATTTGCCTCAGTGGCAGTTCTTGTTAAACCTACAGCCGTATTTTTTCTTCTTCCCATTCTGTATTTGTTCGTAACAAAAGTACCTGTTAAAAAGTGGTGGAGCGGTATAGTTTTTGCCGTAATTGTTCTTTTTCCCTTTTGGTGGTGGAGAGTGTGGATTATGCAGTACCCGGAAGGGATACCGGCATCTAGTTGGCTTTTCAACGGCGGAGACATCCGTTTCAAAGGAGCCTGGTTTTATTGGCTATTTGCTGAACGGATCCCTAAATTAATACTCGGATATTGGGGCGTAGGATTTCTTGTGGCCGGACTCACCGCATCAATCAAAAAAGAAGGATGGTTTTTCCGTTGGTTCGGCATCGGGACGCTCATATATTTTACAGTTTTCGCCCGTGGGAATGTCCAGCATGATTATTACCAGATTCCTGTTGTTGTCATGTTATGTATATATATGGCTAAAGGTGTTCAGTCGTTTTTTACACTGCATGATACAAATAAAATAGTAACGTCTCTTGTCCTTTCAATAGTGATGCTTTTTACGCTTGCATTTTCCTGGTATACCATACGGACGTACTATTGGATCAATCGTCCGGAGATTGTGGAAGCCGGTAGAGTTGCCGACAAATTGCTACCTCCGAATGCAAAGGTCATTGCTTCGTATAACGGTGATACGACATTTCTCTACCAGATCAACCGTCAGGGGTGGCCACTCGGTTTTGATATTCCTAAAAAAATAGATATGGGTGCGACACACTATGTCACCGTATCCCCGACAGACGCTGATTGGGAAACTAAAACACTTGCCGAAACGTACACAGTATTAGTCAGAAATGATAAATTTGCCATTATCGATTTGACAAAAAAGAAATGAACGTTCTCTATGTATCAGCACTTTTTCCGTACCCGCTTCATTCGGGCGGTCAGGTGCGCATATATAATCTTCTGAAGTGCTTATCACGTAAGCACACTATTACTCTCGCTGCATTTATACGGAATGAAAAAGAAAAAGAATTGCGATCAAATCTGAATTTCTGTAAAGATGTACGTTTCTTTTACCGCGGAAAACGATTTCGACCTGTATACATCCTCCGGTTTTTAAACGGTCAATCATTACTCACAGCATCATATACCCATTCGGATATGTATGACTATATAAATGAGGCAGTTACCCGGAAGGAGTTTGACCTTATACACATCGAGCCGTTTTATGTCTTCCTATCAGTTCCGAAAACACCCATACCGCTTATTGTTTCTGAGCATAACGTTGAGTATGAGGTGTATGAAAAGTATGCATCGACACTCAGAGAGCCGTTCGCAGCGCTTATGCGTACAGAAGCAAAGCGTATCCGGAATACCGAAAGGGAATGTATGAAGCGCGCGGATTTGATAGTGACAGTATCCCAAAGCGACAAAAGCACGCTTTCATCCATAGTTCCTCATACTCCCATAACGGTGGTGCCAAATGGCGTCGATACGCGATATTTCCAGTATAAATCCGGAAAACGGACGGATAACGATTTTACGTTTTTGTTCACCGGTAATATGTTATGGCTTCCCAACAGAAACGCAGCCGAAAAAATTCAATCGTCAATCTGGCCGCGTATAAGACAAATCCTTCCGCACGCTAAGCTGCGTATCGTCGGAAAAGGCATAAGAAGCAGAATATCTCAAAAAGACGGGGTGTCATGGGAAGGAAACGTAGAGGATATCCGTTCTGTGTATGGTTCATGTAACGTTCTTCTTGCACCAATGGAGATAGCAGGGGGTACAAAATTTAAGATGCTCGAGGCGATGGCGTCAGGTCTGCCGATTATAACTACAAAAGAAGGGATTGCCGGTTTAACGCTTGAACATAAGAAACACGCTTTCATTGCAGAAAATGACGACCAGGTAGTCCAGTGGGCTGTATATTGTACGAAGCATGAAAAGGAAATTGCCGAAATGACACATCAGGCAAGGCAATACGTCGTTCATAACTATGACTGGAATACTATTGCCGGTATACTGAATACGGTATGGGAGAACGCTGTATGAGTGAATCCCGGATAGATCTCTCGGTCATTATCGTATCATTCAATACCAAAGACTTACTGAGGAATTGTTTGGAATCGGTGTACGCTTCTAAATTCGGAAATTATTCCTTTGATGTATATGTATATGACAATGCATCCACAGATGGATCTCCTGAAATGGTTAAAAGCCTTTTTCCTCACGCTCGTGTCATTGTCGGAAAGGAAAATTCGGGTTTTGCAGCGGCAAACAACGTCTGTTTACGAAAAGCCCGGGGAAAATACATTCTTCTGTTAAATTCGGATACTGAAGTTGAAGATGAAACACTTGCCGGAATGATTGCTTTTATGGATTCACACAAGGATGCCGGTGCAGCAACATGCAGATTAGTTTTACCGGACGGAAAGCTTGATCCTGCGTGTCATCGGGGATTTCCGACTCCATGGGCTGCTTTTACATATTTTTTACGATTAGAAAAATTATTTTCGAAGTCGGAACTGTTCGGTCAATATCACCAGGGGTATAAAGATTTTCATACCCCTCATAAAATAGACAGTCCGTCAGGTGCATTTTTTCTCATACGCAGAGAAGTAATTGAGAAGGTAGGGATGTTGGATGAAGATTATTTCATGTATGCAGAGGATCTTGATTGGGCATACCGGATGCACGAAAAAGGGATTACCATATTATATAATCCATCCATATCATGCCTGCATGTGAAAAAGCAAAGCGGACGATTACATGCAAATAGAAAGGTACGGATTCAGGCACAAATTCAGTTTCATGAAAATAACAGACTGTTTTACCGTAAACATTTTGAAAAAAAATACGGAAGACTTGTATCTTTCGTTATATTATCCTTCTATTCCGTCAGATTATTCTTCCTGAAACATTTCTCCCTCTAGGCATCCAGAAAAAGGATTTCCGAAAGATAATCAGCTATAATAGGCCAAGAAGTATTTGTGCTACACCTTATGAAAATCGGAATAGACGGACGGCTCATATATCAGACAGGAGTCGGCAGGTACATACAAAATATTGTAAAAGAGTTCGGATTGTTGGACACACGGAATGAGTATGTGTTATTTGTAGGAAAAGATGCATATGGTCATGTAGAACTCCCTAACTCTCGTTGGCATACACATCTTATAACGTCACCATGGCACAGCATTTCCGAACAGATACAAATTCCGTTGGCAGCAATGGAAGAAAAGCTCGATGTATTTCATATCCCGTATTTTACGGTACCGGTTCTATATCCCGGACGGATTGTCGTGACAATACATGATCTGATCATTCTGCACTATGCTACCGGAAAAGCGTCAACATTACCGAAATGTTTCTATTGGTTTAAATATATAGCATACAGAATGCTTCTCTGGATATCCCTGCATAAAGCCCAACATATTATTGCAGTTTCCGAAACTACAAAAAAAGATATTATGGACAATTTCTGTATTCCGGACAACAAAATCAGCGTCACATACGAAGGAGTGGATGATCGTATAAAGCAACAGGACAATAAGACGGGAATCCATGCGGATACAAAGATTTCCATGAATAATCAGACATTTGTACATTCGGACACACATAGCATTATCCCGCACAAATATTTTCTGTACGTGGGTAATGCGTACCCCCATAAAAATCTTGAATTTCTCATAGACGCGTTCAATCAAAGCTTTTCCGGATTAAAGGAAAAACCTTCTCTCGTTTTTGTCGGAAAAGATGATTTTTTTTATAAACGTCTGCGCGGATATGCCGAAAAAACTCCATACGGGAAACATATAATTTTTTATGGGTATGCCGACGATGCAACTCTTCAGAGGTTATACACACAGGCAATTGCGCTTGTAATACCGTCGTTGTCAGAAGGTTTCGGCCTGCCTCCGCTTGAGGCGTTGTCTTTAGGGTGCCCGGTAATCGTTTCTGATATTCCTATTTTTCATGAGATACTCGGAATCTCTCCTTCATACTTCGCACTTAACGATGTAGAAAATCTTTCCCGCATACTTCTGGATTTCTGGAATAAATCAAACAGGGGAATATTAAAACGTGAACATGCGGATATTTCACGGTATAGCTGGATAAAAACTGCAAAACAAACTTTATATATATATGAACATAGCACTCGTATACGATAGGGTAGTGAAGTGGGGCGGAGCGGAGAGGGTACTTCTTGCCCTTCATGCACTTTATCCCGAGGCTCCGCTCTATACTGCCGTCTACGATAAGAATAAAACTGCATGGGCTGATTGTTTCCGGGTTATTCCGTCCGGACTCAATAATATACCATATATACGCCTCCATCATGAATTATTTCCGTGGATGACCGAGTATGCATTTGAATCGTTCAATTTTGATGCGTATGATTTAGTGATCAGCGTGACATCATCCGATGCAAAAGCAATTATTACCAAGCCGGGTACGTGTCATATATGTTATTGTCTTACTCCGACGAGATATTTATGGAGCGGATTTCGGGAGTATTCAGAACTCCGCGGATTTGATTTAACCAAAAGCATTCCGGCACTTGGCCTTCGGATATCTGCACATATGCTCAGGGGTTGGGACACTATAGCATCGAATCGTCCGGATTTTTATATTGCCATTTCCGGGACTGTAAAAAAACGGATAAACAGGTATTATAACCGTCCGGTCGAATCCGTTATCTATCCTCCGGTACGGCTTGATCCCGGAGAATTTGCACAGGTGCGTTCAAAGAGAAATAATTTTTTTCTCACTACAGGCAGATTAGTACGTTATAAACGATTTGATATTGTAGTGTCGGCATGCACCAGATTGGGTATCCCGCTCGTTGTCATTGGGGATGGAAATGAACGGAAAAATCTTGGGAATATTGCCGGTCCGACCGTCACATTTATTGATCATTATTTGACAGATGCGGAACTCGTCCGATATTATAAATCGTGCCGTGCATTTATTTTCGCCGGAAACGAAGATTTTGGACTCGCGGCAGCAGAAGCGCAGATGTTCGGTGCTCCTGTTATTGCATATGCAGATAGTGGTATTGCAGAGATCATACACGACAAAGTAACGGGCCTTTTGTTTCATACGCAGTCTGTTGATGCTCTTGTGGATGCGATTGACAGATTTAATACAATGCAAATGAATGAAGATGAAATCTCAAAAAGCACAATTCGGTTTAACGAACGATCGTTTACAGCTGACATGAAACATACTGTCGAATATCTTTTTAATATGTATCATAAGAAACATTCTCATTTATGAAAACTGTAATTTTTGCCGGCGGTGTCGGAACAAGACTATGGCCGTTATCCCGTAAAAAGTCTCCCAAACAATTTGAAAAAATTGTAGGCGACAAGTCTACACTTCAGCTTGCAGCCGAACGTTTACAACCGGAATTCGGGTGGAAAGATATCTGGATTTCTACAGGTGCAGCATATGTCCAAACCGTTACTGAACAGTTACCAAAACTTCCACCCGGACACGTGATCGGTGAGCCTCAGTCACGTGATGTCGGACCTGCTGTCGGTCTTATGACATCGTTGTTTGCAGCAATGGATCCGGATGAACCTATGGTGATTCTCTGGAGCGATCATCTTGTGAAAAACCATGCATTGTTCAGAAAGATTCTGGCATCAGCCGGTTCAGTCATTTCCGAAAATCCCGATAAGATCGTTCTTGTAGCCCAAAAACCGAGATTTGCCAGCGTTAATTTAGGTTGGATTGAATATGGGAAATCGGTTATTACCCATAAAGGTTTTTCATTCCACACTCTTGTTGATTATCAGTACCGGCCTGACACGGAAACCGCAAACCGGTATTTTGAAAGCGGTCATCACTCATGGAATCTCGGATATTTTGTCACAACACCAAAATTTTTATGGAAACAGTATAAGAAGTTTGCACCGAATCTCTATGAGGGACTGTCTGAGATTGCCGATAGCTATAATACTCCGGCATTTCAAAAAACTCTTGAACGGATATATCCGACCCTGGAAAAAATAAGTTTTGATAATGCAATTTTGGAAAAACTTGATACCGGAGACGTTTATATAGTATCGGAAAATATTGAATGGAGCGATGTAGGAGCATGGGAGGCGCTGAAAGAAGCACTTGAAAGTACCGAAGACAAAAATGTTACGCAGGGGATGAGCATTCTATCCGATACAACAGACAGTTTGGTATATAACTATACGAAACAAATGGTTGTCACAATCGACGTCGACGGACTTCTGGTTGTTAACACTCCGGATGTTCTCATGGTATGTAAAAAAACGTCAGTACCGAAGATAAAAAAACTTGTTGAAAGCTTATCCGGTACGAAACACGAAAAATTAACCTAGATTGCCAAGTCCGTATGTTTTACGATATATCGAAGCGGTTCATAGATATTATAGGAAGTCTGATAATCGGGCTTATATTTTTTCCTGTTTGTTTCCTCACCGCTATTGCAATCATCATTGATTCTGAGGGACCGGTATTTGCAGATACCCCTAAAAGGGTGGGAAAAAGCGGAAAATTGTTTAAGCTGTTTAAATTCCGTTCAATGATCGTAAATGCCCATGAACGCCTCCGTACGGATCCGCATCTAAAGAAACTGTATGACGAATATAAACATAACAGTTATAAATTGAAAAATGATCCGCGCGTTACCCGTGTCGGAAAGTTCATCCGTAAACATTCATTGGATGAAATTCCTCAGCTTATAAATGTATTACGCGGCGAGATGAGTCTCGTCGGACCACGTCCGTACTATCCGGATGAACTCGTTGAGCAGCAGAGAAAATATCCGCATACGAAAGAAATGGTAAATATTGTGAAATCAGCGAAACCGGGAATAACCGGACAATGGCAGGTATCCGGCAGAAGTGAAGTAAATTTTGATAAACGCATCATGATGGATGCGGATTATGTTAAACGGCGTTCACTCATATTGGATGTTTCCATACTTCTGAAAAGTCCGTGGGCGATGATTTCCGGTAAAGGCGCCGTCTGATGGTTGCACGAATTTAGAATGATCCGTATAATTTAACCTACTGGCGAATATTCACTTATGACGGAAGATATAAAACAAATTAATCTGAACACATCGGTACCTGCAGGTGTACAGAAATCCGGTAAAGGCAGAAAGGCCGTAAAGACGATACTTGTTGTTTGTATTGTATTTCTTGTGATTATTGTCTTCGGAATCGGTGTTCTTGCTCTTGCGCTTCTGCCGCTCCGGGGTGTGTATGCAAAAGCGCAGGTATTAGCAACATCCGCAAAAAGCGCAGCATCTGCTGCCAAAAGTCAGGACTTGGAGGGTACGAAAACGGCTCTTGCCCAAACCAGGAAAGATTTGGATGCTGTTACAAAAGAATATGCTAAAGTGAATGGTTTATCCCAAATACCGTTTCTCGGGGCATATATTAAAGACGGACAACACGGTTTAGTCGCAGCGAAAGCCGGTTTAGATGCTGCAGATACGGCAATTGAAGCACTTGAACCCAATGCGGATCTGTTGGGACTCAAAGGCGGAAGTAAATTCGTATCGGGAAGTGCGGATGAGAGAATCCAGACGGCTGTAAAAACCATGGAAGCATTGACTCCTAAAATTGCTGAAATGGCATCATCCGTCGATACAATTCGTAAAGAAATAGATAGTATAGATCCAAATCGCTACCCCGTAAGTTTCCGTGGTACTCCCATACGTGCGCAAATGAAATCCGCAAAAGACGGAATTGAAAATGCCGCAAATTTATTTGTAAATGCTCAGCCACTCCTCACCCGTCTGCCGGCAATATTAGGACAACCCAACGAGCGCAGGTATCTCGTATTATTTCAGAATGATAAAGAGCTTCGTCCCACCGGTGGTTTCATTACCGCGTACGCCCGATTTCGTATCGTAAAAGGAAAAATCATACTTGAAAAAGCAGACGATATATATGCTCTGGATGCTGCAAAAACAAAAACATTTCCCGCACCACCGGAGATTTTAAAGTTTCACAAAGGTGTATACACACTCAATATACGGGATTCCAATCTTTCACCCGACTTTAAAATTTCAATGGTGAAATTTGAAGAAATGTACAATACGACATCGAGTAAGGAAAAAATTGACGGAATCATTGCTGTGGACACGCATGTATTGGTCGAAGCTCTCAAAATTCTCGGACCCATGAATGTCTACGGAAGAGAATTTTCAGCAGACATTGATAAACGATGTGACTGTCCCCGCGCTGTCTACGAGCTTGAGGATTACTCAACGAGACCTGTCGGATATGTCCGTGAAGCACGAAAAGACATAATCGGTGTTCTTCTTCAGCAGCTTATGCAGAAAGCTCTCGGTGTATCACCATCAAAATATTGGGGAAATCTCTTTCAAATGATGCTTTCGGAAATAAACAGGAAACATGTACTTGCGTATTTCAAAGACCTAGAATCTCAGAAAGCAATTGAAAATTTTAATATGGCCGGAAGAATCATGACTGCAGATGAAACTGCAGCACTTTTATCGTACAAGGAAGGATCCGGGTGGGATTATCTTCATATCAATAACGCTAACATGGCAGGAGCAAAATCCAATATGTTTGTCAGCGATAAAGTGACTAAAGACACAACACTCAATTCCGACGGGACTGCTACAACAAATCTTACCATAGAATACAAAAATCCCTATCCGGGATCTGATTGCGGTCTGGAAAGCGGAGGATTATGTCTCAATGCACCTCTTCGGAATTGGCTTCGGATATATGTTCCCAAGGGCAGTAAACTGAAGGATAGTCGGGGTACAATATCTCCGAAAGACGCAAAACCCATACCCCTTGATACCTACGACAGTCTGGAAAAAACTGTTTTTGAAGGATTTCTCATCGTCTCTCCCTTGGGTTCAGCAAAAGTCGAGCTGACCTATACATCTCCCGTAAAGCGTATTGACGGTAAATATAAAATATTAATCCAGAAGCAACCCGGCACGGAAGGAACTGAGTATTCAGTAAAGCTTGCCGGAAGTGAACGGACTAAATTTACCATCGTGTCCGACACCGAACTCTCCCTGGCACCATGAATTCACACATTTATTCCGTTGACGGAATTATTCTAAAAAGGACCGCGCGTGGAGAAGCAGACAGAATTATAACTCTTTATACAAAACAGTACGGAAAAATCCGTCTTATTGCACGGGGTGTCCGAAAAATTCAGTCGAGGAGAGGATCCCATCTGGAATCATTTCGTGTTTCGCGGATTACAGCACATAAAGGGAATGGATTGGATACGATAAGTGAGGCAGTAACTATCAGAGGAAATGATGCAATCGGTTCTGATTTAACAAAAACTGCCTGTGCGTATTTTATCGTCGAACTTATTGATCGGTTGACAGCCGAGAATGAAGCTCATGACGAAGTATACGTACTTCTGTCTGATACGCTGCGGAAAGTCACAGAGACTGAAACCAGAAAAGAATTGATAACAATTACAACACAATTTGCGCACGAGCTTCTGGTACATTTAGGGTTTGCCCTACGGGAAAATTCAATTCCTCCGAAAAAACTGATTCCGTATATAGAGGCAATTACAGAGCGGCATCTTACTACTCCTAAAATCATCCGGACAATATTTGCCTCGTAAATAGGCACCGGGATTTTCTCATGCGTATTGTTCGTATACCGTAAATTGTATACAATTTGGGGGTATGGCACATATCGATGATATTATAGCTCTAACGAAAAGAAGGGGTTTTGTTTATCCGACAAGCGAAATTTACGGTGGGATAGGCGGATTTTATGACTTCGGTCCTTTAGGTGTGATGCTCGCACGGAATATCAAAGAAGCATGGTGGAAAAATATCGTTGACATGCGTGATAACATTGTCGGTATTGACTCTAGCATTATCTACCATCCGGAAGTATGGAAAGCATCCGGTCATGTCGATTCCTTTTCCGATCCTCTTATCGAATGTAAAGTATGTCATGCACGGTTTCGGGCTGACCAACCGGATGAAATACAGGCTCACGAAAAAAATCACCGTTCGCATGGTGTATCAGACGTGACATGGACAGAACCAAGGCAGTTTAATCTGCTTTTCAGGACATTTGTCGGTCCCGTCGAAGACTCAACGTCCGAAGCATATCTGCGTGGTGAGACATGTCAGGGTATATTTATCAATTTTTCGAATGTTGTTTCTTCAACAAGGGTACGCATACCGTTCGGGATCGCCCAAATAGGAAAAGTATTCCGTAACGAAGTAACACCGGGAAAATTTCTTTTCCGAATGAGGGAATTTGAGCAGATGGAACTTGAATATTTCGTACACCCTAAAGACGCAGACCGCGCGTATGCATATTGGAAGGAAGAGAGAATGAAATGGCATGTATCTCTCGGGCTTAGGAAAGAAAATATCCGTTTCAGACAACACGATCCCAAAGAACGGGCGCACTACGCAGCTGATTCGTGGGATATAGAATACAAATTTCCTGATTGGGGATTTAAGGAGTTGGAAGGGATCGCAAACCGTACTGACTATGATCTGAAAACACATGCGAATTCATCCGGTAAGGATTTATCTTATCATGACGGGGTAACCGGTGAAACATATATACCGTATGTTATAGAACCCTCCATAAGCGTGCAGAGAATGTTTCTTGCCGTTTTAACGGATGCGTATAAGAAAGACGGTGACAGAACTGTATTATCAATAAATCCTTTATTATCACCATACAAAGTTGCCGTATTTCCGCTTCTTGCCAATAAACCTGAATTAATCGCAAAAGCGGGTATGATCTATAAGGAAGTGAAACAATTTTTTCCGTCTGCGTGGGATGACCGTGGGAACATCGGAAAACGATACCTTGCACAGGATGAAGCCGGTACACCATGGTGTGTGACTGTTGATTTTCAGTCTCTCACGGATGATACAGTGACTATACGAAACCGGGATACGACAAAACAGGAACGGATCCATTCAGGGAAATTGAAAGAATATATTGCTAAGAATTTGCTTTTGTAAGGAGGATATTATGAAAAAATTGATGATCATACTCGGAGTTCTGGTATTATTGTTAACCATAACAGGATTTCTCGTGTGGAAAACGCTATCATCACCAGCAAAGAACACTTCAATAAATACCGATGGAGGGAGTGAAATAACACCTGACCGGAACATGATTCCGCTTGATCCGAATATAACGGTAACGTTAGAAAAAAGTACGTCAAAAGGTAATACGGTTGTCGTTACGGCAAAAGGTATGAAAGGATCTATGGTGTCGATTGCTTACGAGTTATCATATGATTCCCAAGGGTTAATTAAAGGAGTAAACAGTGGTTCCAAACCTATCGATGTAACAGGGAAGAATGACTTTGAACGTGAAATTTATCTCGGAACCTGCTCGAGAAACGTGTGTCGACCGGACTCGGGAGTGTCTCAGATTGAGCTTGTCCTTGAGTTTACAAATACGGAAGGGAAAACAAGCCAGTTCACCAAAGAGTATTCGTTATAAACATTCCTCAGAAGGCAGAATTTTCTATCGGTTATGGGTTATCACCCATTCAACTTTTGTCTAGTGGTATACTTCTGTGTTAAACCCAACCTATAGTGCCGTGAAAGAGTTATGTAAATATTCGTGAAATACCCCTTGACAAGTATTTTTAAATGGGTGATTATGGTTATAAGTGGGAAGAAATGGTAAAATCAGAACATGAAACTATTCCTTGGGGAATACGACCATAATTTAGATGACAGGGGAAGAATAACATTGCCTCGGAAAATACGTCTGGAGTTGGGTGATACGGAGATTGTGCTTGCCAGGGGTTTTGACGGATGTATATTCGGATTTGACAGGGAAAGCTGGGAAAAAGAGGCGGGAAAACACCTGGAAGCACCGGTAACTGACGCAAAAGGAAGGGAACTCCGGAGGTATTTATTTGCAGCGGCAGAAAAGGTTGAGATAGATAAATTAGGACGTATTTTGATGCCTACCCACCTCAAGGAATACGCACATGTATCCGGAAACGTGAAAGTGGTTGGTGCCGGTGACCATTTTGAGATATGGGACCTCAATATTTGGATAACATACGCTAAACGGCTGGATACACCATGAGCGCTTACCACATACCTATACTTGCAGACGAAGTCGTGAAAGGACTCAAGCCGTCGCAGGATAAAGTCATTATCGATGCGACGGCTGGAGGCGGAGGACATACTGAAGCAATACTCCGCGATGGAGCCAAAGTATTGGCAATTGATGCGGATATAGACGCAATACATGAATGTCAGAAAAGATTTAAGGATATAGGGATTGGATCTTTAACAATTATACAGGGAAATTTCCGAAATATAGAACAGATAGCAAAAGCGAACGGATTTGAAAAAGTCGATGGGATACTCTTTGATTTAGGAGTTTCGTCCCACCAGTTGGATGAACCGGGCAGGGGATTTTCGTACAGATTTAAAGATGAGGATATCGACTTGCGGTTAAACAACCAAACGGGAATTTCAGCAAAGGAATTACTGAGAGAGTCCGACGAGGAGGAATTGTATGAAATATTTTCTACTTATGGTGAAGAAAACAATTCTCGGGCAATTGCTCATATTATTTACAGCACCCGTACGGTAAAGCCAATACGTAAAACCGGAGATTTGGTTGAAATCGTAAATAAGGTGAGTACGGATGAAGGAACATTATCAAGAGTTTTTCAGGCACTGAGAATTGCGGTAAATGACGAAATAAGCGCATTACAACAGGGGCTCAGCGGGGCAATAGCACTTTTGAAACCAAAAGGAAGACTAGTAGTACTTACATTCCATTCTTTAGAAGACCGAATAGTAAAAATGACGATACGAAAAGATACACGTCTTATAGGAATAACCAAGAAACCAATTACAGTAGAAAGGTCGGAATATTTAACAAACAAAAGATCTCGAAGTGCAAAATTACGGATCGCAGAAAAAAGATAACGTATGATCAAAAAAACATTACTTGCCTGTATCTGCACGTCATGGATTTGCATACTCCTCTTTGTTTCTTTACAGTATGTATATTCCAATAGTTTAGCCCAGGATGGCCGAAAAGCGACTGATTTGGAACAAAATATCCAAAAAGTCGGGTATGAGAATGCACTACTTTTAACACAGGTTGTCCGTATGCAGTCGTTGTCTTCCATAGAGGAGAAAGCCAAAACGCTTGGGTTTGTCGTTCCTTCAGCGTATGAAACCATCCGGATAAGTGAACCTCAGGTTGCTCTCAGATAGAGGTATAATATAAGAATATATGCCCCGGACACGCGTCGTTTTTGTTTTTATAGTCCTTCTGTTTGTGTGTGTAGTTGCGCGTTTATTTCAAATACAGATTGTGTACGGGAGTAAATACAGAAAAGAAGCAGCCAATCAGCACTTTATTGAACGGATTGTCCCGGCGGCACGCGGAAATATTATTTCCGATGACGGCAAGTTTTTGGCTATAAATACCCCTTCATATTTGGTATATGCAGAACCGCGATTAATACAGGATAAAACAAAGTTTATCCGGACAATTGAATCTGTTCTTCATATAGACACAATGTTCATAAAATCTAAACTTGAAGATCCGAAATCATTATGGGTTCCCATCCAGGGTGGTGTGAGTGCAGAAGTAGCTGACAAACTATCCTTAAGCGGCGTAAAAGGATTAGGTTTTGATGAGGAGTATACGAGATTTTATCCTGAAGCATCCATGGCTGCACATCTGCTCGGATTTGTAGGACGGGATGAGAAAGGGAGTCCGAAAGGGTATTTTGGAGTGGAAGGGTATTATGACAGAGAGATTCGTGGAAAAGATGGTTATGAACGGATAGAGAGGGACGTGAACGGTAACCCGATTCTTGTAGGCGGCAGCGAACGCGTTAACGCACAAAACGGGCGTACATTACGGTTGTACCTTGACCGGACAGTACAGTACTTTACGGAGAGACACCTGAAAAACGGAATTGAAAAATACGGTGCAAAAGCGGGTACGGTAACCGTATATGATCCGAAAACCGGCGGCATAATCGCTCTCGCGACTTACCCGACGTACGATCCGGTGAACTACAGTAAATATCCCGGGGATATATATAAAAATCCGGTCGTTGCCAGCAGTTATGAACCCGGATCAACTTTCAAAGTACTTATTATGGCTGCAGGCATCAATGAGCATGTCTTATCTGCTGAGACGATTATGGAAGAAACCGGTCCGGTTAAAATCGGGGAATATTTTATAAGGACATGGAATAATAAATATCTTGGAAATCTTACGATGACTGATGTTCTTGTACATTCTTCTAATGTCGGTATGGTTTTTGTGGGACGTAAACTCGGTGCGAAGAAACTCCTTGAATACCTGCATGGATATGGTTTCGGTGATGTTACCGGTTCCGATTTAGAGGAAGAAACGTCGCCTGATTTGCGTCCTGATACCGAATGGAAAGAGATAGATCTGGCCACAACCTCTTTTGGTCAGGGAATAGCAGTTACACCCATGCAGATGGTTCGGGCAGTCGGCGCAATTGCAAACGACGGGAATCTTATGGAACCCCACGCAGTAAAAGAGATCATAACAAGCGACGGAAAAATAATTCCGATACAACCGAAACGGATCCGACAGATCATAAAACCATCGGTTGCAAAAACTCTAACTGAAATGATGGTAGAAACCGTCGAAAAAGGTGAAGCAAAGTGGGCGAAACCCAAAGGATACAGAATAGCCGGTAAAACAGGGACAGCACAAATCCCGATTGCTGGACATTATGACGAGACGAAGACAATCGCCTCTTTTGTCGGTTTTGCTCCTGCTGACAATCCGAAATTTGTTATACTCGTAACACTTCATGAACCGAGTTCTTCTCCCTGGGGGTCTGAAACGGCAGCACCTTTATTTTTTTCCTTAGCAAAGGATTTATTTTCGTACTACAGAATAGCTCCGAATTAATGGTTACCGCGTGGTATAATTCCCGTGTGAGTTTAAAGACGTGTATGAACAATCTGCAACCTGCATATATCTATGGATTTACTACGAGGAAAGACGGAGATATGCGATATTCATCTTATCGTAAGAAAGTGTTGAAAAGCCGTGCATTAACGGACAGATTTGAGGCCGTTATGAGACAAGTACACGGTTCATCCGTGGCAATGGTTGGAAACACAAACGCACCGCAGTATTTTCCAAAATCTGATGCTCTTGTATACAAAATCAAAAAAAGTGATAAATTCCCGTCACCTGTTCTCATTGTCCGTACTGCAGACTGCGTTCCGATACTTCTTCGGGATGCGGAAAAAGGAATTTACGGGGTTGTGCATGCAGGCTGGAAAGGAACTCTTCATAATATAGCTCAAAAAACCGTCCGGAGGATGATTTCAAACGGATCTGATATACGCTCAATTCAGGCAACTATTGGCCCGCATATCAAATCATGCTGCTATTCTGTTGATGAAAAAAGGGCACGTATATTTCTTAAAACTTTTCCTTCCGTACCAAAAGGTACGGTAGAGAAAAAAAGTACGTGGTATTTAAATCTTGAAGAAATAAACAGAAACCAACTTCAATCTCTGGGTGTTTCCGATATAGAATGTTCTTCGACCTGTACATATTGTACCCCGGAAAAATATTTTTCCTTCAGGCAGCAGAATAAAAAATACGGTGAAATGATGGGTTATATTACAATAGTATAAACATATGGATAATAGAATATTTTTTGATACCATACCTGTTAAGCGCGTATACCTGACCGGTATAAAAGGTATCGCAATGGCAGCTTTCGCCGCATACCTGCATGATGCAGGTGTCATTGTCGGAGGATCGGACACGAAAGAACATTTTCCTTCCGATAGTGTTGTTAAGTCAATCGGAATTATTCCGGACTATGCATTTGAACCGAAATACGTTGGAGAATTTCATCCTGACGCGCTCATATATACCGGTGCACACGGAGGTAGGGATAATCCGCAGGTTCGTGAAGCTCTCCGGCTGAAAATTCCGGTTTTTCCACATGGTATGGCACTCGGGAAAATTATGGACCCGTACCGTCAAATATGTGTTTCTGGTTGTCATGGCAAGACAACGACTTCTGCAATGACTGCTGTAATTTTAAGATCCTCCGGTCTTGATCCGTCTTATGCGATAGGATGCGGTGAAATTTTTCCCATTGGTCTGCCGGGTCATAAAGGAACAGGTGAGTGGTTTGTTGCGGAATCGGATGAATATATGACGGATCCCGTCTTTGATCCTACTCCGCGCTTTCTCTGGCAGAAACCGGATATTCTGGCTGTCACGAACATCGGATATGATCACCCTGACGCATATAAGGATATACATACGGTTAAACACGCGTTTATGCAACTTGCTAAGCGTTTAAGAGGGAAAAACAAGCTTGTATATAACTTTGATGATCCGGAGAATGAAATATGGAAGAATCACCCGCAAGCCGTTTCCGTGGGTGTATCAAAAAAAGCAGAATATCAGATATCCGGCATTCGCACTGTCGGACATAAAACAGTATTTACCCTTAAAACAAACGGGGAATCCGTACAATTACAGTTGTTAGTACCCGGTATGCATAACGTGCATAACGCATCCATCGCCGTAGGCGTTGCACATTTAACGGGTCTTTCCTTGGAACAGATATCGAAAGGACTTTTACAATTTACCGGCACCAAAAGACGTTTTGAAAAAATAGGACATGTAAACGGCATTGAATTTTTGGATGATTATGCACATCATCCTGATGAAATCATAGCGACATTGACTGCAGCAAGGCAATGGTATCCTAAAAACCGGATTATCAGTGTATTCCAACCGCATACGTATTCAAGAACACAGGCACTTTTAAAGGGATTCATCCGGGCATTTGATGCAAGTGATGAGGTAATTATTACCGGTATTTATGCGTCAGCAAGAGAAAACCGACTACAATTTGACATATCAGGTGAGATCCTTGCAAAGGAAATAGGGAAAATTCATACAAACGTCCATTATGCAGACGATGCAGAAGCGGTAAAATACAAACTTAGGGAGCGTATAAAACCGGGTGATGTTGTAATATTTTTCGGAGCAGGGGATATATACACATGGGGAAGATCGATAGTAAAGGAGTTATCATGACGGTGAAATCTTTATCAAATGAGCTCAAAAAAATTTTCGGAAATTCTCTGAAAGAGAATATTCCATTGGCTCAATTTACTACATTAAAAATCGGTGGCTCGGCGGAGTATTTTATAGATGTTAATTCATCAGAAGACCTTGTTCATACAATTTGCTCTGCTCGGAAAATCGGTGTTCCCATAACTATTCTGGGAGGTGGTTCAAATGTGCTTATTTCTGACCTGGGTATACCCGGCCTTGTCATCAAAAATAACGCACGGTCACTTTCTATACGCGGTGCCAAAGGGTCATGGAAAAAAGGGACACCACAGGGACACATATATGTAGAAGCTGATTCCGGTGTGATGATGAACTATTTTGTACGGTTTACCATAGAGGAAGGGTTATCAGGATTTGAAATGCACTTAGGACTTCCCGGTACGGTCGGAGGGGCAGTATACATGAATTCTAAATGGATGCATCCGGAAGGGTATGTAGGTGACAGACTATACCAGGCGACGATTATAAGTCCAAAAGGAGATGTAGAAGTTGTTCCGAAGACATATTTCCGTTTCATGTATGATTCAAGCATCCTGCAGCACAGCGGGGACATACTCATAAGTGCCATATTTGAATTTACCTCTGAAGATAAAGACATATTATGGAAGCGTGCTAACGAAAGTATCGCGTATCGCCGAGTCACCCAACCTCAGGGAATTTCCAGTGCAGGTTGTACATTCCGTAATATCTCAAAAAGCGAAGCGATCCGTGCTGCAACACCGGATTTGCAGATGTCAGCAGGATTTCTTCTGGACCATACAGGACTCAAAGGGTTTTGCGTCGGAGGAGCAAAGATATCCGAAATGCACGCAAATTTTATCATCAATACCGGCAATGCAACTGCGCTTGATGTGATAACATTGATTAGAGAAGCCCAAAAACGAGTCCAACAGCAGTTTCACGTCAAACTCAGGGAAGAAATAGTACTTTTAGGAGATTTCTCATATGGATAGATTTATAGTACACGGTGGAAAACCCTTGTCGGGACATATTGCAGTATCGGGTGCCAAAAACGTTGCGCTTAAAATTCTTATAGCATCGCTTTTAACTGATGAAGAAATAGTTCTTGATAACGTTCCGCGTCTCAAAGATGTCTCCAGTATGCTTGAAATTCTCGGAGGTTGCGGTGTTTTATGGAAATGGAGTTCAGACCATTCGATAGTTGTAAAGAATAATGGTATTTGTTCGACCTGCGTTCCTCTGGAAGCAGGTACCAGAGTCAGGACTTCAGCTTTAGTTCTCGGACCTCTTCTTGCGCGAAGCCACACAGCAACTATACCAAATCCCGGTGGGTGCAGGCTTGGAGCGCGGCCAATTGACCGTCATATCGAAGGATTAAAAAGCATGGGTGCGAATATCCGTTATGATCATGCAGATGGATTTTTTCACGCCGATGCGCCGGACGGATTACACGGAAATACGATACTGTTTGAAAAGAATACCCATACGGGAACTGAAACAATTCTCCTGGCGGCCGTCCTTGCACAAGGTGTAACTATCATACGGAATGCTGCCGAGGAAGTCGAAATTGATGACCTCATATCATGCCTCAACTCCATGGGTGCCGACATATCAAGAACCCGGAAGAGGGAAATTACAATAAAAGGAGTACGAACACTACACGGTACTCATTTTCACATAATGTCCGACAGGAATGAAGAAGTAACGTTTGCCATTGCCGCAGCGGTAACTAACGGATCTATAACCGTAGATGGATCCCGCCGGGATACTCTTTCAGCATTTCTTGATGCATATAAACAAACCGGCGGAGTCATAAGGGAAATAGACGATCATACGACGACTTATTCAGCCGGACATGCATATAAACCTCTCGATATCGTTACGTCCGCATACCCGGGATTTATGACTGATTGGCAGGCTCCATGGGCAATTATGGCAACAAAAGCACAGGGTATATCAACCATCCACGAGACAGTTTTTGAAAACAGGTTTTCATATGTATCCGAATTGAAAAAAATGGGAGCGAGAATAGAATTCTACACGCCTGTTATACCGGATCCGCACTCATTCTATAACTTCAATATTTCTGACGGTCTTAAAATTGAAAATCAGGCAATACGGATTAAAGGACCCGTTAACCTGCATAACGCAGTTATCGAAATGACTGATATCCGTGCTGGAGCAACGATGCTTCTTGCCGCACTCACCGCAGATGGAGAGAGCGTTATTCACGGAGTTGCACAGATAGACCGCGGATATGAATCCATAGATACCCGTTTGAACGCACTTGGAGCCCAGATTGTCAGGATAAAGGAGGAGGATGTATGAAACCATTAGTTGCGGTAATTCTTGCCGGAGGCGTAGGGAAGCGTTTTTGGCCCATATCTGCAGATAAGCTTACTGTTCCATTTTGCGGAAAACCATTTATACATCATAGTGTTTTTGATATCCTTCCGAAACAAATTGAATCATCCGTCATTATTACAAATAAAAGTAATAATGATGCAATTGAAAGCATGCAGGGTCTTCCTAATGCCTCGTATATTGTTCAAAAAGAACCGTTAGGTATGGCTGATGCCATTCTTACGGCAAAAGCTCTGCTCACCAATTCCAGGCTTTTTATCGTCATTGCTGATCATATTGTTGACCGGTCACTTTTTACACAAGTGCTCTCCAAAGCAGCAAAAACCCGGGCATTTGCGGTTTTACCCGGATGGAAAAGTGACAGGTATTTCCCCGGTGGATATTTTATTTTAGATAAGGAGAGAGTTCTCGGAATACTCGAAAAACCCGAACCCGGCACACAACCATCACCGTATATAAACATTACCGGCCATTATATAGACGATAGTAATGTACTTTTAGACGAACTGGAACAAACGTCTTCCAAATATGATGATAGGTACGAACGTGCAATAACGACTATCGCATCCAAAAAATCTATTGTAATGGAGCCATATACGGGAGTATCGGGAGCTTTGAAATACCCATGGCATGTTCTGGATATAAACCGGCTGATTCTCTCTTCGATAAAAACCCAGCATAAAGGGAAAAATGTTTCCATAGGGAAGGGTGTTATTATAGAAGGAAATGTTTATATAGAGGATGACGTAAAAATTTTTGAGTATACAAAAATAACAGGTCCTTCATATATAGGAAAAGGAAGTATCATAGGAAACAACTGTATGATACGGGAAAGTCATATAGGAGAAAGATGTGTTGTCGGATTTAATACGGATATTACAAGAAGCTATATAGGTGATGATTGTTGGTTTCATTCAAATTACATCGGTGATTCCGTTATAGAAGGAAATGTAAGTTATGGTAGCGGTACGGTATGTGCAAATCTCCGTCTTGACGAGAATGAGATACGCTCAGCGAGCGGTGGTGAAAAAATATCCTCCGGGAAGAAAAAATTCGGCGGTGTATTCGGTCGGAATATACGAATCGGTGTGAATACCAGTTTCATGCCGGGAGTGAAAGTCGGAAAGGGATCTAGAATTGGGGCCGGAATCGTCATAGATCGGGATGTGCCTGACGGAACATACGTCTCCACTATACCAAACCATGACAACAGAACGTATGATCATACCAGGACAACGCCTAACCGGGATGAGTTTCGGAATAAATTGGTGTAATATGTAATTAATATGGATATTTCTGTCTGGGGTTTAAATTGGATTGATATCCTTATTATTTTTGCATTTCTCGCTTTTGCTCTTGAAGGTTGGCAGATCGGTGCTATAGAACTGACAATGGGAATTACAGCGTCAATGATCGCTGGAATCACGGCACTTTCATATCATCGGGTTGTCGGCGAATTTATAACACGATATACAGGTATAACTGCATCATTGTCATCGGGTATTGGATTTCTCGTTTTGGTGCTTATAACCCCTCTTTTATTGTCTGTTTTTCTTCTCATTATTCAACCACTTTTTAAAAACCATATCAGGCACATATGGGACAGAATTTTCGGGATTGTCGTGTCCATTCCGCAGACAATAATTATCATAGGTTTTGTTGAACTGACGCTCCTTATCCTTCCGTTTGACGGTGTATTATCCGATTCGCTCCAGTCATCCAGGTTATCACAGCTCATGATATTCTACGGATCAAAATACAGCCCTGTCATACACCGCATATCCCATGAAGAGAACAAAAAACCGGTCATGTTAGCATTAGGTCCTAATGAACATCAAAGTATGGCTATTCCGTTTCGCGTACAGGAATGGAATTTACTGGAGGACGCAAATTCGGAAAATATTTTATATACGTATATTGCTAACGAAAGATTGCATAATGCCCAGCCAAAAATTGAAGTAAATCCCACTCTGCAAAAAATTGCACGGATACATTCGAGATCAATGCTTCTGAGTGGATCGGTATCTCATATAGACATAAATAGCAGGTTGTTTAAAGAAAATTCAATAGGCAGCGATATTCGGACGGATGACATGAGTGATATTGTCGTTTTTGCACCGACCATATATTCCGCGATTGCAAATCTCTCAACAATTCCGGATTTTACGTCAAATATATTGTTTCCCAAATATCGGTATCTGGGTATCGGAATTATCGAAACGGGTGGTCAGGGCATAATGATAACGATACTTACTGCGGGAAAACTATAATATACCCCATGGGCGGAACAATCGACATCAAAACATTCCCCGTCGGCAGCTATCAGACAAATTGTTATATCATTTCGGATTCGTCAACCGGTAACGCGTACATCATAGACCCCGGTGATGACGGAGAGTATATTGCCGGGAAAATTCAGACATATTCCCTTCACCCTTTAGGTATCATTGCGACTCACGGTCATTTTGATCATATTATGTCAGCATTTGAACTCATGTCAGCTTATGCAATTCCGTTTATGATCCATCCTGATGATAAATTCCTGACAGAGCGAATGAGAGAAAGTGCAGAGCATTTTTTAGGAATGCCGGTGATTGACCCACCGCCTCCTGATTTTCTGCCTCTAAAGCCCCATATGACAATCCGTCTTAACGCAAATGCATTTTCAGTTATTCATACACCCGGACATACACCGGGCAGTATTTGTTTATACTGTCCAACACAGTCAATACTTCTTTCGGGAGATACGCTTTTTGCCCAAGGGGGAGTGGGAAGAACAGATTTTTCTTATAGCAGATCTGATCGGATGAACATATCTATACAGAATCTGTTTATGCTTCCTGAAAATACCGTTGTGTATCCCGGACACGGAGATACTACAACGATCGGAAGGGAAAAACATAGCCACGAAATTTAAATTAAGTAGCCTCTTTTATACGGCCTTTATCATACGTATGGTATTGTTAACACTTGTTGTGATGAATTTCCCAAGGAATGATACAATAGAGTCTATATGGTTGATATAGTGGTTCAGTGGATTCTTTCGGGTCTTGCCCTCTATATGGTTTCCCGTATCATTCCCGGTGTTATTCTAGATGGTTTTGGGAGCGCTCTAATAGCAGTTGTCATCATGGGTATCGTAAATATAGGTATTAAACCTTTATTGGTAATTATATCCTTACCAATTACAATCATTACTTTCGGATTATTTATTCTTATCATCAACGCTCTGCTTTTTTTACTGACATCCGTTCTCACGCCCGGATTTGATATACGGGGGTTTGGAAGCGCAATTCTCGGCTCACTTTTATACGGTGTATTACTTGCTGTATTACGATCTCTTATACGTTCCTGAATCGTATGAAAGAAGTTTTCCGAAAACATACAATATCATTTATTCATGCATTGGATGGATTAAAGTGGGCTTTACGGACCCAACCCAATTTCCGCGTGCATTTTGTACTGTCAGCGCTCGCGATGGTACTCAGTGTGTATTTCCGAATTACACCTGTAGAATTTTTAATAATTATTTTTACCATTCTTCTCGGTTTAACAGTTGAGATGATAAACACGAGCATGGAGGCGATGACTGATCTGATCCGGAAGGAATACAGTGAAGATGCGAAAGTTGCAAAAGACGTATCCGCAGGTATGATGCTTATAGTCGCAGTAGGCGCAATTGTTGTTGCGTTCAGTATATTTTTACCCCGTTTCATAGCCCGTTTCAGCGGATCATAATAATTGTATGGCCGGATTACTTATTATCTTATTATTATCGTGGATTTTGAGTTCAATACTTTTCATTCCGTTTATCCGGATACTATACCACTGGCGGTTTCAGAGAATGAAGCAGATAACATTGGATGCATTTAATAAAAGAACCCCCATATTCGATAAATTTCACAGTAAAAAAGCAGGGACACCGGTAGGAGGAGGCATTCTTATAATTGCTCTGACAAGCGTACTCCTTCCCGTGTGTCTGCTCATCATGAGGTATTTTTGGATACCGGTGACTTCGGTATACCCAATGTTCCATGAAATAAAAATTATTTTATTTACTTTTATCGGATTCGGAATGCTCGGGCTTCTGGATGACATGAAAAAAACTTTTGTTTGGGCGCAGACCGGTTTTCTCGGCCTCAAACTCAGACATAAATTATTATTGGAAATTGTACTTGCGTGTATAGTCGCCGGCTGGTTATTTTTTGATTTAAAAATATCCATTTTTTATATACCGTTCATCGGAGTTCTCCATATGGGGTGGTTATTCATTCCGTTTGCGGTATTTGTCATCATTGCGTTCTCCAACGCATTTAACATAACTGACGGATTGGACGGTCTGGCATCCGGAATACTCATGATTGCACTTGCGGCTTTCTCAATCGTTTCTGCATCTATACTTGATACACCTCTTTCAGTGTTTATAGCACTATGGTTGGGCTCAATCATCGCTTTCCTGTATTTCAACGTATACCCCGCACGTATATTTTTGGGTGATGTAGGATCTTTATCGTTTGGCGCAACGCTTGCGGTCGTTGCGCTAGTTCTGGGTAAAGCACCGATACTCCTTGTCATCGGAGGACTATATATCGCAGAAGTTCTGTCATCTTTTATACAGCTTATGTCGAAAAAATATCTTGGTAAAAAGGTATTTGCGGCTGCACCTTTACATTTGTGGCTGCAATATTACGGGTGGGAGGAACCTAAAATCGTCATGCGGTTTTGGATTTTAGCGATAGTTCTTGCAATGTTCGGGTTATTGTTGGCATTACTGAAAACCCCGTCAGTATAAGAAAAGCCGTAATTACCGTAAAAATATGTCTGATTCACCCATTGGTATTATAGATTCAGGTTTGGGCGGTTTATCCGTATGGAAAGATATAACCGTCCTTCTGCCTCATGAATCAACGCTTTATGTAGGAGATCATGCATATGTTCCGTATGGTAATAAGGGTGCATCATTTATCCGTAAACGCATAATTGCCATATTACGATGGTTCACCAGTCAGAACGTCAAACTCGCAGTCATTGCGTGCAATACTGCAACCGTTGCCGGTATAGATAAATACCGGAAAACTTTTCCGAAGCTTCCTATAATCGGCGTAGTACCCGTAGTAAAAACTGCCGCACATGATACAAAAACAGGTCATTTTGCCGTACTGACAACGGAATTTACTGCAAAAAGTTCATATCATACTGATTTAATCAAACAGTACGCTAAAGATCGCCATGTAACTACCATAGGGTGTCCGAATCTGGTTACCCTCATAGAGGACGGCACCGTGAGCGGACGGGTTATACATGAGGAATTATCCAAGCTTTTATCACCCGTAAAAAAAAGTACTATAGATATCATAGCGCTTGGATGTACACACTATCCGTTTATCATACGTGAAATCCAATCCATCATAGGAAAAAATGTGCGTCTTCTCGATAGCGGAGAAGCGGTTGCGCGGCATACGAAGCGGATTTTAGAACATAATAATGACCTTCGAGTATCAGAAACACCTCCGAAACACCGTCTCTATACCACAGGAAGCGCGACACACGTTACGCGTATAGCGTCCAAGCTGTTAGCAAGGCCTATATCGGTAAATCACATTGATTGCTGACAGATGTACCCCGTACAATAGAAATACATTGTATGTTACCAACGCACGTACGACATATCGGTAAAATAAAAAAGAAAGGAATTCCGGATGTTGTACTTTTTTTATCGGTTATCTTTCTTGCGTTGTTCGGTTTGCTCATGGTGTATAATTCCTCTGTAGTACTTGCTATTCGTGATTTTCAGGATCCTCTTTATTATGTCCGTGAGCAGGCCCGTTGGTTTGCAATAGGAATAACGGTCTTCTTGGCAGGAGTATTCATTGACTACAGAAAAATACGGATACTCGCGATTCCTCTCCTTTTTATAACTATCGGGTTATTAATCGCCGTATTTATACCCGGACTTGGTGTGCGGGCATACGGAGCATTCAGATGGATACGTATCGGTACACATGTTTTTCAGTCAGCAGAACTTGCAAAGTTAACTGCTGTTATCTATCTTGCTGCATGGTTGTCCAATCCCGAAAAAAAACATTTTGTGGCATTCCTTTTTTTTCTCGCTGTTATGGTCGGACTTATAGTTCTGGAACCGGATTTGGGAACAGCAATCATTCTCGGAAGCATATCGGTATTTATGTACTTTATATCCGGTGCACGTTTGCGGTATATGGCAATTTTGATTCCTCTTGGAATAACGGCAATTATTGTTTTAAGTCTCGTGTCGCCATATAGGGTGAAACGTCTCGTGTCTTTCATAAATCCGGAGTCGGATCCGCAGGGCGCCTCATATCAGGTACGACAGGCACTGATTGCAGTCGGGTCAGGCGGAGTAACTGGTGTGGGTCTTGGGAAATCCCGTCAGAAATATGAATATCTGCCGGAAGCAAATACTGATTCTATATTTGCAATCATTTCCGAAGAGACCGGATTTGTCGGGTCTGTGTTTGTTATTTTGATTTTTATCGTCATTATCAACCGGCTTGCAAGAATTTCCATGCATACCGGAGATCGGTTCGGTTCACTTATCGCAGGCGGTGTCATGGTTTGGTTTGGATTTCAATCCGTCTGTAATATAGGTGCTATAGTATCTATACTACCTATGACCGGCATACCATTACCGCTTATATCATACGGGGGATCAAATCTTGTTGTTATGCTTGCTGCATTCGGACTTGTTTTAAATATCAGCAGATATACCGATTATGGATAAAACGTCAAAACAGAATAGCATGCGCGTTCTCATAACAGGAGGACATCTTTCTCCGGCAGTTGCTGTTATAGAATGCATGCAGAATAAATATCCTGATTGGCAGATATATTTTACAGGAAGAACACATACATTTAGGGGTGATACGGTAGTGTCTGAAGAAGAGCGCGTAATGAATACACTTCATGTCCGATTTCTCCCTATACAGGCAGTTCGGTCAACAGAATTTTCTGTTTTTTCCGGGTTCATCGCAGGGGCGATACTGGTAAAAAGTGTCATCCAGAGTATAATCCGTCTTCGTAAAATTCACCCCCATGTCGTTCTGACATTCGGCGGGTATGTAGCCGTTCCCATCGCTGTTGCCGCATACTTCTTACGTATTCCTATCGTCACGCATGAACAAACATTTACCTCCGGAAAAGCGAACAGATTTATATCGCTCCTTGCGCGGAACGTGTATGTTGTGGATACTTCAGTTGCGCGATATTTCCCGAAAAATAAGGTTGTATTTACCGGTCTTCCGATCAGAAGCTCCATTCTTTCACCGCCATCACAGATACAAAATACTACTTTAAATAGTTCGAATTTTATCTATATTCTCGGCGGTACAACGGGATCGATGTTCATAAATGAACTTATTTATCAGATTGTACCGGAACTCACGGATACGTTTGATGTCGTTCATCAGGTCGGCAGAAAATGGGAGGAGCACGCCCTAGCATTTAAAAATACTCTTTCAAAAGAAAAACAAAAACGGTATCATGTCTATTCCTATATCGATTCCGATGATCATGCGTGGTATTTACACCATTGCCGGGTAGTCATCGCCAGATCAGGAGCAAACACCGTATTTGAATTGGGTGTTGTAGGAAGACCATCGGTTCTCATACCGTTACCATGGAGTTCGAAAGAAGAACAGCAGAAAAACGCAGAATTTCTCAGTGATTACGGTACTGCAATAGTTTTACCCCAGGAAAAAGCAACTTCGCAGACGCTTCTTGAAGCTATTCAGTCTGTTTTATCTTTGGATACGGCAAATGTTAAAACTGAAAAACACCCTTCGATTTCCCGTTCTATACACGCAGCAGAGAGTGTCGTTGAGCAAATTCAAAAACTTATCAGCTAGTGTAATCCCATGAATACATCAGGAAGTAACGTACTACGGAATAGGGTATACCGTCTTTGGACTTTTCGTATTTTTATTTCATTGGTTTGTGTTGCAGCAGGATTATATTCTTTGGTACTCATAACACAGACATTGTTTCGTATCCGCCGGATTGAAATCATCGGTTCGGATATAAAAATTTCAATCGATCCAAAAAAATTAGGAACACTATTACCGTTTATCGCAACTTCATCAATTGCGAATGAAATTCGTTTTGCTCATCCGGAATTATCACAAGTAGAAATATATAAAAAATATCCGGGTACCCTTGTTTTGGACCTCGTTTCCAAAACTCCCATGGCATCCGTTGCTTACGAAAACGGATATGCGATGGTTGACGAGACAGGATTTGTCTTGTCTTCTTATCAGGAAAGCAAACCAGTGGATATAAAACCGATTTTGTACGGATGTACTGTGCCGATTGTTGTCAATCAGAAAATTACGGATATACAATGTGTTCACGGTCTTACGCTTATCCGTGCGTTATTTAATGCGGGGGAAAACATAACAGAACTTACAATACGGGATAGAGAGTATTATCAATTTAAACTGGGTAAATCAGACATATTTATTGCTCATGACGCGGATATTCCAGGTATTGTCACTACTTTACAAACAATCATGAATCGGTTTAGAATGAAAGGGACAACACCGGCACGTATTAATCTCCGGTTTGCCAAACCAGTTGTCGAAATGTAACGTATGGCACGAGACCGAATCATTTCCGGGATAGATATTGGCACTTCAAAAATATCAACGATTATTGCTACCATCACCGAAGATGACGAAGCCCGCGTGATCGGTGTATCCACAGTAGTGAGTAAAGGCATACGGAAAGGCCAGGTTGTCAATATTGAGGAAGCAACCGCAGCAATTTCATCATCTCTGGAATCAGCAGAACGCATGGCAGGTACACAGGTAACAAGGGCATATGTTTCCGTAGGGGGGAATCATATTTCCTCTATAAATTCTCATGGTGTTGTTGCTGTTTCCGAACCTGATAAAGAGATAATTGATGCAGACGTACGACGGGTCATTGATGCAGCGAAAGCTGTTTCGTTACCGTCCTCACGGGAGATTATTCATGTTCTCCCGCGCGGCTATGTTGTTGACGGTCAGGAAGGAATTATGGATCCGATCGGTATGAGCGGCGTTCGTCTTGAAGTAGATACGCATCTTGTAACGGGAGGGGCCACAGCAGTACGGAATTTACATAAGTGTGTCGAAGAGTTGGGAGTTGAAGTATCAGGGATTGTATTTTCCGGACTTGCATCTGCCGCATCGTCAATAAGCGATACTGAGAAAGAGCTTGGTGTAGTAGTTATAGATATAGGCGGAGGGACAACGGATGTTGCAGTTTTTATAGAAGGGGCTTTGTCATATTCATCGGTCATTCCAATCGGTGCCATAAATATTACAAAGGATTTGGCAGCAGGTTTAAGAATCTCTTTGGAAAGTGCAGAAAAAATAAAACTATTTCTGTCAGAAAGCCAGAATTTTCCAAGCCTTCCCGTGCAGGATACACATCTCCCGAAGGTCGTGAAAGGGGATAAGGATGATGAGATAGATTTATCACGCTTAGGTCTCCCTGAAGAGATGCGGTCCGTATCAAAAAAAACATTGATAGAAGGGATTATCAAACCCAGACTGAATGAAATTTTTACCATGGTCGGACTTGAGATTAAACGGAGCGGATTCGGAGGCATGACTCCGTCCGGTGTTGTTATAACCGGAGGAGGTTCTCTTACGGTAGGTGCAGGAGAAGCTGCCAGAAAAAATTTAGCAATGCCGGTACACATCGGAATTCCGAAACACATTTCGGGACTGATCGATGAGATCATGACGCCATCTTATGCAGTATGCACAGGGCTTCTTCTTTACGGATCAAAGGTTGACAGAGGAGAAAGCGTATCATTATTTTCGAATTTCGGAAAATTCAAAGATCAGATTCAGGTGAAGGGTATTGCGGGAAAGGTTATAGATCTGGTAAAGTCATTAATGCCGTAAAAAGTATTTACTTCTGCCCAGAACTTCTACCAACATAACCTTATAACACTATAATAATGCAAATGTGTTATATTGTTATACTGGATAAAAATACTGTCCAATAATTTTTATATGCTTATTAAACCAGATATTGCTAAATTCGCAAAGATTAAAGTTATAGGGATAGGAGGCGGTGGATGCAACGCCATCAATTCCATGATTTCCTTAAATCAGATTGCAGGTGTCGATTTCGTCGGAATAAACACTGATGCACAGGCACTTCTATTGTCCCAGGCACCCAATAAAATTCAGATCGGTGATAATTTAACACGCGGGCTCGGAGCCGGCGGAAATCCCGAGATCGGAAAACAGGCGGCAGAAGAATCAAAGGAAAAAATCAAGGAATTTCTGCATGATTCGGACATGGTATTTCTCACATGCGGAGAAGGCGGAGGAACAGGAACGGGTGCAACACCGATTATCGCACAGCTTGCAAAAGATACGGGAGCTTTGACAGTAGCGGTTGTCACCAAACCGTTTCATTTTGAGGGGGCAAGAAGAATGGTGAATGCTGAAGAGGGTATTATGGAACTTAAGGATAAAGTAGACACGCTCATTGTCATTCCAAATCAACGGCTTTTGGATGTCATTGATAAAAAAATGACACTTCTGGAGGCATTTCGCATAACGGATTCAGTGCTCGGACAGGGAGTGCAGGGCATATCGGATCTTATAACGATGCCCGGACTCATCAATGTAGATTTCGCGGATGTCCGGACCATCATGACAAATGCCGGATCATCACTTATGGGTATCGGAACGGGCGTAGGGGAGAACAGGGCGTCAACTGCGGCAAGGACGGCGATCTCTTCACCGCTTCTGGAGATATCCATAGAAGGAGCAAAAGGAGTGTTATTCAATATAACGGGCGGAAGCGACCTGACGATGTCAGAGGTAGATGAAGCGGCAAAGCAAATCGCATCCGCGGTAGATCCTGATGCAAATATCATTTTTGGCGCGACAATTGACGAAAACCTTGTCGATCAGGTAAAAATTACCGTCATAGCAACAGGTTTTGATGAAACAAAGAAACGCCTGAAAGAGCTTTCCGGCAGGCCTTCGTACAGGGATTTAGGAAATGTTCAGCAAATGCCACAGGGATCTCAAAATCAATATGGGCAACAAGTCAAATCACACGGTAATCAGCAGCCCGTACAATCATCTACAACGGTCACCCAATCATTTCCGGCTGATGATCTGCCTCCGGAGGAGGATGAGTTCGACATCCCCGCATTCCTGAGACAAAGACATTAGAAGTGAAAAGCTCCAAACCTTTTGAGTCCTGTTTGTATATAGTTATGACTTTTTCAATATTGCGATTTGAGTATTATCAAATATGATCTTAAGTTTTAATGAACTTTTCTAAGGCTCGGGGTGTATGGCATGGGAGGTATTGGCAAATCAGTCCTGGCTGCGGCTTTAGCCAGGGACGCGGATGTTCGGCGCTATTTCCAGGACGGAATATTCTGGCTGACTCTGGGTATCGATCCCAAGATTGCCCAAAAGCAGGCGGAGTTGGCCAGGATGATCGACAACGAGCCCCATGGCTTCGAGAATTCTGGCGATGGCCGAAGCTTTCTTAGCAGCCTTCTGGCCGATAAAACCTGTCTCGTCATTCTGGATGATGTATGGGCCACATCCGATGTCCAGGAGTTATTGAGCGGCCTAGGCCCCAGGGCCAGGATACTTATCACGACACGAAACGCGAGCATCATAACCGATCTTGCCGCCAGGGAGTATCCTCTCGGGCTGCTCAGCCCAGAAGAATCGAAGAAGCTGCTCGCGGACTGGGCAGGCCTTGATGCGGCCGCTCTACCTTCCCAAGCTCAGGAAGTCATACACGAATGCGGAAGATTACCTCTAGCTTTGGCCCTCTGCGGAGCGCAGATTAGAGACGGGGTGCCATGGAGTGATCTTGTCGATGCCCTTAAGGACGCAGACCTGGAGTTCATGGATCACGAACAGCGGAGCGTGATGAAGTCCATCAAGGTCAGCTTCGATAGACTGTCTCCACTGGAGAAGGAGTGCTACAGCGAGCTGGCCGTCTTTCCGCCGGACAAGATCATACCAGAGGCGGCAGTTCTGACCCTGTGGTCTCAAAGGCTGAAGGAAAGAGACGGAAGGAAGCTGCTTGTAGTGCTGGATCGAAAGTCCCTCCTGAAGAGAAATATCGAGAATGAACGTGCTAAAATCGAGCTGCACGATCTGCAGCACGACTTCTTGAGGGCAACCTGTCCTGACCCCCGGGCAATTCATGTTATGCTTCTAGATGCCTATCGCCAGAAGACAAATGGAAGCTGGTCCACAGAACCCAACGACGGCTACTTCTTCCAGCATCTGGCCTACCATCTTTTCCAGGCCAATAGGCTGGATGAGCTTAGAGCGCTTCTCCTGGATTACGACTGGATGCAGGCCAAGCTGCAGGCAACTGATGTTCCATCTTTGCTTTCCGATTATGATCCCCTGAACATTCAGGAGGATCTGAGGCTCATTCAGGGCGCAATCAGGCTCTCTGCCCACGTTCTATTCCGGGACCCAGGGCAGCTTCCCGGCCAGCTCGCCGGGCGGCTTATGGGGAGGCAGGAGCCCTCTATTCAGTCTCTAATTGAAAAGATGCCTTCGAAGATCTCTCATCCCTGGCTTCGTCCAATAACCGAAAGCCTGACACCTCCCGGAGGGCCTTTGATCAGGACGCTGCAGGGGCATACCGGCGGGGTCAGGGCCGTTGCCGTGTCTCCGGACGGCAGGCGCGCCGTATCGGGATCTGATGATAACACTCTCAAGGTCTGGGACCTGGAGACTGGCCGGGAGTTGAGGACGCTGGAGGGGCATACCGGTGCGGTCAGGGCCGTTGCCGTGTCTCCGGACGGCAGGCGCGCCGTATCGGGATCTGATGATAACACTCTCAAGGTCTGGGACCTGGAGACCGGCCGGGAGGTGAGGACGCTGAAGGGACATACCGGCTGGGTCATGGCCGTTGCTGTGTCTCCGGACGGCAGGCGCGCAATATCGGGATCCAATGATAATACCCTCAAGGTCTGGGACCTGGAGACCGGTCGGGAGGTGAGGACACTGGTGGGGCATACCGACGGGGTCAGGGCCGTTGCCGTGTCTCCGGACGGCAGGCGCGCCGTATCGGGATCCAGTGATAATACTCTCAAGGTCTGGGATCTGGAGACCGGCCGGGAGCTGAGGACGCTGGAAGGGCATACCGGTGTGGTCAGGGCCGTTGCTGTGTCTCTGGACGGCAGGCGCGCAATATCGGGATCTGGTGATAATACTCTCAAGGTCTGGGACCTGGAGACCGGTCGGGAGCTGAGGACGCTGAAGGGACATACCGGCGGGGTCAAGGCCGTTGCCGTGTCTCCGGACGGCAGGCGCGCCATATCGGGATCCGATGATAATACCCTCAAGGTCTGGGACCTGGAGACCGGTCGGGAGGTGAGGACACTGGTGGGGCATACCGACGGGGTCAGGGCCGTTGCCGTGTCTCCGGACGGCAGGCGCGCAATATCGGGATCTGGTGATAATACTCTCAAGGTCTGGGATCTAGAGACCGGTCGGGAGGTGAGGACGCTGAAGGGGCATACCGACTGGGTCAGGGCCGTTGCCGTGTCTCCGGATGGCAGGCGCGCCATATCGGGATCTCGTGATAATACTCTCAAGGTCTGGGATCTGGAGACCGGTCGGGAGGTGAGGACGCTGAAGGGGCATACCGGCTGGGTCATGCCGTTGCCGTGTCTCCGGACGGCAGGCGCGCCATATCGGGATCCATATGCACCCGCCTCCGCACCCGCGGTGTGTTCTCGAAGTGAACGGCCGAGTTCGCCTCAGAAGCCGCGCCTACCGAGTGGAGACCGCGGCCCTCATCGACGAGATGGTGAAGCTCGGCCTCGCCTGAGAGCAAGGTGGCCTGGCGCCCGCTCCATGGGAGGCATACCCTCATAGGGGCGGCGCAGGGCACAGCGCCGCACGCCGGGTCGAGTCCCAGCCCCGCCGGCAAGGATGGCCGCTGTCGGGTCACAGCGGGGCGACGGCACGGTGGAGGAGCGACACTCCACCGTAGGGCTCCCCGGGGGTCTCCTCCGCACCGAGGACCCGGTGGCTCGCTTTGGCCCGTTCGGCGGCCCAGGGCGGCGCCAGGTGGTCGATTACCGCGCAGATGCATGCCGGACGCCCGCAGCCCCCAGGCGCTGACCGACCGACTGACCACGTTCGCCGAGCACTACCGGACGATCGCCCGCCCGTTCGACTGGACCTTCACCCGCAACGACCTCAACCAGGTCCTCGCGAAGATCGCCGGCTGCGAGCCCGACCTCCGACTCGCGGCCTAACGATCAAGACTTCCGGACAGCCCTACCAGTCAGCCCACCAGTCGCGCTGGCCATCGACGTTCGCGCTGAGCCTCGCCGAGATCGGGCGCGCCGATGACGAGGATCTCGAGGCTCCGGCCCGGCCTCGTAGCCTCGCCACGTACCGGGCGGGACGCGCACCGCGTCCCATTCCTTGAGCTCGACGATCTCGTCGTTGACCTTCAGCCGCCCGCTCCCGCGCAGGACCACGTACACCTCCTCTTGCTTCTTGTGCGTGTGGCCGTACGGAAAGCGATAGCCGGGCGGGACGGCGCCGGTAGCTAAGGCCGGATTTCTCAGCTCGCAGCGCCTCGGTCGCCAAGCGGAACTCCAGGTCCGGCGCGCCGTCGAACCTGGAGCCGACGTCCTCCAGATCCTCCTTGAGGTTCCTGAGCGTGAACGACACGGCGCAATCCTCCCAGTTCTCTTAATCCGTACTTACGGACGGCTCGACTAGTGCGAGTCCCCCCTCAAGGGTCACCGCCCGGCAGAGCAGGCGGGGCGACTGTCGCAAGATTTGGCGGTTTCCCGCAGTCCGGTTCAGTGGTTGCCCCCGCCGGGCCAGTGCGAGCCCGGATTCCGCCGCCTGCCCCAAGGACAGAGGCTCGTTGTCCCAGGCATCACTTGGGCCCAAGACAGGACACGACGTGAAGCGCCCATCACCCGCCCTACTGATCTCGCTCTTGGCGCTGGCCGTAGCCCTTGGAGGAACGGCGACCGCCGCCAGCCGCTTCATCAGTAGCCGGGATCTCGCCACCAGCGCCGTCACGGCGCGCACGATCGCCCCCGGAGCGGTCACCAAGGCCAAGCTGGCTCCCAACGCCCTGCCCTCGGTGGTCACTGTGGGTGGGGGCGTGGTCACCGGCCCGCGTGGGCCGAAGGGTGACGACGGGGCCCGTGGGCCCGTCGGTCCTCGTGGGCTGACCGGCCCGGCGGGACCTCAGGGTGAACAGGGCGTTGCGGGCCCTCAGGCTCGGATCGTCCCGGTGTTCTCACACGGCTACGTCGTCGTGCAGCCGGGTGAGACCCAGGGCAACTCGGCCGAGTGCGCTCTGGGTGGGCCGGGAGACTCACGAGGTCGTCCCGTA